>JAHFOY010000025.1 GCA_023261485.1 Planctomycetota bacterium
CTTTTTGATCCTTTAGACGGTTCGTCTAATATCGACGCAAATGTCAGTGTTGGCACCATATTCTCTATTCATAGAAAGAAAACGACCGGGAAAGAAGCCACGATTGAGGATTGCCTGAGAAAAGGCACGGAGCAGGTTGCGGCAGGATATATTGTCTATGGCTCCAGTACCATGATGGTCTACACGACAGGACAAGGCGTACATGGTTTTACTTTAGACCCAAGTATTGGAGAGTTTTTACTTTCCCATGAAAACATACGAATTCCTTCCAAAGGCAAGATATACAGTATTAACGAAGGAAATGCAAATACATGGGACGAAGGAACAAAAAAATATATTTCGTACCTTAAAGAAAATGACTCAGCAACGGGACGCCCGTACTCACTGAGATATATTGGATCACTGGTTGCGGATTTCCACAGAAACCTGCTGTACGGCGGTATTTTTCTGTACCCTGCCGATTATAAAGACCCAAAAAAACCAAAGGCAAAGTTGCGACTGCTTTATGAGGCAGCCCCGCTTGCATTCATTGTTGAGCAGGCCGGCGGCATGGCATCCACGGGAAAGGAACGTATCCTGGATATTCAGGCTGCCGAACTGCATCAAAAGGTACCGCTTGTCATCGGCAGCAAAGAAGATGTATTAATATATGAAAAGTTTTATAAACAAAAGTAAAAGGAGTTAACAACTCATGTTGTATTCTAGCAAAACAGACTTATTAAATGATCTTAAGGGCATTGTTGATATTCAAAAAAATGGGACATTAAAAATAACCGATAAAGATACGTTAAGAAATAAAATAATTGATACCCTCGTTTACAACGCCGTTTTTAATAAAGAAACTGCAATAAAGAATATATCCCGATGGATAATCCGTAGTACGAGCAATAAGCTTGGCATTGTTTCATCCTCAATTCAATCGCTCTATGAGGCCATTGGCAAAAAACAGTTCAAGGGATTTACCGTACCTGCTGTAAACATCCGCGGCCTGACGTATGACACGGCACGCTCCATATTCAGGGCGGCAAAGAAGAATCATGTCGGCGCATTTATCTTCGAGATCGCAAGGTCAGAGATCGGTTATACAGACCAGAGACCGGCAGAGTATGCTTCGGTAGTCCTTGCGGCCGCTATCAAGGAAGGGCATGAAGTCCCTGTCTTTATTCAGGGAGACCATTTCCAGATCAACGCAAGGTATTACGAAAAAGACAAAGACGCAGAGATTAATAAAGTAAGGGGACTCATCAAGGAAGCCATAGAAGCAGGCTTTTATAATATCGATATCGATACCTCAACCCTTGTGGATTTAAGCAAACCCAACATTACAGAACAACAGCGGCTCAATTTCGAATTTGCGGCCGAATTAACCTCTTACATCCGGTCTTTGGAACCTAAAGGAATTACCGTATCTGTAGGCGGCGAAATAGGCGAAGTGGGCAAGAAGAACAGTACCATCGAAGAACTGAGGGCTTTTATGGATGGTTATATTAGCACGCTGGCTGCAAAGGGAAAGGGATTGAAGGGTATCAGCAAGATCAGTGTACAAACAGGCACCACGCATGGAGGGGTGCCATTGCCGGACGGGACTATTGCCAAGGTAAAGCTGGACTTTGACACCCTGAAAAATTTGTCAAGAGTTGCCATTGACGAATATGGCCTTAGCGGGGCGGTACAGCACGGCGCTTCCACGCTTCCGGCCGATGCCTTTGACAAATTTCCTGAAACAGCTACTTCTGAAGTACACCTCGCCACGGAATTTCAAAATATGATTTACGAAAGCAGTGTTTTCCCGCAAGATTTTAAAAATGAAATCTACGAATTTTTGAATAAAAATTATGCAGCCGACCGCAAGGAAGGGGAGACGTACGAACAGTTCATTTACAAAACGAGAAAGAATGGTTTTGGCCCATTCAAAGAGCGATTCTGGAATCTTCCTGCCGATGTAAAAAACAAGATTGGAGAAGAACTTGAAGTCAAGTTCGATTTCCTTTTCAAGAAATTAAACGTAATACACTCAAAGGAAATAATTAAGAAGACCATTAAACCTGTCGAAGTTCAATTGCCTCATCCTCCAGACTTTCCGTAATTGTTTTTGGTTTTCCTGTTGAAACAAATGTTTCCTTGTATAATTTTCCATAAATTACTTGACATAAATCAACCAATTTGCTAACTTGCGCATATAATTATAGTAAATATTTTATGTTTTATATGCGATTTATTTCTGACACGCACGTAGGTTTACAAAATTTATTTAGAAAGGGGGCAACGCATGTTTACTAAGCTGCTTAATCGTACACCATTAGTTGCGTTTTTTTTATTCATTATGATGAGTCTAGTGGTAAACCACTGTACCACTTACGGACAGACTCCGACCGCAACTCCGTCGGTGACGCCAGAACCAACACCGGCTGCAACGGGTGTCATCATAGGTAATGTCGTGGATGCGGTAAGTTTTACCGGTATTGCCGGTGCGACGGTATTCACCGATATAGGTGGATATTCAACCGTAACTGGACCGGATGGTAGTTTTGTATTAGAAGCAGCGGCCGGAAGTTACACGCTAATAGTTGGTTCGTGAACGATGAAAATGATGATGCTTTGGCAGGTGTTACTGTGACCCTTGATGGCGCTGAATACTCGGATAGTGTGGTAACAGACGAGGATGGCGCTTTTCAATTTAGCAATCTTTCGGCAGGGGAGTACACGCTTACAGCCGAAAAAGAAGGTTTCCAAATCTACACACAGAGTATAAGTCTTGGAGATAATGAGATACAAGATATTGGAACAATTGTGATGGAAGTGATTGTAAAGGGCACAATCTCTGGTTATGTTGTAGATATCAATGGCGACCCTGTTGAAAATGTAAAAATAAAAGCCAAAGGAATTACAACTGGCTACAAAAATACTACCGCCACTGATGCAGATGGATTCTTTGAATTTGCAGATTTAGATGCTGATACATATGTAATTGTTGCAAAGAAAAAGGGTTACAAGAGAGCAAAGCAAACAATAAGTCTTGGTGACGGTGAATCACAAGAAATTGAGATTGAACTAAAGAAGACCAGCAAGAGAATTATAAAGGCTTCCGCACGTTAATCTTTGTAATTAGCTGGATTTGTAATTAAGAAATCCCACTTCCTGTTTACGCAGGAGTGGGATTTCTTGTTTTAAGGGAAACTGATTTGTTCTGTCAAACACAGAAACTGATTGGTGTTATTCTATAAGGGAATCTTTTCCGATAAGTTCCTGAATTTTTCCCTGACCTCAGCCATCTTCCCACAGGTCATCTTCCCTTCCGGGCACTTGTCATTCACACAACCAGGGCCAGCATCCTTGAAGATATGTGGAGAAACTTGCTTGGCCAGCCGGAGCATCTCTATTGCCATAGCCCTTATCTCCCATTGTGCCCGGTTACAGCAACGCACCCGAAAGAAGTGCAACAATTCTCTGGCATT
Source organism: Planctomycetota bacterium (assembly GCA_023261485.1). Lineage (GTDB taxonomy): Bacteria > Planctomycetota > Brocadiia > Brocadiales > Brocadiaceae > Wunengus. Next base: position 3,456 of record JAHFOY010000025.1, read on the forward strand.
CATGGTAATGATAATCTTTGTTTCTGCAGCATTCGGCAATAGAAAACGGGCATCCTCAAACGTGCTTCCACTCTCATTCCCAAGCGTCTCCACAAGCTCATCATACCATTTCTGGATAGTTTGCATCTTTTCAACAAACCACTGTTTTTTCCCTATTTTTTCAATACTGGGCGGGACAATAAAATCAAATCCACCGGTCTTTTTGCTCTGTTGCCCCACGTATCGCTGGCTCTGTTGGGAATAAGAAGCCAGGCGGTGTCTTACAATTTGATGAGAACAGGCACGGGAAATACCTTCTATACCAAAGGTAAAGGTAACGTGTTCGACCGGTGAGAGGTGTCGCATATCGGTCAATTTTTCGATAAAACTCTTAAGATCCCTATTCTTTACCTGTTTCTTAAGGTCGTCAATAGAGGCCGGGCTATAACACAACCTCGCCGCCTGAGCTACTATTTCTTCTGGATTCGGTGTGTATTGTAATAGTATTACATTTAATTTAGATTCAGCCATATAGTATATTATACGCTAAAATTCAATACCTTTTTGTGCCTTGATACCTTTTTTGTATGGGTGTTTGATTTCTTGCATCTCAGTCACCATATCGGCCAATTCAATAATCTTGTCGTGTGCATTACGACCCGTAAGGATTACGTTGAGCCTTTTGGGTCTTTCTTTTAATACCGAAATCACATCATCCACGTTTAAGAGACCATAGTCAATCATATTGTTGAGCTCATCCAGGATAACCGTATCGTATAAATCAGAAAAAATCTCCTGTTTTGCATAATCCCAGGATATTTGGGCATTTTCAATGGCTTCCTCAGACTGTTCACGTTTAAGTGTTTTGACAAAACCCTGACCCAATTGAACGATCTTGAAGTTGGGTTCTAACCGTTTTACGGCACATAGTTCGCCTGTGAGCCAGGTACCCTTGATAAACTGGAGCATAAGCACCTTCATACCATGCCCAGCCGCACGAAGACCAAGTCCCAGAGCTGCCGTGGTCTTACCCTTTCCATTACCTGTATTTACTATTATAAGTCCATTTCCCACACCAATCCCCTTATAGCACTTACTAGAATATGAGAAAAGATTATATTAATCAAGAATTAAAGTCAAGGATATTAGCGTTAGTTCGTCATAATTGATTCCTAAAATAAATTGACAAATAATCATTTAATACGTAATATCATTTCGTTTAGATGGAACGTTCACAGGCTTTTTTATGTTGAATAGTAGCGGTATATTTTAAGGAAAGGGGTTTGTTATGTCAGAGATCAAGGAATGCGACCTACCCGGTATAGGCAGGAAATTTACCTTAGAGTTGGATTCCGGCGACAAATTAGTTGTGGTGATTCATTTTTCAGGGGAAAGGGAGGTTTTTAAATTTATGAAAGATAGCGATGAACCGAGTTCTGTAACCACACTTACAGATGAAGAAGCACGTCAAATTGGCGCTATCCTGGCCGGCACATTCTTCCAGCCGGTACTTGAAGACGAGCAAAAATTGATGATGAAAAATATAACCATGGAATGGATTAAGATTACAAACGATTCAAACCTGGCCAACAAAAAGATTGAAGAATTGGAAATTCGAAAAAAGACCGGTGCTTCTATTACCACAATTATTCGGGGTGAAACGGTAATACCCAACCCACGCGCCGGTGAAATTATCAAACCCCAGGATACTATTATCATTATAGGGAACAACGACCAGATTAATAAATTTATATCCATCTTCGAAATCAAACAACGTATAGAAAATGATCGTCAATGAAAGCGTACTATCATTAGGCATCTCCCTCCTTGCCCTGTTTATCGCCGGCTTACTGGCCACCAAGGTTAATCAATCCCTCACGGCCGTATTTATTGTGGTAGGCATGATTCTCCAGAATTTTTTCCCGGTTACCATCATTACAGAATTCATCGCCACACTGGGCATTATTTTCATGCTGTTTATGTTTGGCCTGGAATTTTCGGTTGGCAGTCTGGTCAATAACCAGCGAAAAATATTCTACAGCGGAATCTACGACCTGATATTTAACTTTCCGCTCGGACTTTTTATAGGGTGGTTATTAGGATACGACTTAATACAATCACTTTTGCTTGCAGGAATTATTTATGTAACCAGCTCTGTAATTGTGGCAAAATCTATTATTGATTTGAAACGCTCGGCAAACCCGGAAACTGAATATATCCTTAATGTCCTGATTTTTGAGGATATGTTTATTGCAACATTCCTTGCATTCATTGTTGGTATCGTTAATTACGGTCAGATAGACGCAAAGGGTACTATCATAGTCATGCTGAAGACATCGGCCTTTTTTGCGTTCTTTATTGTGCTTGCCAGAACTTCTAGAAAATTTATCAATAAAATTATTGACATCGAACATACGGAATTATTTGTAATCCTGATCCTTTCGATTATTGTGCTCTCGGCAGGCGCTGCGTCCTATGTAGGGCTTTCTGAAGCGATTGGGGCATTTCTTGCCGGACTCTTATTGTCGGAAACAAAGCAAAGACACAGAATCGCAGAGGCAGTAAAGCCCTTCCAGCAGTTCTCCACGGCAATTTTCTTTGTGGCATTTGGGATGTCAATTGATTACAAACATATTGGAGGCATGATACCCATTGGAATATTTATATTTATAATCTCCTCTTTTAGTAAAGTTTACGGGGGATATTTCATTGGTGGAAAATATGCATTGAGTAAAAGGGCCGGATTAAGGCTTGGTTTAAGTCTGATACCGAGGGGAGAGTTTTCGATTATCCTGGCTGGCGCTATTTCTATGAGTTCAAACGTGCCTTACCCTATTAAATCTCTTACCGGTGTCTATGTGTTACTCAGCGCTATTATAGGAAGCATCGTATTGAAAGAATCGGACTGGTTCATAAAAAGGTTTATTGAAAGAAAAGACACGGAAGTCAAACAAACGGGAGACCCTTTATAAGGCTAACTTCTCTGCCAACGGAGAAACAATCTCCTGATCCCTTTCTTATAAAAAGCTTATCGCAGGATTCGCTTGCCCATCTTGCGCCTTGCCGACATGAGAAGCTCCCTCATCATCAGCCACTTGTCTTCCAGCGCCCACATATGAAAAGGAAGTACACATCCGCATCTCAAACAATCAGCCTGTGGACCCATCATGCACGGTTTTTTAATTCGACCCTGCGGATCGAGACAAAAAGACACCTCCTTAAAGACACAGTTTCTCGTAATCTCTTTACACTTATCAGACTTCATAAGCTTCAGAACAAGACTCGGCACACCGATAAAATCACCATATTTTTCCTCTTTTAGTCTAAGCAGCGTATCCAGAATTTCATCACGCAATTCCCAACCAGGCCAAAGATCGTCGTTTTTCAACCCCCTTACAGGTGTGTATATTTGGAATAAGCACCCACGAACACCGACGTCTTTCCATTCCTCAATAAAGTATTCGATGTCCTGGTAATTCATCTTATTGATTACCATTGATACAAGTATTTTTAGCTCAGGCCTGTTGGCATGTTTTTTTATCCTTTCGTGACAGCCTTTACCCCGAATGGCGTCATGCATATCCTTCTTACCATCAACCGATATATAAAAATTAACGTCCGGCCAATCAGGAAGTTCAATAGTGCCGTTGGTAGCAACCAGGTTCGACCTGAAATATTTCATGCCTCGTTCTATCAATTCTTTTCTCAGCAGAGGTTCGCCACCAATCCATGAACATTGATAAAACGGGAAATCCGTTTCTTTTAAACTCTCCAGTTTTTCTATCCATTCATCATCACTGAGTTCAGGACTTTCTTCATAATCATGTGCATAAAAGTAGCAATGCTTGCAGCGTAAGTTACAACGATTCGTTATATCAATTGCCCCGATTGCGCCTTTGGGCTTTCCAAAGAGATCGAATCTGGTCAAATCGTACAATTTAAAGAAAAACTTTGTCCTTTCTTTCCCTATTTTATTGGAAGAATAATCGAACAGCTTATCCCTAAACGTACGCTTCGGACCGAATTGTTTATTTTCTAACGTGTCAATCATTTTACATAAGAAAAATCGATAGTATATTTTTTCTGAACCTTTCTGGTCCTGACAATAATTGCAGTACTTGCCTTTGGATTTACCTTTTCATATTGGAAAGTACTAACCACACTTCGTAACTTATCCTTACGCTTCATCCCAAACACTGTTTTTAGCGGCAAAATATTGTTCGTTTCTTGTTTCAACATGATTTGTACGTCTTCCGGGGCTTCAGCATAATCTTCAGGAACAGTAACAACAACGTCGAAGCTTGTAGATTCTTCAATTTCTTTTATATCATCTTTGGTGAGGGTCTTATCATTTAGAGCCATCATAGCTGAGATGACTGCAATTTTTATATATTTACTCATAATCAGCCCCCCCTCTCCATCCGGATATTTCCCAAAACAGGCTGATTTCAAGATAGGACTATAAAATATTTCTTTCCCTTTATACTTTTTACCATACTCCGCTACTTCTGCAATCTTTTCCTGTTTTAGTTTAATTTCGAACGCTTCCGACATTGCAACTATTCCAAAGAATGCAACCCCAACGATACCGAGATGCCATTTAATAAACCTCATAAAGATTGCCCTCCGGACAATAAATTTGCGTATGCTTATATTTTCTAAACTTATATTACTCTTCGCATAATTTCAGCTCTCTACCTGTTATCATACTGATTTTTTTCCCGAGGTTTTTCATTTCCTTAAACCCACCGCGGCTTGAGGATTCACCAACTTCATCTACCAACATACTTTTTCCATTGGTGAAGTGTAACAATACTAAATATCTTATACATTTGTTTGGTATCGAATCCCGTACATCTTTTACAATTTCCACATTTCTTATCTTTGAAAATGGGAAGCTGTCCTCATTATCAAAAAAGAGCGTCCTTCTGACCCTTGTTGTTACCTGCTCTGTCTTCCCGTCAATAATAATCGTCTTGAAAAAGGAACTCAATACAAGCTTATTTGTAACTTTCTTTTTCAATTCCATCGATTTAATACCTCCTTTTTCAATAACCCCACATACAATTAAATAGATTATTTAAAATTGTCTGACTCAATTGCAGGAAATATATCATATACGATTTCTATAGTCAAAATTATTATTCTATAATTTTCTCCCATCTACTTGTATTAAAAGACCTTAATAAACTGCTATAAGGTGAAGTTAAGATAATATACTGAAAGTGAAAAATCAACTTAAATGTCACTGAAAATTAAAATAGGTATAAAAAATAAGCTCCCCATTCATAATTAGTCGGATGGGGAGCTTATCGGTAGAATAAAATAATTCCAATCAAAATATCGCAGTGAAATACATTAACGATTAGGCTTTATATTCTATCTTGGCCTTTTCCAGGAGTTGTTTTATTAATACTTGGGCTTTTTCTTCCATCATGTTCTGTTTGATATTCTGTTTCACATCGTCAAATTTAACCTCATTACCCTTCTTTATTTCTGTAACTTTTATGATATGGTAGCCAAACGGCGTCTTTACAGGATCACTCACCTGGCCTACCTTTAGAGCAAATGCGGCTGCAGCAAAAGGCTCAACCATCTGTCCCTTTCTCTTGAAAAAGTTCAGGTCTCCTCCCTTATCTTTCGAAGGACAATCAGAAGACTGCTTTGCAACTTCGGCAAAATCCTTTCCGGAATCAACTTCCGCTTTTATCTTTTTGATCTTTTCCAATGCCTGTGCAAGTTCAGCATCTGTCTTCATTTGACGAGTGTCAACCAGGATATGACTGGCTCTTACCTCTGTATCATCATAAGCAGCCTTGTTCTGATCAAAGTATTCCCTTGTTTTCTTATCATCAATATCCTTTCCAAGATGCTTTTCCAGGGAGAGAGATATAATAATATCGCCTTTCAAATTATCAATGCTGCTTCCATGTGACTCTAGCACCTGTTCCAACGTTTGACCGTTCAAACTTGGATTAGATTTAATGTCTTCCCGAACCTTGTTCAATTCTTTCTCTATTTCAGCCTGACTTACTTCGATTTTGCTATCTCTAATAAATTGCATAATTAGTTTTTGTGTAATCAATCCATCGAGTATTTGCTTTGTAACGGCGGGAATTTGCTCCTCTGGCATCTGCTTACCAAACCTGCTGAGCATTTGATTCACTTCCGCCTGGCTGATATTCTCGCCGTTCACGGTTGCCAAAACCTTCTTTGAATCGTCCTCCTGTTTAGCCGGCGCAGCTTCTTTTTCTTTTGATACTGCAGCTTCTTTCTTTGGCGATGTTTCAGTATTTTTTTTCGCTGGTGCGGAAGATTTTTTTGTCTCTTTCTCGGCAGCAAATACACTTAACTGTATGCACAATATTCCACCCAATACAATTCCCAGCGGCTTACACAATCCTTTTAACATTGACTTCTCCTATATAAAAATTAAAAAATAACGTCTTTATTTTAATACATCTTAACTTGTAAAGTCAAACGAGTTTTTTTCTTTATTGGCTTTGTATTTCCGATAAAGGACGTGGTTCGCCAATGTAGTAACCCTGGGCATAGTCTACACCAAATTCTCGCAACAGCCGCACTGTCTCTTCACATTCCACATACTCGGCAACGGTCTTTTTCCCAAGTCCGCGCGCTACCTCAACCATTGCCTTGACCAAATGCTGATCCACGGTATCGTGTAACAGATTACGAATAAAACTGCCGTCAATTTTCAGATAATCCACCGGCAAATGCTTGAGATAGTTAAACGAGGAAAATCCAATTCCAAAATCATCCAGGGCAAAGTGACAGCCCAGGGTCTTAAGGGAGGCAATAAAATGCTGAGCGGCAATCATGTTTTCAACAAAAGCAGTCTCGGTAATCTCAAAGACAAGATTTTTTGGATCAATGCCAGTTGTAGACATTTCTTCTCTGATCACGGATAATAATCCTGCGTCAGCGAAGGCCTTACCAGATAGATTGACTTCAAGATATGCGGATTTGCCTTCTTGTTGAAGCCTTTCAATCAGATGGACAGCCCTTCGCACCACCCAACGGTCTATATCGTGGATGAGCCCAAAGCGTTCTGCAATATTAAGAAAATGAGATGGAGCAACGGTCTTCCCATTTTCATCTATCATCCTTAAAAGTACCTCATGTCCAATGATACTGTTTTGATGTATGTCCAGGATAGGCTGTAAATACAATACAAAGCGATCCTGACAGAGCGCCTCACGTATACGTTTTTCCCATATGAGCCTTGATTCGATTTGCGTTTTCTGTTCAGGCGTATAGACACAAATACGGTTACGCCCTTCTTCCTTTGCCCGATACATTGCAAGATCGGCATACGTAAGTAGTGTTTCTACGGTATCGGCATGCCTGGGGAACAGGGCTATACCAATGCTGACGGTAATACCAAGCGGATGACCTTTCTCAATAGAAGCATGGTACCGCACCAGATCAAGCAACTGGGTCGCAATCGACACTGCCTGAGTTTCACTGACATATGGCAGGATGATAGCAAATTCGTCACCACCCAGCCTTGCAAGTACGTCAGTTTCCCGCAGTCGTACCTTCAATAAATCGGCTAGCGCCTTCAGGAATTTATCTCCTGCCTGGTGACCAAGCGAATCATTAATATACTTGAAATTATCAAGGTCCATAAATAGCAGTGCACCCTGGATTCCATATCGCCGGGATTGGGCAAGACAGCTATCCAATTCGGCATGAAAACGACGGCGGTTGAAGAGATCGGTAAGCGGGTCACGATTCGCCATGTATACAATTTGTGTCTCAAAGCGTTTGCGTTCAGTAACATCGCGCGCTACGGTAGAAAAATACTCGACTGTTCCATTTGGGTTTTTGTGGGCAATAATCACTTGTGAAACGGGAATCTCACGCCCGTCACGGTGTAGAAGGGTAGTTTCTCCAATCCAAACCCCTTCCTGAATTGCAGTTTGCATACCCTCTTCTCTGATAACCGTCCATGTTAATATGGAGTGACAATCCGCCATGCTCATATTCAAGACATCTTCATCCTCACCGATCCCTAACATTTTACGTCCCGCTTTGTTGATATAGAGTATGCGACCATCCACATCCGCAGTGCCAACAAAGTCTGTAGTCGCTTCAAGAATGGTAGATAATCGGGTTTTTGCCATCTCTAACTGCTTCCGCTCGGTTATGTCCCAGAAAATACCTATGATACCCAGAACACCACCTTTTTCATCTTTTACTGGGGTTTTGACTGTATGCACAATCAACTCTCGCCCATCCTTGATAAATTTCTCCTCTAGATCCTCTGCTTGCTCCGACTCTAAAATTCTCTTGTCATCTGCCCTGTATTTTACTGCAAGTTCCTTGGGGAAAAAATCATAGTCTGTCTTTCCGGCAATTTCATCAGGCTTGATTTTCAAATCTTTCGCATAATTTTCGTTGCAGGATACATACACTGAATTTCTGTCCTTATAAAATATCCTTTGCGGGAGATTTTCAAGGAGTAATCGGTACTTATACTCGCTTGCACGGAGCGACTCCTCAGCCAACCTACGATCTATAAATGCGCCGATTCGTCTGCCGATGTCGGCCATAATATTGAAGACATCTTTATCGGGCGGGCGAATGCTTTTGGCAAAGAATCCCATAATGCCAATTACTTCGGCTCTCTTCGTGACCGGGAATGACATGGCCCCATGTATGCCAAGTTTGGCAGCAATGGCCGCACGAGGAAAGTTGCTATCTATAATAACGTCCGCGACCCACACAGGTTGGCCGCTTGCCCAAACACGACCTGGCAGTCCAATTCCTTTGGAAAAGGTAAACGTTCGACTGCACTGCTCAAACTCAGACATCTCCAACGACGGCACATGCCAGATATCCTTCAATCGCAACTGTGTGGATTCCGAATCCACACGCCATAACTCGCCAAATTCCCATCCAAAGCCTTCGCAAATAGCCTGCAGGAGTTTTGGTGCCGCTTCAGTGAGTGTTGCAGACTCTGCTACAATACGAGTCAAAGAAAATTGTGCAGACTGGCGTGCCTCAGCGAGTTTGCGCCAGGCGATTTCCTTTTCGAGTTCTTTAACCTTCTCTTCGAGTTTTGCCGTTACAATATGACTATGGCTCTCGAGAAATTCTTCATCTTTCACAAGCAGCTTTCTTTCAACCTTCTCCTCTTCGGTCTTAAAGGTTTTTAGTGCGTTCTTAATCTCCAGCCATAATTTATCAGGTTCTTTTGGCTTTGCAATAAAGGTCAGCGCCCCAAGAGACTCTGCAAGTTCCATATCCTTATCACTGTTATAAACTGCCGAATAAAACGCAAAAGGAATGGACTTCAGGCATGCATCCTTTTTAATATTCCTGAGGAATTGAAAGCCGTCCATCTTCGGCATCAGAACATCGGAGATAATCAGGTCGGGCTTATGGACAGCAGCCTTTTCTAGGCCATCCAGGCCATCTTCCGCTTCTATCACCTCATTATTTTGTCTTTCGATGATATGCCTTAAGATATTCCTGTTTTCGATATTATCATCTACAATCAGCACCTTCATGGAAACTCCGCTACAAAATCGTTTTAATATTCTCTGGCAAGAAATTTCTCTATCTTTTTATTATATCTTCCAGATGTTTCATTCCAATGGATTTGGCAATAATTAAGCCACCGGCAATCGTCCACATATAATTTGTTAAAAATTTCCATATAACAAGAAAAACTCCAAGTACATGGGAAGGGACTAATGGAGCAAAAAGTGTATATCCAACACCTTCTGATATGCCACTGCCTCCCGGCGTTGGCGCATAATAAAGCATAAAGTTTAAAACCCCCTGAACCATAAAGGTGCTCAGTATTTTAACATTACAACCCAGACCTTTCAAAATCATGGGCGCTACTAAAAATTGCGAGGCAATCATTAAGGCAGTATAAAAAACGACTAAAATCAAGCGCCATCGCTCACCTTGAAGGAACTCCCTGAGACTGGATTTAAACTCATCAACTACATGCAAAAGGCTATGTTTTAATCTGGAAGACTTCCCCTTAAAAATTGCGAATTTCTCAAAATAATTAAATAACAAATCCAGGCCTCTTCTTGCCGAGTGTGGGACAAAATAAAGATATGCAAAGAACGTTACCGTTACTGCCAAAAAGATAGCCACATAATCGAACACCATCTTCAAACCGACACTCGACAATAATTCACGATGGAAACAAATGATGATCGGACCGCCAATAGCAAAAAATATCATGGTAATCATTGTCCGCAAGAACGCAATTGCACTTGCCTTTCCGGCGGTTATACCCTTCTGGTTTAACATGTAAAACAAGACAGGCTCACCGCCCGCTGAGGAAGGTGTAATGTTTGAAAGAAACGTATATGATAATATTGCTTTTGTACCGTACATAAAAGGGAGATGCACACCAACGGCCTTTGTCAACACTTTTAGACGCAACACGTCAAAACACCAGGACAAGCAGATCAATATAAGCGAGAAGATGAGAAATCGGGCATTAATCGTTCTGAAGGCATGGAGGGTCTTAATATTTGCTGTAAATATGATCAAAAGGCAAATAGCAAGGACGGTAACTCCACAAAAAATTTCCAGTCCCTTTTTTATCGTCATATGCTTAAAAACCACACCATTGCTATTTGGTTGCTAGGAAGCTTTTTTCATGTATAACATCATGTCCATAAACCCTCGTCTGAGCATCATCACTGCTATGGCTGCCAGCAATAGTGACGCGACCTTGGCAAATGCCTTGGAACCTCCGTCACCCATCAATCGATATATAAAATTTGACTTCAGAAACACAATCCATACGATAACGAGATTTACCACCAGCGAAGTCACAGTGGGAATGTAACCAAAGGTATCTACGGTAACAATGATTGAGGTTAAAACCGCCGGACCTACAACAAGTGGAATACCCAAAGGAACGACTCCCATAGTGGGGGTTATTGTTCTCTTTCCCTTTTCTGAAAACAGCAAATCATTGATGGCAAATACCAGCAGCAAAAGCCCCCCGGCCATTTTAAAATCATATATTTCAATCCCCAGTACTGAAAAAACAAACTTTCCGAGCGCCAAAAAACCAATGCTAACTGAAAGGGCTGTAACAACAGATTGATTTATAATTTTTGTTTTCTGCGGTTTCTCTATCCCATCCACCAATGACATAAATATGGGCAGTATCCCTACCACGTCGATTGCTATAAAAAGCGGGATAAAGGCGAGTAAAAAATTGTGCCAATGTTCGATATGTAAGATTTGTAATTCTTTCATAATTCAGAATTATAGTTGTTCTGTAATCTTGTGTTTGTTTAACTTATTATAAAGACTGGCGCGCGAAATCCGGAGTACTTTTGCAGCCTTTTCTTTGTCTGTACCCGTCAATTCCAGCGTATTAATAATTATTTGCCGTTCCACTTGATCCATTAACTCCTGCAGTGGTTTTCCTGACAAACCCTGCGAAAAACCCGGTTTTTCCTGATACAAAGGAATATCTGCAGGCTCAATCACCTTCCCTTTGCAAAGGATTACCGCACGTTCGATGACGTTCTCCAATTCACGAATATTTCCCGGCCAGGTATACGACATGAGTTTGTTTATCGCCTCGCGGGAAATCCCTTCTACAGTTTTTCTATTCTTCTCGTTGTGAATGGAAAGAAAATGAGAGGCAAGCATTGGGATATCGTCAGTACGCTCCCTTAACGGCGGCAGAAAAATGCGAATGACATTAAGCCTGTAAAAAAGGTCTCTCCTGAATAAGCCCTTTTCAACATTTCCCTCAAGGTCTGCATTGGTCGCCGCAATAATACGCACATCCACCTTTACAGGCTTGTCGCTCCCTACGGCCTCAAATTCACTGTCCTGCAAGACCCGAAGTAATTTTGCCTGAACTGCCAGAGAAATATTGCCAATTTCATCTAAGAAAATCGTACCATGGTCGGCCGTTCTGAAACGACCGATTCTATCTTTTATGGCGCCGGTAAAAGCCCCTTTTTCGTGGCCAAAAAGTTCGCTTTCCAGCAGCGTCTCCGTCAGGGCTGCACAATCTACCTTGACGAACGGATAGTTTTTACGAGCGCTGTTATAATGTATCGCCCTGGCTACCAATTCCTTGCCTGTACCGGTTTCTCCCTGAATCAGGATGTTGGCTTCCGTATTAGATACGTTGGATATGATTTCAAATATTTTTTTAATTTTTGCACTCTCACCAATAATGTTACCAAATGTATATTTTTCTCCAAGTTCTGAACGTAACCGGTCTACTTCTCCCTCAAGGCGCTGCATCTGCAATATCTTTTCGATGACAACGATAAGTTCATCACGTTTAAATGGCTTTGTAATATAGTCAGATGCCCCAAGTTTCATCGCATCTACAGCGTTTGTAACAGTGCCATAACTCGTCATTACCACCACATCAATCTGGGGGTTTTGCTGTTTTATCTTTTTCAATACCTCTATTCCATCCATATCCGGCATAACCAGATCGGTAAGCACAATCGCATATAGCCCGTCCATGGACAGTTTTTCAATTGCCTCTTTACCGCTGGTGACGACTTCAGATGCGTATCCCTTACTCTTCAGGAGTTCTTTACACATCTCTCCCATGGCCAAATCGTCATCTATAACCAACATCTTCTTCACGACTCTTATCCTTCAAAAAACGCTCTTTATATCGGTAACAACACAACGAATCTAGTACCATTCCCTGTTCGACTTTCTAATAATATTCTACCATTATGGGCTGAAATAATGTTATTGCAAATTGATAACCCTAATCCAGTCCCTTTGCCAGGTTCTTTGGTAGTAAAGAAGGGTGCAAAGACACGATTTTGGTCTTCACTTGATATACCGATTCCGTTATCTTCAAAAATAACCTCAATGGACTTTGCTTCCGTATTTAGTCTGGTTTCAATAATTATATCCCCTCCCTGAGGCAGGGCATCTACCGCATTATTGACAAGATTCAAAATTACCTGTTGAATTTGATTCCCATCCACCAGCAAGGGAGGAACATTATCATCAAAGGTTTTATGTAAATTTATTTTGTGAATTTTTAGACGATGCTCAACCAGCAACAGGGTATTATTGATTAAATGGTGGATATTGCATAATTTCTTTTCACAATTGGATTTCCTGGAAAAATCCAATAGGTTCCGGATGGTCTTTTGACATTTTACTATCTGTTCGGAAATGATCTTAATACGGCCTAATAACCTTTCATCATGGATATCCTCAGCCAATAATTCACAATAACCAGAAATTGTTGTAAGGGGCGTATCCAACTCGTGAGCAAGGCTGGAAGCAAGAAGTCCTATGGAAGCCATTTTCTCGGCCTGCAGAAGCTGGTTCTGCATAGATTTTAGCTCTTCATAAGCATGTCTAAGCTCACGCACCCGCTTGCCTAATTCCAGGCGCTGTTGTTCACGATCCTCTTCCAGCAACTTTCTTTCCGTAATATCTCTAAAAATTTCTACGGTATATTCTGTTTTCCCATCCTTATCGACAATGGGAAATGCAAACTTTTCCAGGTAAAACTTCTTTCCGTCTGGGTCTATTTCCCATGTAATTGTTTGTTGGGGTTTCCCCGTCTCAAAGACCTTACCTGTTACACAATTCTTGCAGGGAGAACTCTCTTTCCATAACTCTGCATAGCATTTGTTTCCCAGCAACAATTGCCGTTTTTTCCCCGCCCTCTGACTGGCAGCTTCATTCATAAATATAATCTTAAAATCCTTATCCACGATGTTAATACAGTCATGAATGCCATCCAGTGCTGTCTGTAAAAATCTTTCTGATACCTCCATTTCCCCTCCATAAAATAAATATCATATTTTTTCCACATGTCAGAAAGTATTTAAAAATTACTATAGCATAAGTCTCAATAACATCGCAATATATAAATTATTACAGGTAATTTTTTACTTGCTAATAATTCATGGTTTAGGTAATATTTCATCAACATCTTTATGTTCCTCCATAATGCAAATCGCCTTTTTACAAATCTGAAAAGAGATGTCATACACGAATAAAGCATTACGTACGTTTTATGTTCACGTATAGTCAAATTTTACAATCAAATTAATTTGCCATTTGTTAGTTTAAGCCAAATTCAGTTAGTAACTATGATAAAAAACAGCCTCTGGAAACGCATGGTCTTTGGTTATATTATCATTGCATTGTTCATGCTTGCCATGAGTTTTTATTTAATCTTTCGTCTCAACCACCTCAACAAGGTCACGGATTCCATCATGAAAACTGATATTCCCTCTGTTGAAAATGGCGAAAAACTGGTTGACAGCCTGCTTGAGCAGGTTCGAAACGAGAAAAAATACCTAATCACAAACGACGATGCATTTCTAGACCTCTTTGATAAGAAGAAAAGGGAATTCCTTGACCGGCTCAAATCCATAGAAGAATATAAGAATGATCGGGAAAAGAAGGCATTTATAAATCAGATAAAAGAATTGCACAATAAATATCTTTCCATGGTTTCCAAAGAAATCGTACTGGTGGGTAGTGAGGAAATTATCCCCCCCGACAGCCGTTATGAAGAAGAAATGAAAAAAACGCTCGACCAGCTTACCGAATCCATAAACAAGCTAACACTTACCTTACAGACAGGATTAATTAAAAAGATAGCAATATTCCAAAAAATTGGATACAAATCTACAAAAGTATCACTTATCATCATCTTGTTTGCTGTCCTGTTTGGGACAATATTCGCTTATTTCTTTACCCGCAGTGTATGCTCTCCTATAAAAACTCTAAAAGATGCTACTGACCGTATTGCAGATGGAGATTTAGATTCCCGAATTGACGTTACCTCCAATGACGAAATCGGTACGCTGGGAACGGCCTTTAATCAAATGTGTAATAAACTTAAAGAAATGGACCAGATGAAATCAGAATTTGTTTCTAATGTTTCCCATAACCTGAAAACCCCTTTAACGGCCATCCGTGAGGCTAACGATCTCCTGCTGGAAAAAATTGCCGGTCCTATTTCTGAGCCGCAAATAAAACTCCTCAATATTATAAAAGAAGAGGCGCATCAGCTTACTATGATGATTAATGACTTATTGGACATCTCACGGGTAGAAGCAGGATTGATGAGATACAACTTCCAATATTCAGACATTCACGACGTTATTCGAAGAAGTACGGATGAAATACGATTTCTGGCAGAGAATAAAAATATCCATATTAAATGTAAAAATGGAACCTCTATACCCAAAATCTTACTGGATCGTGACAAAATTGCCCAGGTAATGGATAACCTTTTAAGCAACGCTATTAAATTCACTCAATCGGGGGGTACAATCACAACAAAAGCAACCGTGGTCGAATCTCATGATGTCACACAATTCTTTAGGGAACAAGACCGCCTGAATAATGTGCATTCTTTTATTAAAGTCAGCATATCAGACACGGGAATTGGAATACCAGCCGAATGTCATAAAAAGATATTTGATAAATTTCAACAGGTTAATAACAAAGGAAAAGGCGGTATCAAAGGAACGGGATTGGGTCTTTCTATTGCAAAACATATTGTACTTGACCATGGGGGTGATATTTGGGTAGAAAGTAATATAGGAAAGGGCAGCATCTTTCATTTCATCCTTCCCTGTAATTATGATTATGTCTTGAACGTATAACAGTCTTTTCGATAATAAATTACATTGAGCAGCAGAACAATACCAGATAAAGGATAAAAAAGTGCATATTACAAACAGTAAAAAATACTATTTTTCTTTATTCTTTTTTCCCGTACTTTTTCTTAGTACCAGTTGTATCTGCACAACACATATAAAAGATTTAACGGCAAAAAATGAAGAAATCAAAACTATCAAACTCGACCTTCAACTCAAGGAAAAAACGATTACCGATCTCCTTGACCGTCTCTCTATGAAAGATCAGGAAATAGGGAAACTTACAGATGAAGTTCATACAGCCCATGAGACAATCGAAGAACTAAAAAGCGATATAGAAAAACTCCGTGAAGTCGACGTGCAGATGGAAGAAAAGAAGACAGAAGCTGACAATCGCATTGAAGAAACGATAGCAACAAGTAATCCGGAAGCAACACCAGAAGCAGATTTAAAAAATACAGAAAAGCAAAAAACGGAATAACTTTTAATTTTAATATATCTTAAACTATGCCAGGTGAAAAAATATTAGTCATTGATGATGACACAAATATCCTTGAAGTGCTCCAGATGCGCTTGAAAGCATGGAATTATCATGTCGCAATCGCCAAGGATGGTAAAAAGGCAAAAACGGCATTATCTGCTACTCCTTTCAATCTCGTCATTATTGATTTACGATTAGCCGAAGAGAATGGCATTGAACTTATGGAAGAGATTATTGGTTGTTATCCAAACCTTCCAATTATTATCCTGACTGCACATGGAAGTATTGAAAGCGCTGTTGAAGCCATGAGAAAGGGCGCCTATAGCTACATTACCAAACCATTTAATAACGAAGACTTATCTCTTCACATAAAAAATGCCCTGGAAAAGCAATTACTCACCAAAGAAATCGAACATCTCAGGAGTCAGCTTGACAAACAGAACAACTTCAAACACATCATCGGCAATAACAAACGAATGCAAGAAATCCTTGAACGTGTTGCCAAAATCGCTAAAACTGACTGTACAGTTTCTATTTACGGAGAGAGTGGCACAGGCAAGGAACTCATTGCAAGGACTATTCATCATAACAGCAATCGTGCAAAAGGACCCTTTGTCACATTAAACTGCGGTGCCATCCCAGAAGAATTATTAGAAAACGCCCTCTTTGGACACATCCGCGGAACATTTACGGGCGCTCATGAATCTAAAGAGGGACTATTTTTACAAGCAAACGGGGGCACTATTTTTCTGGACGGAATCGGCAATACTTCACCCGCGCTGCAGATCAAACTTTTAAGGGTATTACAAGAAAGAGATTTCAAACCAATTGGCGGCACAAAGAGTGTCAAGGTCAATGTAAGGGTCATCGTCGCCGCAAATACCGATCTGCAAAAGGCGGTAAACGATGGAACATTTCGTGAGGATTTGTTTTATAGAATCCATGTCGTACCCATCTATATTCCCTCCTTACGTGAAAGGAAGGACGATATCCCTTTATTAGCTACTTACTTTATGACTGAATTTTGTAAGGTACTCAAAAAAGATATCAAAGGATTTACACCTGCAGCTATTCAAAGAATGATGCTTTACGACTGGCCAGGCAATATACGTGAATTGCAGAATAAAGTGGAACATGCAGTTATTATGGCCAATAAAGATGTTATAGCAACAGAGGATATCTTTAACAGCACAAATACACTCAAGAATACCTTCAATTCATACAGAGATGCCAAAGAAAGATTTGAACGTGAGTATCTGGAAAATCTTTTAAGGATGAATAAAGGAAACATCACTAATGCCTCAAAAATGGCGAAACGTTACAGAGCCGATATCTACAAACTGATAAAGAAATATAACATAAATCCTGAAATTTATAAAAATGATCTTATTCTAATAAATACTGAAAATATTTGCACCTAATCAGAATTAATCAAAAACCCTCATTTAAGATATTTTTTGTATGTATGCAAAAACATACATATTCAAATCACAAAACAAGAATTTTCTTGAAAAAATATTATATAAGTAATAGCATTATTATAGAAGTCAATAGCTTTACTGGGAGAGTTCTCGGTGGCTTGGCTTGAGCTTCTAAATGTAAGGAGGAGAGGGAAATGTTAAAGAAGTTTGGTATAGGTCTCGCTTTTGTTGGTGCGTTGATGTATAGCGGTATTTTAAGTAGTGTATTTGTAAGCTCAGCAATGGCAGAAGAAAAGAAGGAAGAAAAGAAGGAAGAGAAGAAAGAAGAAAAGAAGAAGGAAGAAAAGAAGTAAGAATAAAGCAAGTTATTGCTATTTAAGCTTCAAAATACATAAAAAGCCTAGTTCCTGGGAGTGTTCTCATGGCTATGCTTAAGTTTTAAAAATGTGAGGAGGTCGCAAAAATGTTAAAGAAATTCGGTTATAGTCTTGTAGTAGTGGGCGCATTGATGTTTGGCGTTGGCATTGTAAATACAGTGTTGGTTGGTTCAGCTATGGCAGAGGAAAAGAAATGCGACAAGTGCGGACATTTACCATCCAAGGCAGAGAAAGATTGTAAATGCGAATGCCATAAGGCAAAGCACTAATTTAATAATAAAAGTATAAACTTAGTAAGTTTCAAATTATAGTATAAAACAAAAAGGCAACTCTTATATGGGTTGCCTTTTTGTTTTATAAAGATCACCCCAAACTATTGATTATTTTATTATAGCGTTCCCCATAACCACGCATCTCTATAGTTCTTTCGCTTTCAGAAACAGCTATTAAACTTATTTTCAAATACTCTTCTGGTAAACATTCTGGAACTCTGTCTGCCCATTCAATAATAGATACGCCATCCCCATAAATCATTTCGTCGCTCCCTATATCTAACATCTCTTGATTACTTATAAGTCTATATGCATCGAAATGATAAATCGGAATGCGGCCTTCGTATCTATGTACCAAAGCAAACGTGGGACTCTTCACCGCTCGCTTATCTATTACACCCAGTCCACGAACTATACCCTTTACCATGGTTGTCTTCCCGGCGCCTAATTCACCCACCAATGCAACAACATGCCCTGGCGCTAATAATTTGCCCAATCTTTCACCAAACATTATCGTTTCTTCACTACTCGTACTTTTAAAAGTTAATTTTTTTTCTTTCACAACCACCAATTGTCTTTTATATTATGATTTAAGATGCTCGTATCCACGTGGTTTTATACGTCGTACACTACCATCCAAAAACTTCATCTGAATACCGCTATTCTTAATGACCTCTCCTATGCAACTGAACGTTCCCTTCGTAAACAGGGGCGATTCTAAAATCTTTTTTGCCTGACCTTTAGATAAAGTCATCAACAGTTCATAATCCTCCCCATCAGATAATGCATGGTAAAGAGGTATCTTACCAGTTTCTTTTGACATTTTTACAGCCGCCTCAGAGATAGGAATTTGGTCTTCATACAGGACAGCACCTACATGACTCTCTTCCAAGACGTGATTTAAATCTGCAGTCAATCCATCGCTGATATCAATCATGGCATGAATTGTAAAGTTCTTGTTCAAAATAAGTCCCTCTTTGAGTCGTGGTTTGAAATGGAGATGCTTACCAAGAAGCGATCCACCCAGCGTTCCGGTTACCAGAATCATATCCCCCACCCTTGCTCCTGAACGACGTATGGGTTTTAACCCATCATCCCTGCCTAGCATGGTCACATTAATACATAAAGGACAATCTCCGCTAATAATATCACCGCCAACAATCTCGATGTTATATTTATCTGCGATACTCCATATCCCTTTATAAAGTTTCCGTGCAAATCTTTCAGTGGAATGGTTGGGGAAACAGATAGAAACCACGGCAACCGTGGCCTGACACCCCATAGCCGCAACATCACTGATACTGCACGCGATTGCTTTCCTTCCCACATCCCGGACGGTACATTTTTCAAGATCAAAGTGTGTGCCATCCACCAGCATATCAGTCGTAATGAGGCACAATCTGTCAGAAGAAACATCTATTGCGGCACAGTCATCGCCGATGCCCAATATTACGTCTTTACGCCTTCTCTGTCTTTCCCGAATCCACTGTATGAATGAGAATTCACCCATGAAAAACCTTTATTAAATCAAAAATCCTGCGGCTTGAGATATTATTTTATACTCTATTAATCCTCTATCAATGTAATAATATAATAGCATCTTTAACTTCTCTGACTCAACATTTTAAATTTGTATTTATTCACAATTCCTTATTTTTCAGACAATGCAATAAAAAAGTATAAACAATATATTTTGATTTGACTTACTATCCCTTTCTTTATATCATCCTGAATCTATAAAAGAATAGGTTAAAATACTACTAACGATAAGTTTCTACAGGAGAATCAGGGACAAGAGAAATATTACTATGCAAAACCAATCAAGTACAACCTTAGTTAACAACAATACTTCTAAAGCACACGCAATAAAGTTCATTGTATTACTTGGCATAGTAAGCCTCTTTGCAGATATAACATACGAAGGCGCCCGCAGCATAAACGGTCCCTACCTGGCTTTACTTGGGGCAAGCGCAACTACGGTTGGAATTGTTGCGGGATTTGGTGAGTTAATCGGATATAGCCTGCGACTTGTCTCCGGATATATCAGCGACAAAATAGGGAGATACTGGGCAATCACCTTGTTTGGTTATACCCTGAATATGCTGGCTGTACCAGCCCTGGCTCTGGCAGGACGTTGGGAAATTGCAGCCGCTCTCATGATTACGGAGCGCATAGGAAAAGCAATCCGAACCCCGGCGCGGGATGCAATGCTTTCCCACGCAACCAAGGAGATCGGAAGGGGAAAGGGGTTTGGATTGCACGAGGCGTTAGACCAAATCGGAGCATTTTTGGGGCCGCTTATCGTTGGTGGAGTTCTTTATATCAAGGGAGGCTATCGGACTGGTTTTGCTGCTTTAATTATACCGGCTATCATGGCAATAAGCGTACTCATGACAGCCCGATGGTTATACCCTCAGCCGCGTAATCTGGAAGTCGCTCAACCTGAATTGGAGACGAAGGGATTCCCCAAAAAATTCTGGCTTTATCTTATCGCGGTTGCGTTTATTGCCGCGGGCTATGCAGACTTTCCATTAATTGCATACCATTTCAAAAAAGTATCTGCTGTTTCAGACGTATGGATTCCTGTATTTTACGCTATTGCAATGGGTGTTGACGCCATTGCAGCGCTTTTATTCGGATACCTGTTTGATCGCAAAGGCATTTCTGTGTTGATTGTTGTTTCTCTGTTCGCAATGCTTTTTGCCCCGCTGGTTTTTTTAGGAAATTTCTCCTTTGCTCTCATTGGAATGGCCTTATGGGGAATGGGTATGGGGGCGCAGGAATCCATCATGAGGGCTGTTATTGCAGATATGGTTCCACCTGGCAGACGAGGCACAGGCTACGGTATTTTTAATACAGGTTATGGAATCTTCTGGTTTTTCGGCAGTGCAATAATGGGAATTCTGTATGACTTCTCTTTAACATCTCTCATTGCATTCTCTGTTGTGGCACAGCTTGCCTCAATCCCCTTGCTTTTATTAGTCAGAAAATACCAGACTAAATCTTTGTAAATTTAAAAAGGTAGTAACTCTATGACAACTAATTTTCAAGGCAATTTCTCTGCCACAGCAATTGGCAGCCTTCCGCATACAGACGTTGAAACGGCTTGTGATATCATGTTCAATTCACTCCCGGAAATCCCCTGCTGGCCTGAGTTACCCAAAATCAGTACTAAGGAAGAAATGTGTATTCAATATACGGAAGGACTCCCATGCGTCAAAATACATAAAGACGGCAAAACCGTAAGCATTGATGACACTCAAGATACCTCCGCAGCGCTCGAAAGATTTTATGAGTTATTTTTAAAAAACGATCCCGATTTGTTCAAGATAAATCCTGAATGTTCAGCCGGATTTTATGCCATGATTGACCGGCTCAACAAATCACCAAAAAAATCATTCCGTGCACTAAAAGGACAAGTTGTCGGCCCTATCACCCTTGCCGGTTCCTTAAAACTTTCTACAGGCATAACGGCCTTATATAGCGAAGAATTCTTTGACGTAATCATCAAATTAATATCAATGAAGGCATTATGGCAGTTTACAAAACTGTCTCAATATGGACTTCCAGTTATTATCTTTGCAGACGAACCTTATCTTACAAGCTTCGGTTCGGCGTTTATGAATATCAGCCGGGAAAGGGCAATCAGCGCACTCAATGAGGTCTACGATGCCGTTCAAACTCAAGGTGGATTAACAGGCACTCACTGCTGCGGCAATACGGACTGGGCAATGCTTATGGATTCAAAAGTAGACATCGTCAGTTTTGACGCTTACGAGTTTATGGACAAGTACCTCATGTACTGGCGGGAGATAAAGGTATTTCTCGATAGAGGCGGCTATCTCGCATGGGGAATCGTACCAACTTCCCCAAAGATAACCAGCATTTCTTCAAACGATCTGGTAAAAAGACTGGAGGAAGGCGTCCAGTTCCTTGTTAATAAGGGGTTACCAAGAACATTAATTCAGGAAAGATCTATCATAACACCCAGTTGTGGCGCTGGAACATTGACGATTGAAGAGGCCGAGAGGGTAATGGCGCTAACTCATGAATTGTCTGTGATTATGAAATCGTAAATCTATAATTTTAACTGTGGCTTTACACAAACCTGTGCATAATATAAACGTCTACCAACCCAAGTTTTTGGTGGTTAAATGCCTTTGGTACAGTACCAACGATCTTAAATCCAAGTCTCAACCACAACTGTATCGCAACGATATTCGTACTAACAACAAAATTAAATTGTATCGCCGAAAAGCCTAGTTTTTTAGCCTGTTTTATGGAATGACTTCCCATGGTCTTGCCTATTCCCTGCCCATGCGTCTCAGGATGTACCATATAAGCCGCATTAGCAACGTGACCACCCAGACCAGTTTGATTCTTCCTCATAATGTATGTCCCAAGAATCTTATTATCTAATTCTGCAACATACGTATGCAAAGGAGGTGACATCCATAAGGTTTTGCAATCTTCTTTGCTTGCTTTTGGATCAAAGGCAAAGGTATCACCCTTTTTCACCACCTGATGAAAAATATTCCATATGTCATCAAAATCTGTATCCCGTGCCTTCCGTATTTTTATCATGTATGCACTTCCGGATTTACACAATTTTTAGGCCTTTGCCCGTTTAACACGGCAACAATATTCTCTGCGGCCATTATAGCCATTTTGGTACGTGTTTCTATAGTGGCGCTGCCAAGGTGTGGCGCTAGTACAACATTATCCAGTTCTGCAAGACCAGGTTTCAATTTGGGTTCTTCCTCATAGACATCCAATCCTGCGCCTGCAATCTGTCTGTTTCTTAATGCTTCCACCAGTGCTACCTCATCGATTACCGCCCCACGGCTCGTGTTAATAAGATACGCATGCTTCTTTATCATGGAAAGCTCTTTTGCGCCAATCAAGTGTTTTGTCTTTTCAGTGAGTGGTGCATGGACGGAAATAAAATCTGATTCTCTCAGTAGCGTCTCTAAATCCACTCTTTTAGCGCCAAGCATCTCCTCCAGCACGGCGTTTCTGTTAGTATGCGTGGTATAAAGCACCTTCATGCACCATCCCCTCGACCGCATGGCCATAACAGTTCCGATCCTGCCAGCCCCAACAATACCCAGTGTTTTTCCCACAAGATCGCCGCCCAGCAGAAGCATGGGTGCCCAGCCCACAAACTTACCGGCACGGGTAAGTCTGTCTCCTTCAACAATTCGCCTTGTTATCGCAAAAAGTAGCGCCCATGCCATATCAGCCGTACTATCTGTCAACACGCCGGGCGTATTCGTTACGACAATACCTTTTGCAGTTGCGGCTTTAATATCGACATTGTCGTATCCCACTGCATAATTCGCAATAATTCTCAAGCTTGTCCCTGTATGTTTTAAACAGGGATCTGTAGCTTCATTTATCAAACGCGTATCTATCCTATCCGAAAGCATGGCAAGTATCGCATCCCTGCCTTTTACCTGCTCCAAAAGCTCATCATAGGTCAACGGTCTGTCATGCGGATTTACTTCCACCGTTTGACAAAATCTCTTTAGCATATTAATTCCTTCTTCAGGAATTTTTCGGGTAATAAACGCATTGAATGACATCTACTATTTCCTTTAAACGTAGAACTTAAACCTTACAACTCTCATTCGCCCATAAATCATCTGCAATACTCTTTGTACAGAATCATATAGTCTATGATCCTTTTTACTGCCTCAGGGCGTAAATCCTGTTCGAGTTCCTTATTCTGTAATACCTCTTCTGTAAGCTTCCATATCTCACACCAGTCTGAATCAAAGGCTCTTTGTGCCTTTGCAATGGCTAAAATAATCGAAACGGTAAAACTATCTTTATTTT
>JAHFOY010000001.1 GCA_023261485.1 Planctomycetota bacterium
TACTCTGGGAGGAAACGGGAAGGATGCTGTTATTGCTACGCTCCATGAGGCAAGGTTTGGTATCATTACAGCCGTACTGGCAGGACTTGGAAGGGCGCTTGCGGAGGTGGGCGCCATTCTTATCGTGGGCGGGAACATCGCATATACGGGCAGCGTGGGAGGGATAGGCGAGGGGGAATCCTACACGCGCACGCTCACCACCGCAATCACCTCGGAGACAAGCAAAGGCGACATTTCCACATCCATCGCCCTCGGGATGCTCCTGATTTCCCTTAATCTTTCCGTAAACCTGCTGGCAAACTTTTTCCAGAGGAGGGATTGAAATGCAGGAATTATTCAGGATTGAAAATCTCTGCATGGCATTCGGGGAAAAAGAGGTTTTGAAGGACATAAACCTGGAAATCCGGCGCGGCGAGATTTTCGCTTTAATAGGACCAAGCGGCGCAGGCAAGACCACGCTTCTTCGCATCTTGAATTTTTTTGAAAAACCCACTGGTGGAAGCCTGGTATTTGAAGGCATGCGGTTAAACGGCGCACACGAAACCCCGTATTTAAATACGGGGACTACACGGAAAAAGATGTCCCTGCTTTTCCAGGCGCCTGCTGTTTTCAACACTTCGGTTTTTGATAATGTAGCGTATGGATTAAAAGTGCGGGGAATTGATAAAAGGATTATCGAAAAAAAGGTCACAAGTGCCCTGAATATCGTGGGTCTTTTCGGCGTGGAAAAGCAAAAAGCCCGCACCTTATCGGCAGGGGAGGCGCAGCGCATGGCATTTGCGAGGGCGATAGTCTATGACCCGGAGCTTCTCCTGCTCGATGAACCCACGGCGAATCTTGACCCTGCAAACGTGGCAAAGATAGAGGAAATCATCAGGCGCATAAGAATCGAGCGCGGGACTACCATTGTGATTGCAACGCATAATATCCCGCAGGTGCGGCGCATTGCGGACAGGGTGGGCATATTGTTAAACGGGGAATTGATTGAAGTGAATAGCATTGAGGGGATTTTCACGGCGCCGAAAGACGCGAGGTCGGCGGCGTTTTTGAAGGGGGAGATGATATATTAAACCACCAATCTTTTGCATAACCCCATTACAAAATCGGCTTTATTTACCGCATCCTGTGCATCAAGTTTTGTGTAAAGCTCCATGGCTGGCAGGTTCAAATCACTATCTCCATACATACTTGGTTCGCGCTCTCTCCTTAATTCTCTCGATACAATAGAAAGGCGGTCTATATTTTCTGAAAACCATTCCGGAAACCTCTGCACCTCTTTTTTAAGGATAATTCCCACATCATGCCATTTAGGCGGCTCTATTCCAACATAGCGTAAGGCGCCCTTTAAAGATAACTCCACACATTCCTGTGATTGGCGCACAGCATAGGCAAAATACTCATCCTTCAGCGCAATGCGTGCTGTTTTTAAACGGATATCCCCTTCTAATAAATAGCTTTCTGCCATCTCTTTACTATTCAATGACCACTACCTCTCCGTACTTTAAGTCCGGTTTTAAATCCCAGTACCATTTTTTACCTATGGAAACTCTCTTTGCTCTATGTTTTTTCAAATTTGCCCTTAGTATATACAGGATATTTTTGAAAAAATCTTCTTCATCATAGAGAATTACAGCATCCTCTACCATATCCAGATACAGAGGCGTTAAGAAATTCGCCTCCTCAACTGTTTTCAGAACTGGAGAGAAGTTGGGGTAGAAACCTTCATTATATAGGGGTTCAAGGTCTAAACCATCCTCCACCTCAATGAACAATTCCTGCCGCCGCAGTTTTTCTTTTGGCAATATCTTGCAAATTATCAGAATATCGATATCAGAATCTTTTCTGCAATCCCCGCGCGCCACAGAGCCGTAAACCGCAAGAGAAACGAGATTTTCGCCAAGCGCCTGTTTTAATCCAGCCAGCAGGTCGTCCAGAAGCTCTTTGTAAGGGGATTGGATGGATTTCATATAAGTAGTTATTATTTATAAACAATAGATATAGTTTTGGTAGTCGAACCGGGTAGATGGTATATTGGAGTTTCATTTAGATACATCAGTTCTGTCTGCGCCTCATCACAGCCCCGAAAAACCCATCAGTATTATGGACATGCGGCAATGACCTGAAAAACCCATCACCTGTTGTAAATTTGCCAAATATTTCAGGGTTCATTTCAGAAGCAGGGATTAAGTGAAAATCTTTTCTCTCATCAAGAAATCCCCGCACAACCTCCTCATTTTCCTCCCTGCTTATCGTGCATGTGGCATAGACAAGCCTCCCGCCGGGTTTCACAAGACCGCTATATTCCCTTATAATTTCTTTTTGCTTTGCAGAAAGCTCTCTTATGTCTTTCCCTGTCATCCGCCATTTCGAATCAGGGTTTCTCCTGAACACACCCATCCCCGAGCACGGCGCGTCAATAAATACGCAGTCAGCCTTACCTATATACTGCTGTGCGTTCTCTATTCGTTCAGTCTTGATATTTAATGCTCCAGCTCTTTCTGCCCTCCTTCTCAGGTTTCCAAGTTTTCCGGGCATCTGGTCAAAGGCAATTACAGTTCCCTGGTTCTTCATCAGTCCTGAAAGGAACAGGGATTTTCCCCCGTTTCCAGCACATGCATCCACAATACATTCCCCTGGCTTTGCGCCTGTGAGCAGGGTAATGAGCTGGCTTCCCTCATCCTGTACCTCGAAAGTTCCTTCCTTAAAGGCTTCTGTTTTGAATATACCTTCTTTTTTATCAACAACGAGACCAAAAGGCGAGAAAACCGCTGGCGAAGAAGAATAACCATCCTTTTCAAGTGCGCTTTGAAGCAACGTGCGGTTTGTCTTCAGGGGATTTGCTCTTATTGTTAAAGGAGGCTGCAGGTTATTTGCACGGCAGAGAGCCTCTACCTCATCGGGTTCGTGATACTCTGCAAGCCATTTTTCCACAATCCAGGCAGGATGTGAATGGTACGCAGAGATATATTCCACCGGGGTTTTTTCTTTATCAGGGAAGACAACCCCATCTTTATTTTTTATTATTCCCTCAACTGTCCTTTTTACAAAACCGCCAAACTTTTTCTCATGTGCTGATAGCGCCACTGCGTTATTTATTACTCCGGCATGCGATGTTTGTGTAAACATTATCTGGTATGTGCAAACCCGAAGTATGTTAGTTATATTTAAATGAAGTCCGCTAATCCTGGCTCTTGATGCGTGTTCGATAATATAATCAATTCTTCCGCGGTGGCGAAGTATTCCATAAACGAAATCAACAATAGCTGCTTTTTCATCAGATGAAAAATTTTCCGATTTGAAGAGTTCACCAAGCAGCATGTCAGGATATTTTCCCCCAGCCAGTATTGAGTTCAAAAGATGCAGGACTGCAAGGTATGCCCTTTGCCTGATGAAATTACTGTTATTTTTCAAAAAGTATCATACCGGTTTTCAAACGCGCCGCCTCTTCATCCGTAAGTTCCCTCCTAATTGCATTTTTTGCAATTATGGCGCTGTTGCCCAGCGGGTCTTCAATTATTACGGTTATCTCATATTCCCCGGCTTTTATTTTTTCAAGTGTGGATAAAAGTTCAAGCGCGCGCTCTGTTTTTTCTTTCTCACCCCAGCGCGTCACCATCCCGATTATCTCCTCCACCCTGTCAAGCACGCCCTCAATATTCGAGACAAATGATTCCGAGGCAGGTCCGGGCTCAATATCAATTCCCAGTTCAGGTATCCTTATAGTTCCTGAAGTTGAACGCACAACCCGCGCATCAAGGTCGTCAGGATTCTTTATTTTCAGTTCATAATGCACAGGCTTTCGCTGTGTCATTATCATGGTATCCGAGTATCTGAATCCGCATTCACACATGGAAGTGATGTGCATCACTTCCCCGAAAAAAGGGATGTTATCCTCAACCCAATTCGTTACAAGTTCCTTGTTGCAGAGTGGGCATGTGCTTTTAGTAATTGTTAGTGGTCTCATTTATTGCTCTAAATAAGTATTTTGCTCAAAGAATAAATTTCTAAATGTAAAAAAAAATTGGAAAGTAATGTCTGCGCATAACGATGACTAAAAATGACAAATCGTGATAGATAAAGTTTGCTTTAGCGTTTACGAACAATGGTAGATTTCTTAATTGCACAGGTTAGCATCCTCTATATTTTACTCTTAACTACTACATTCTCATCCTTAGCCTTATCGATGACAACACGGTTGCCTTCTATCCTGACGACTACCCTATTGCCTTCCTTAAACGGAAATAACCCATCACGCGCAACCTCGGTAGGAACATAGAAAAAAAAGCGATCATAAGTCTCTCCAGCCGTCTTTGTCTTGCGGTTTATGAATTTCCCGATTCCTTCGACTACCATTTGCTCACAATTTGGTATCATAATCTGGTCTCACGTATCTATTTTATTGGACTACAACCTATGGATATAAATTGGTAGCAAAACTTATATACAGTTACACACTATATATGAAACTTTGGTAGCAAAATATTAGCTACCAAGAAAGGAGGAGTTAAAATATGAAGATAATTAAAGATTATGTAAAATTATCCCTGCTGGCAGCGCTGCTGATTTTCGGGATGATGGCAGGGACGGCGAGCGCAATTGTTGGTACAAATACCAATGCCTCGGCTATTTCAATCATAGCGGTTGCAAATGTGACTGACTTTATTAACATTTCATTTAACACTGCAAATACAACTTTAGGGAATTGGTCTATAAACGTAACGAATCCTTCAGGGTTTACCTCCAGTTGGGTAAATTTAACTATCAATGCCACCGGTACAACACCACAATATGTTGGTGGCGCGAACAATAGCGCAATAGGAAATCGTTTCAATTTAAGTAATGGTACTATCTACATCAAGTTAAATACCTCAAACGTAACCGATCCTAACACATTTAATGTGACATTCATAAACCAAGATAATAATAGTGAAAACGTCACTGTGACCGACCTCATGTTTGTTGCCACAGCACCATTAGGTCCAGCTTTTGTAAACCTTGACTGCGCCGCACGTTTCGCGGTTCTGGCTGGCTCGACGGTCACCAGCACTGGTAATACCATCGTTGATGGAGATCTTGGGTTGAGTCCGGGCACTTCGGTGACTGGATTTCCACCTGGAGTAGTAGTGAACGGGGCGATACGCATTAACGATGCAGCAGCAAACAACGGCAAAGAATGCTTAACGACCGCATATAACGACGCCGCCGGACGCACAACAGCACCGATCACCGTGTCCGGCAATCTCGGCGGGCAAACCCTCGCCCCTGGTCTCTACAAATCCACGTCCTCGCTTGAAATATCGTCAGGGGATCTCACTCTATCGGGTGGCGCAAATGATGTCTGGATATTCCAGATGGCATCCACACTCACCACGACATCCGGTCGCCAGGTGATCCTGAGTGGCGGCGCCCAGCCTAAGAACATCTTTTGGCAGGTCGGCAGTTCAGCCACTCTCGGAACGACCTCTGTCTTCAAGGGAACTATAATGGCTGATCAATCCATCACGCTGAATACCGGCGCAACGCTGGACGGCAGAGCGTTGGCACGGGTTGCTGCGGTGACATTAGACGGCAATACCGTTACCAGAGATGCCGCAGACACTACCGCACCCACAGTGAGTTCCGTAGTCCCTGCTAATACTACCACAGGTGTGGCTATCAACCAGATAATCACCGCAACCTTCAGTGAGGCGATGAACTCCTCAACGATCAACACAACAACATTTACCTTAATGAATGGGACAACGTCTGTTTCAGGCGCTGTGACCTATGTTGACTTTACTGCGACCTTTACACCAACAGCAAATCTCACCGCCAACACCACGTATAATGCCACGATTACCACCGGGGCAAAGGACCTTGCAGGTAATGCAATGGCGGCAAATTACACATGGAGCTTTACAACAGGTGCTACCGCAGACACCACCGCACCCACGGTGAGTTCCGTAGTCCCTGCTAATGCTGCCACGGGTGTGGCTATCAACCAGAGAATCACCGCAACCTTCAGTGAGGCGATGAACTCCTCAACGATCAACACAACAACATTTACCTTAATGAATGGGACAACGTCTGTTTCAGGCGCTGTGACCTACGTCGGCACTACTGCGACCTTTACACCAACAGCAAATCTCACCGCCAACACCGTATATACTGCCACGATTACCACCGGGGCAAAGGACCTGGCAGGCAATGCACTGGCAAGTAACTTTGTCTGGAGCTTTACAACAGGTGCTACCGCAGACACCACCGCACCCACGGTGAGTTCCGTAGTCCCTGCTAATGCTGCCACGGGTGTGGCTATCAACCAGAGAATCACCGCAACCTTCAGTGAGG
>JAHFOY010000026.1 GCA_023261485.1 Planctomycetota bacterium
CCCGCGGTCAATATCAATTGGTCATAGAAAAGATTGAACCAAAAGGTATCGGCGCGTTACAATTAGCTTTTTTGCAGCTAAAGGAGCGGCTTGAAAAGGAGGGTTTATTTGATCCTGCATATAAAAAAGCACTTCCGCTGGTTCCCCAAAAAATTGCCGTTGTAACGTCTCTGACAGGTGCCGCAATCAGAGATATCCTGAATGTAATTAACAGAAGGTTTGCCAAGGTAGAGATTCTCATCTATCCGGTGAAAGTACAGGGGGAGGGCGCTTCACAGGAGATTGCTCAGGCAATTAATGATTTGAATACCATTGCCGGTATCGACGTAATGATTGTGGGTAGGGGCGGCGGTAGTCTGGAGGATTTATGGGCATTTAACGAGGAAGTGGTTGCACGGAGTATTTATGCTTCAAAGATTCCCGTTATCTCGGCAGTCGGGCATGAGATTGATGTAACTATTTCAGATTTAGTTGCTGATAAAAGGGCACTTACACCCACAGAGGCAGGTGAACTGGTTGTTCCACATTATGACCAGTTGAAGGATTCGATGGAAAAAATTAAGGCTAGACTTATACAAGCGTTATATAATAAAATAGTTGTTATTCGAAGCCGTCTTGTTGGAGTTAAAAATAGTTTCCCATTCAAGAGACCATTGGACAGGATTCTGAGATTACAGCAGAGATTGGACGAGATTGCACAAAGGCTTGTTTCCGTAAGTCGACATTCACTGGAATTGGAACGTGAACGATTGATTGGTTTGGCAAACAGATTGGATAGCGTGAGTCCATTAAAAGTGCTGAATAGAGGTTATTCTATCACGACCAACGTAGAGGGTGATAAACCCATCAAGTCTGTTAAAGAGTTAACTGTGGGGAAAAAATTAAAGACGCGGTTTTTCCATGGTGGTATCATATCCTCGGTAGTTGAAATATTGGAATAGACATGAAGGAGTCATTACGATATTTACAGAATGCAAAAGGAATACTTGCACGCACACCCATTGAGGATAGTGATTACGTAGACATCAAGCCTGTGCGGGAAGCTTTTAGCACTGCTTATTTGGCAATACTTGAAGCCATTAACGAAGCGCTGCGGGAGAAAGGGGTAAGTAAAAAGGAGTTGCCTAAATCCGTTGACGCATATAGGATTGCATTAAAAAAATACTTTGCCGCACACAAGGGCAAGCTTGCAAGGAAATTCGAACACCTTTACGACACCTTACACATTGCCGGGTATTATAGAGGGCTTATCCATGATGCAACATTAGTAAAAGATGCTCTCAAAGCCACAAAAGAATTTATTGATAAATTTAAATAAAGGGTAAAGCATAGACGGAGTTAAATAAACTGCAAAGTGGAAATACACTTAACCAGTGGCAGGAAATTTTCCCTGCAATTATAAGAAATCTTGTAAATCCTGTCTAAACTTTAATTATGGCTAAGGTAAAATTTGAAGATGCATTAAAAGGATTGGAAGATATTGTAGAGCGCCTCGAAAAGGGAGATTTGCCGCTGGACGAGACCCTGTCTGAATACGAGAGCGGCATTAAATTGTACAAGCAGTGTGTCGCCTTGCTGGAGAATGCAGAAAAGAAGATTCAAATCCTGGTGAAGGATGAAAATGGCATCCTCCGTACCAAAGATTTTGATAGCAGTCCTATACAGAGTGATAATTCAAAATAAAAGGTTTTTTAATTATAGGTAAATTTCTTAGCTTAAACAGGTAATGAAACATGAGTAAATTATTGGATTGTATTGAGTATCCAGAGGATTTGAAAAAACTAAAACTGGCTGATCTGCCAAAGCTTGCTGCGGAAATTCGCGAATTAATCGTAGATGCTGTTTCGAAAAATCCCGGGCATCTTTCTTCGAATCTTGGCGTAGTTGAATTAACCATGGCGTTACATTACTGTTTTGATTTTAAGAAGGATAAAATCATATGGGACGTAGGCCACCAGGCGTATGTTCACAAGATTCTTACGGGTAGAAAATCGAAATTTCCGACTTTACGGCAATATAAGGGACTCAGTGGTTTCCCGGATAAAAACGAGAGCATGTACGATCCTTTTACCTGTGGTCACAGCGGGAATGCTATATCCGCTGCGTTAGGGCTGGCATGCTCCGATTCAATTCTCGGATACAAGAGGTCGATTGTGGCTATTGTAGGTGACGGCGCTATAGGAGCGGGGATGTCTCTTGAAGCATTAAATCATGCAGGAGACCTTAAGAAAAATCTACTGGTCGTATTAAACGATAATGAAATGTCTATATCAAACACTGTTGGCGCGTTTTCAAAATATCTGAATAAGATAAGAACGACCCCGCTGTATACTGATTTAAAGAAAGAAGTTCATAATTTGCTGAATGTGCTGCCTGTGTTTGGTAAACCAGTAGGAAAAACGCTGGAACATGTCATTGAATTAATAAGGAGAGGGGCAGTTCCGGGCCAGATATTCGAAGATCTCGGGTTTAATTATTTTGGGCCAATCGACGGACATAATTTTCAACTATTGATCGAGACATTGAATGACATTAAACACCTCGAAGGCCCCGTATTGTTGCATGTAATAACGGAGAAAGGGCGTGGGTTTGAACCGGCATGTCAAAACCCGACGCAATTCCACAGCGCCGGTAAATTTGATATGTGTAATGGAAAGATTTTGGAAACTGCCAATGAACCGAAAAAAGTTTCTTACACGAAGGTTTTCGGAGATACGCTTATAGAACTGGCAAAAGCAGACCATAAAGTAGTTGGTATTACAGCGGCTATGCCGGATGGAACAGGGACGGCTTCTTTTGGAAAGAAATTTCCAGACCGGTTTTATGATGTTGGAATCTGCGAGCAGCATGCCGTAGGACTGGCCAATGGGTTGTCTGCCGGGGGGCTAAAGCCAGTTGTGGCTATCTATTCGACATTCTTACAAAGGGCATATGATCAGGTGTTCCATGATATTTGCTTGCAACGAAACGGAGTAGTATTTGTGTTGGATCGGGCAGGAATTGTTGGCAATGACGGTCCTACGCATAATGGTGTGTTTGATATTGCCTATCTCAGAAATCTGCCTGAAATTATCCTGATGTCGCCAAAAGACGGGAATGAGTTAAAATCTATGTTAAAAATTGCCCTGGATTCCGGCAAGGCGGCGGCGATCCGTTATCCAAAAGAGGACATTCCCGACAAAGAAATCAATCCGCAATATAAAACATTTGAGATTGGGAAGGCCGAAGTATTGAGGGAAGGAACAGACGGCGTTCTCCTTGCTTACGGTGCTATGGTGTATCGATGTTTGCATGCGGCGGAAAAGCTGAGTGAAAAAGGTATAGAAGTTACGGTGGTGAATGCACGGTTTGCAAAACCGCTTGACAAAACACTTATTTTGGATTTGGTCAGGAATCATAAATTGATAGCAACTGTTGAAGACCATGCATTGATGGGCGGTTTTGGTTCTGCGGTGCTTGAACTTGTTACGGAAGAAAGGGAAGATGCGGGTAAGATCGTGAGAATGGGTATTCCCGATCGTTTTATGGAACACGGGCCCCGGAATTTAATATTAAAAAATATAGGTTTGGATGAAGACGGAATTGCCGATAAATTTATTGCGACACTGGAATTAATGGATATCCACAGTTCATTTACCAAGGCAGGAAATCGACGTTTGACCGTTTAAACGAATGAAAAAAATCCTTGTTGTGTGCGACTTAAGCAAGAAGAAGATTCATGATTCGGTTGTAGGTTTAAAGCCATGGTTTGAGAAACATGTCAGTATCGAAATTGTTGATTTGTCGAAAGAAAAAGAAATCGGAAAAACAGGGGCAGAAATGGCCGTAGTTTTCGGAGGAGACGGGGCAATTCTTTCCACGTGCAGAAAGCTTGGAAGAAATCAGATACCCATCGTGGGAGTACACATGGGGAGATTTGGTTTCCTGGCGGAACTCATGGAAAAAGACGTATGTGTTTCTCTGGAGAAAATATTTACAGGAAACTATCGTATCCGGAAAAGAACGCTCCTTTTATGCCGTCTTGAACGTGCCGGTAAAATCATAAATGAATCTATGGGTATAAATGATGCGGTAATTTCACGTTCATCCCTCTCAAGGTTGATTTCCATAAAACTAAATATTAATGGTGAAAATGTGGCGACATACAGGGCGGACGGTTTGATCGTATCGACGCCTTTAGGTTCTACGGCGCATTCCTTGTCTGCGGGCGGTCCGCTTTTGACTCCGGATTTAAATGCGTTTATTATCGTTCCGATATGTCCGCACACACTCACCAATCGTCCACTGGTCGTTTCCGGAGATGTAAAGATTGAACTGGAACTCCTTTCTCAAATGAGTGGTACGGGTTTTACCGTGGATGGCCAGGTTTTTACGGAATTAGAGATGGGCGATAAAATAAAGATCGAACGGTCTGATACCGAGGTACAGATGATTGATACCGGAACAAGGACGTTTTACGGCGTATTACGTGAAAAATTGAATTGGGGAGGGCAGCCGAATTATGGCCGTAATTAAGATAAAACAGAATTACTGCAAGGGATGCCTTCTGTGCGTGCCTGTATGTCACAACAAATCGTTGGTGATATCCGAAACGATTAACGAATATGGATTGCATCCGATAAAGTTCAGAGAAGATGCGGAATGTGACGGTTGTAAAAAATGCGCAATAATGTGTCCAGACGTGGCGATAGAGATTTATAACTGACGGATGAACGTTATTTGTGATAAACAAATTACGGGGGGAAAATTCATAATGAAACAGTTACTGACGGGAAACGAAGCCGCTGCCGAAGCGGCCATACAGGCAGGCTGTAGGTATTATTACGGATATCCCATTACTCCCCAGAATGAACTTATCAACTACATGTCAGTAAGGATGCCGGAAGTCGGCGGCACATTTATCCAGGCAGAGAGCGAGATTGCGGCAATCAGCATGGTTCACGGAAGTGCGGCGGCAGGCGGTCGTGCAATGACGTCATCGTCCAGTCCGGGCATAAGCCTGAAACAAGAGGGAATTTCATATCTTGCCGGAAGCGAGCTTCCGTGTGTGATTGTTAACATACAAAGAGGCGGGCCTGGATTAGGCGATATTTCTGCATCACAGGCAGATTACTTTCAGGCTGTAAAGGGAGGAGGACACGGTGATTATCGCACCATTGTGCTTGCTCCGAGTTCTGTTCAGGAAATGGCGGACCTTGTTTACGACTCCTTTGATCTTGCCGATAAATATCGGAATCCCGTCATGATCCTGGGAGATGCGCAGATCGGGCAACTCATGGAGCCGTTGGAATTTCATAGAAAACCGAAAAAAAATCTTCCTGCTAAAAACTGGTCT
This sequence comes from Planctomycetota bacterium, assembly GCA_023261485.1. Classification (GTDB taxonomy): domain Bacteria; phylum Planctomycetota; class Brocadiia; order Brocadiales; family Brocadiaceae; genus Wunengus. The sequence goes on from JAHFOY010000026.1 coordinate 5,336, forward strand.
CTAACGGGCGCGGAGGGTAGAAAGAGGAATATAGTAAAATCATTTTATCCTGTTAAAGGCCAACTGGAAGAATTCAATGCCCACTTACAAAAGAAATACAAAGTAATTGAGGAAAATGAAGTCAGGTATGAGGCTATTAACATTCATGAAGCGGATATTATTCTGGTTGCTTATGGCACGTCTGCACGTATATGCAAAGAGGTTGTCAAGAAGAGCCAGCAGTATGAATTCAGGGTGGGTATGATACGTCCGATTACCTTATGGCCGTTTCCAAAGGAGATTATTCGAAAGGTATCAGAAAGAGTGGAATGTGTCCTAACCGTTGAAATGAGTGCAGGGCAGATGGTCGAAGATGTGAAACTGGCGGTTGAAGGGAGATGTCCGGTTCATTTTTACGGAAGAACCGGCGGTGGAGTGCCCACGTCGTTGGAAATAATTAAAAAAATAGTGGAGATCGTACCTGATAACAGGGCGGCCAATACGTTATTACAATTAGCAGAGGTTAAGTAATATGCACGCAATATATGAAAAACCAAAGACGTTCGTGGATAAAGCAACGCATTTTTGTCCGGGCTGCGGTCACGGAATTGTACTGAGATTAATTGCTGAGATTGTTGATGCATGGGGCATTCGGGGGAAAACCATTGGACTTGCTCCCGTAGGATGCGCCGTTCTTGCTTATAATTATCTCGATATCGATATGTGTGAGGCCGCACATGGCCGCCCGCCTGCTGTAGCTACAGGCATAAAAAGGGTTCATCCCGACCACGTTGTATTTGCATATCAGGGAGACGGAGATCTGGCGGCGATTGGGACTGCAGAAATTATTCATGCCGCCAACAGAGGGGAGAACATCACCTTTATCTTTGTAAATAATGCGGTTTATGGTATGACAAGCGGTCAGATGGCGCCAACGACCATGCTCAGGCAGAAAACCGCTACCACGCCGTCAGGGCGAGACCCGATAAACTCCGGATACCCCATCCGTGTCTGCGAACTATTAGCCGTTTTGGAAGGCAGCAGCTATCTCGAAAGAGTCAGTTTATCATCCCCGGAAAACATCCGTAAGACAAAAAAGGCGCTTGAAAAGGGGTTTAAAACCCAGATGGAGAAAAAGGGTTTTTCCCTGATAGAAATTTTATCCCCTTGCCCGATCTACTGGAGAATGGACGCCAATGAAGCAATGAGGTATATTGATGAAGAAATGTCCAGGACATTCCCTCTTGGAGTCGTGAAAGATTGGGAACACAAGAACTAAGTTATGAATAGTTATTTAGCCACGAATTGACACAAATGGACTCGAATATGAAAGACTTGTCCAATAAAACGGCTTTATTTTTCGTGTAGATTTGTGTTCATTCGTGGCTAACCAGTTACAATTATGACGGAAAAGATTATTTTAGCAGGTTTTGGCGGACAGGGGATGATGCTGTTGGGGAAACTGCTTGCACAGGCTGCCATGGCCGATGGTAAATATGTAACGTATTTCCCTTCCTACGGCACTGAAGTTCGGGGCGGAACAGCCGTTTATTACCTCATCATTTCTAATGAAGAAATCTTTTCACCCCTTATTGAAGAGGCGGATACCCTTATTGTCATGAACCAACCCTCGTATCAGAAGTATAAAGACATGTTGAAACCTGATGGATTGCTTGTCCTGAATTCCTCCATGATTAAATTAAATAATCTTTCTGATGTAAAAACATATCAAGTGCCGGCCACAGAGATTGCCAGCAAATTAGGGAATGTACTGGTCTCGAACATCGTCATGTTGGGCGCTTATCTGGCGATAAAGAAATTATTCTCTGCCAGTCTTATTTTGGATCAATTGCAGGCAATGCTAAAAGGGAAAAAAGGGAATTTGCTTACTATTAATAAACAAGCCCTCGATAGCGGCATGCAAGTGATAAAAACCATATCCTAACGCAAACCAAACGAAGAAATAAAGCCCCTGATTATGGAGATACACCAGAAGATGCATTAAAAAATGCCAAAGAAGCGATTCAATTATGGATTGACACAGCAAAAGAATTTGGAGACCCGATACCCGGGCCGAAGGCTCGTTTAAACCGGGATGGGGTCCAGACGAAGTCCCAAAGCGAAATGACCTTTAAGGCTTGCCTAAGAAATCGCTCAAGAGGGACGCGGGATTGGCCGTTTCTTTTTTTCAGTCTTGGCGAGGTTGCCCCGCGCCCCCTAGCTTTGTTGTTATACGTGCGGCATTTTGAACAATAATTGCAGTTCAGGCTTTTATGTTAAAACATATCGATGAATATATTGGCTTTGGAGATAGAATTGGAAGAAGCTAAAAAATCTTCAATTGTTTGGACTGATTATTTTAAGTACAGAGCAAGCTTGAGAGGATTTGAAATTGCAAAGATTGAAAACATATTGAGATATTCAGTAGAGCGGTATGTTGATACCACAACAAGGCGTAGGATTGCCGTTGGTAGGCATGATGATCAGTACCATTTGAGGTAGCAGAAAATGCTATAATTCCTGTGACCATTCATGCAACCACTCGTCAACAAATTAATTTTCGACTCAAAACAGGGAGGTTTGTACATGAATAAAACAAAAATGACATACTTTAAAGATGAAGATATTTTACATCTTGTTGTTTCAGATGAAAAAGAGGCAAATAGCATAGAGTTGAGCCCAAATATAACTGCTGAGCTAAACGAAAGCGGCGAAATAATTGGAATAGAAATATTAGAGGCAAGCTCTTTTATTCGTGATTCTATACTGGAAGCGGCACAAGCCAAAATGTTAAATCTGTCTAAATCGCATAACAAATCATTAGAGCGGACGTGAAAACCACTGGCGCTCTTTTTACGCTGCGCAATTCCATCGTTATCTGGGTTTATACTCTTGCAGATAGGCCAAAATGAAGAATGGGTTTACAATGCCTGAACCATATCCTTAAACTGCCTGCCGCGATGTTCGTAATTTATGAACATGTCGTAACTGGCGCATGCAGGAGAAAGCAGTACAACGTCTCCTGCCTTTGCCAGAGCATTCGCTTGCAGAAATGCCTCCTCGAAGGTCTTTTGTAAGCATACTGAAGGAGTTTCTTTCTTGCCTTTTTTCTCCAAAATAAGTTCGTTTATTTTTCCTGCTGTCTTTCCGATAAGGACGACGGACTTGGTGTTTCGTGCGCATGCCTCTGCAAATTCCCTAAAACTACTCCCCTTGTCATATCCGCCGGCAATAAGAATTACCGGGGCTTGAAAGGCCACGATGGCTGCGATGGACGATTCAGGCGTCGTTGCCTTTGAATCGTTGTAATACTTTACGCCATTTACCTCACGGACGAATTCCAGACGGTGTTCTAATCCAGTAAAGGTTGTCACCGCCTTCTCAATATGTTGTTTCCTTGCGCCAGCCAGATAAGCGGCACAGGAGGCTGCAAGGACGTTTTGGAGATTATGAATACCAGGTATTTTTACACTGGATACGCATGGTATTGCGGTATTTTGGCCGTTTACGGATATTACAAGGTCATTATTTTTTATAAAGGCGCCGTTTGCGAGTGCTTGTTTTGCACTGTACCACAAAACATGGCCTTTACAGTCCTTTTCCCACCTCCTTAATTCCGGGTCATCGTAGTTGAGGATTGCACAATCTCCAGAATTTTGGTGTAAGACAATAGCCTTTTTCGCTTGAATATATTCATCCATGTTAGCGTGTCTGTCGAGGTGGTTGGGCGATATGTTGGTTACAACACTGATATGAGGACTTTTTTTCGTATTGTTGAGTTCTTCGAGTTGGAAACTGGAGAGTTCGAGTACTACAACATCCGTGGGTTTCATTTCTTCGAGGGATCCCAGGAGTGATTTTCCGATATTCCCTCCGATCCACGTCTTTCGAGTCGTTTCCTGCAATATTTTTCCACTAAGGGTGGTGGTGGTGGATTTTCCATTGCTACCGGTAATACCGATAATTGGGGCAGGGCACAACTTGAAGAAAATGTTTATTTCAGTATCGATTGTCACATGGTTATTTCGCGCTATTTGGATAAATTTTGAATTCTTGGGTACGGCCGGGTTGACGATAACCATGTCTGCGTTTGTAAAATCTTCTTCATGGTGTCCACCAAGTTTATATGAAATGGGGAGTCCTTCAAGCTGTTTTAATGATGGTGAGAGTTCTGTCACATTTCTCAGGTCGGTTACGGTGACGTGAGCACCCTGTCTTGCAAGAAATTGGGCAACACCAACGCCACCGCCGAACAGGCCTAATCCCATAACCGTTATCTTTTTATTTTTAAATTCATACTGCATAACGTGAATTTTATCAGTATTTTCAAGGCTTTCAATGAAATTTAATCAGTCCTTTTTAATCTAAAATCGTAATTCGTAAATCGTTAATTTCTACAACGGATTATGCCTGTCATATTGACACATTGTTAAATAGAATTTAAATAAGAATGCTGTCATAATGACATATACAACTTTTGGAGATTTTTCAATAATTTCTATTTACTCTATAGTTATGTTTTATTTAATTATCACATAAAGACTTAGCTATATTAAAATAACTATACTGGCGTATTATAATTATTGATTTATCGGCACTTAGTTTGCTAAAATACTATGCAGTTTTTATTAAAGGACAAAAAATTTTGGAGGGTACTTAGATATGTCGGCAAAAAAAATCATATTTGACCATGATGCGCTTGAAACCGTTAAGCTCGGTGTAAAACAATTAGCGGATGCAGTAAAGATAACATTAGGGCCGCGTGGACGCAATGTCGTTATTCAAAAGAGCTTTGGTTCCCCGACCATTACGAAAGACGGCGTGACCGTTGCGAAGGAAATAGAGCTTGAAGACCATATGCAGAATATCGGCGCACAAATGGTAAAAGCCGTTGCATCGAAAACCAGTGACGTTGCAGGTGACGGCACTACCACCGCTACCGTGCTTGCAGAGGCAATATTCATTGAAGGATTGAAGAACGTAACGGCAGGCGCTAATGCGATGGCGCTCAAACGTGGTATTGATAAGGCAGTTGAGGCGGTGGTAAAAAAACTTAAAGAAATGTGTATCCCCGTTAAAGGGAGAAAAGAAATTGAACAGATTGCTACCGTTGCCTCGAATTATGATACGGAAATCGGTAAGATTATTGCCGATGCCATGGAAAAGGTTGGGAAGGACGGTGTTATAACCGTAGAAGAGGGTAAAAGCCTGCAAACTGATGCAAAGTGGATTGAAGGTCTGCAATTTGACAAAGGCTATCTTTCGCCATATTTTATTACGAACCCGAATTCAATGCAATGCGTGCTGGAAGACCCATACATTTTGATTCATGAGAAGAAAATTACTACAGCCAAGGTGATTATTCCTATATTGGAAAAGATTTCACAGACAGGGAAACCCCTGTTGATCATTGCCGAAGAAATAGAAGGAGAGGCGCTGACCCTTCTGGTTGTAAATAAACTTCGCGGGGCATTAAAATGTGCAGCCGTAAAGGCTCCTGGGTTTGGTGATAAGCGTAAGGCCATGCTGGAGGATATTGCGATCCTCACAGGCGGTCAGGCCGTATTCGAAGACCTTGGCGTCAATATGGAAACTATCCAGCTCAAGGATTTAGGCCGTGCAAAGAAGATCGAAATCGATAAAGAAAATACGACTGTCATTGAAGGGGCAGGCGACAGTAAGAAGATTAAGGCGCGTATCGAGCAGATCAAAAAGGAAATTTCGATAACTACCTCTGACTACGACCGTGAAAAGCTCCAGGAAAGGTTGGCAAAGATGGCCGGGGGGGTGGTGCAGGTTAATGTGGGCGCTGCTACCGAAAGCGAGATGAAGGAGAAGAAGGCGCGCGTAGAAGACGCACTCCATGCTACCCGTGCTGCGGTTGAAGAGGGAATTCTTCCGGGTGGGGGTGTGTCGCTTTTGCGGGCTCTTCCGTCTCTGGATTCGTTAAAACTTACCGGTGATGAGGCTGTGGGTGTTGATATCGTCCGAAGGGCATTAAGGGCGCCTTTAAGGCAGATTGCCACAAATGCGGGTGTAAATGCTGCCATCGTTGTCCAGAAAGTAGAAACTGCCAAAGGAAATGAAGGTTATGATGCCAGTATAGATAGATATTGCGATATGGTTGCCGAAGGTATCGTTGATCCGACGAAGGTGGTCAGAACGGCACTGCAAAATGCCGCAAGCATATCAACATTACTGCTGACAACAGACGCCATTGTTGGCAAGATACCGGAAAAGAAGAAGATGCCTCCTATGCCCCCAGGCGGTGGATATGGCGGGTACGGAGATATGTACTAAGAGTAATCTCAAATCAAATATTGTCTTGCTTACAAAAACCCCGCATACGTGCGGGGTTTTTTGTTTATAGTAACCGGCAGGCAATTGGCAATGCACAAGAGGTGTTGAATTTTTATTGCTAATTGCCAACTGTATCTTTTGAGATATAAACTCCTTGCACTTGAAAACAAAAATTGTTATATATTATTAACTTTGTTTTCCAAATAAATGAAGGGGATGTATTAGTTCAAGATGGCGCCGAATCACGGTATAATCCACTATAAAACCGATGCCAGGCATAATAAAATGGAAAGTTTCTTTAAAGAGTTTTTTGTTTTTAATAAAAATATACCCACAAACTCATCAAATCCGTGGCAACCACCCACTGACGTCTATGAAACTCCGGATGAAATCGTGGTGAAGATGTCTATATCCGGAACAAAATCTGAGGATATTCAGGTCGCTTTTTCAGACGAAATCCTCACCATCAGTGGATATAGAAACGATACCTCACCGCATGAAAAGACCTGTTTTTATCAGGTGGAAATTCGCTATGGATACTTCGAGAGGAGTATCTTTATTCCAAAACCCGTCAATAAGGACAATATTCAAGCCGTTTATAAGGACGGGTTTCTCGTGGTTGTTTTGCCCAAGGCGGAACAGCAACCGGCAAAAACGTTTTCGATAAAGATTAATATTCAGCAATAAGTTGTTTGAAGCGGTGTGAGATCATATGTCAGAGAGTGAAGTCAAAAACCCATCAGAGACTAAAGAATCAACAAGCCTGGATGTTGGGGTAGAAGGTGCAGGCAGGGCGGATAGGATAAAAATACCAAATGAAATGCCTGTCCTTCCCGTACGGGATACCGTAGTTTTTCCCAGCATGGTGGCTGCCTTAAGTGTTTCTACAGAAAGAGACCTCAAACTCCTGAATCATGTCCTGGCCGGTAACCGGTTCCTGTCGCTCGTGGCACAAAAAGATAAAGAAGCCAAGGTTGTAAAACAATCTGATTTGTACAGTTATGCTACGGCTGCTGTTGTACTCCAGATGCTCCGTATGCCGGATAATTCAGCAAAGATGCTGGTGCAGGGTCTCCGGAGGATAAGGATTGATGAATATACACAAACAGACCCTTATTTTAAGGCCAGGGTGACCGTTCTCGAAGATACCCTTGAGCATGACATGGAAACAGAGGCGCTGGCCAGAAATGCAGCGGATCAGTTTATCCGTATGATCTCTATGGCGCCGTCCCTGCCTGAAGAATTAAAAATAGCAATTGTCAACATAGACAGCCCAAGCCGTTTGGCTGATATGATCGCATCTCACCTGAACGTTAGTATAGCGGAAAAGCAACAGGTACTGGAAGCTATTGATGTAAAAGCCCGCTTACAGAAGGTCACGGCTTTAATTACCAGCGAAATGGAAGTGCTGGAAATGGCCACAAAGATACAGTCGCAGGTAAAAAGCGAAATGGAAAAAGGGCAAAAAGAATATTACCTGAGACAGCAGCTCAAGGCAATCCAGGAAGAATTGGGCGAGGGAGATGAACGGGCAGTAGAGGTCAAAGAACTGACCAAGAAGATCGAAGAGGCTAAAATGCCTCCTGAAGCAAAAAAAGAGGCGGAGCGGGAATTAAGCAGGCTCTCCAAAATGCCCACGGCCTCCGCTGAGTATACCGTTTCCCGAACGTACCTCGACCTGATGGTTGCCCTTCCGTGGTCGATTAGCACGACAGATAACCTGGACATTCAAACCGCCCGTAAAGTACTGGACGAAGACCATTATGACCTGGAAAAGGTCAAAGAGAGGATATTGGAATATCTTGCAGTTCGGAAATTAAAGCAGGATATGAAGGGTCCTATCCTGTGTTTCGTTGGCCCGCCAGGCACGGGGAAGACCTCTATAGGGATGTCCATTGCGCGCGCCATTGGTCGGAAGTTTTTTCGCATGTCGCTTGGCGGTGTACGAGACGAGGCAGAGATTCGTGGTCATAGGCGTACGTACATTGGTGCATTGCCCGGACGCATAATCCAGGGACTGCGAAAGGTAGGCTCAAACAACCCTGTATTCATGCTGGATGAGATTGATAAACTGGGTGCTGATTTTCGGGGCGATCCTTCGGCGGCATTACTGGAGGTCTTGGACCCTGAACAGAACCATGCGTTTTCAGACCATTATCTGGATGTTCCGTTCGACCTTACCAATGTGATGTTTATTACTACTGCTAATATTCTGGACCCCGTTCCTCCGGCGCTCAAAGACAGGATGGAGGTGCTGGAACTTCCCGGATATACAGCGGAGGAGAAGGTATTTATTGCAAAACAGTTTACGATACCAAAACAACTAAAGGAACACGGACTCACGAAAGAACAAATTACAATCGAGGATGACGCCATCAAAGCCATCATCAGTGATTATACGCGTGAGGCAGGCATCCGAAATCTGGAACGTGAAATTGCCCACATTTGCCGGAAGGTAGCCAAGAACATTGCCTCCGGTGAAAAAAAATCTGTGACCGTAGCGGCCGATCAATTGCATAATTTGTTGGGACCTATAAAATTCTTCTCGGAAGCTGCGGAACGGACGTCAGAAGCGGGTGTTGCCACGGGTCTTGCCTGGACGCAGGCGGGCGGAGACATCCTCTTTATCGAGGCCACCTCCATGCCAGGCACGGGGAAACTCATGCTGACAGGCCAGTTGGGTGACGTCATGAAGGAATCGGCACAGGCGGCAATGAGCTATATTCGGGCTAAATCAACAAAATTGGGTATTACCTTCAAGGATTTTAATAAGTACGATTTTCACATCCACATCCCTGCCGGTGCTATCCCCAAGGACGGTCCCTCTGCCGGAGTAACAATGGCAATGGCGCTGATATCGCTGTTGAAGGAAATACCCATTCTTTCGCATGTGGCCATGACAGGTGAGATCACACTGCGTGGGCGTGTCCTGCCGGTAGGAGGCATCAAAGAGAAGGTGCTTGCGGCCAAACGGGCGGGGATTACTACGATTATCTTGCCAAAACGAAACGAAAAAGACCTGGTCGAAGTGCCTGAAAATGCCAAGAAAGAGTTGCAATTCGTGTTTGTGGAAAAGGTAGACGAGATGCTGCCTATCGTATTTGGAGTAAAAGAGCCTGGAAAGAAAAAGACGAAGATTTTTAGTAAGACGTAAAGTCATAGAATACCTTTGAAACCACAGAGACACTGAGGCACATAGATAGGTAAAATAGTTATCGTTTTGGTTCCAAAATAAGGAGGTTGCTATAAATGAAAATAATTAGGGCTTTTTTCGATGGGCAGGAGATAAAACCAATTGAACCCATAAAGACAAAGAAAAAAACTGAAATACTTGTGATTTTCCCGAATGATATTGAAAAAAATATAGAAACATTTACACATGAAGAAGCAAGGGCACTTTTGAGGGGTTCCGGGAAGGGAGAAAAACTTATTGAGAAGTTATTAAGATCGAGGGCTGAGGATATAAAGATTGAGAAAAGATAAAGAGGTATACGTTTTTGATACCACGGCCCTTTTGGCTTTCATAGAGGATGAAGAAGGTTCCGAATATATTGAAAATCTTTTGCTCAGGGCGGAAAAAGAGGAGATTATTGTTTTTATTGCATTTATTAGTTTGACAGAAGTTTTTTATATTACGATTCAAGAAAAAGGTGAATCAGAAGCAATAAGAAGAATTAAATTAGTTAAATCTCTTGCTGTAAGAACGATAGAATCTAATGAAGAACTTAATTTAATGGCGGGTAAATTAAAGGCAACGAATAGAATTTCCCTGGCTGATGCTTATATTGCCGCCGTATGTAAGGAGTTCGATGGCATACTTGTACATAAGGATCCTGAGTTTGAAAGATTAACACGCTTAATTAGAGAATATAGGTTACCATACAAAAATTGAATAGGGATGTTACAATGAAAATTAGTTACGATCCTGAAGTAGACTCTTTGTATATTCGTTTATCTGTGGTTACTCTTAAATTATGTTAAAAATTGGAATCATTGGCGCTACGGCCTACACAAGCCTTGAGCTTATAAAAATCCTCCTCCGTCATCCGGAGGTAAAGATTACTTATCTCGGCGTGCGCCGGACTGACAGTCCGAAAATTTCTGATATTTTTCCGGCCTTAAAAGGATTGCTTGACCTGCCATGTGAAACAATTGAGCAGAAAGAAGTGCCTAAAAATGTAGACCTTGCCTTTGTCACGTTACCGCCAACCATTTCGATGCAGTATGTCCCGCTGTTTATCGGGAAAGGAATCAAGGTCATAGATTTTAGCGCCGATTACCGTTTTCGTGACAAATCGCTTTATGAAAAGTGGTACAAGGCACAGCATACGGACAGCAAAGGTGTAGAAACAGCCGTATACGGTCTTCCGGAGCTTTTTCGGAATGAGATCAAAAAGACCAATCTGGTAGGCAACCCGGGTTGTTATACCACTGCAACGATATTGGCCTTAGCCCCTTTGCTCATGAAAGGACTCGTTTTTCCCGAAGATATTATTGTCGATGCCAAGTCGGGTGTTTCTGGGCGTGGACGCGAACCCAGAGAGGATACACACTATTGTGAATGTAATGAGAATATCGAGGCATACAGCGTCGGGGGACATCGCCACAGTCCTGAAATCGAACATATCCTGTCCATCAAAACAAACCAAAAGGTATCTATCCAATTTGTTCCCCACCTCATTCCCATGAATCGGGGCATCCTGTGCACCATATATGTAAAACCTAAAAATGTAGGGGCGAATGGCCATTCGCCCTTGCATGACGATGAAATACACAAAATCTACAAAGAATTTTACAGTAAAGAACCCTTTGTCCGCCTCAAAGAAGGCAACGAGATGCCCAAGACAAAGGACGTAATCTTCACAAACTTTTGCGACATTGCCACGAAGGTCACCGAAAACCGCATCATCATTCTTTCTGCTATAGACAACCTCATCAAAGGCGCATCCGGCCAGGCCGTACAGAACATGAACGTCATGTGCGGGTTTGCTGAGAAGATGGGTTTGTTATAGGCAAATCAACTTCTTTTTAGTGTACGTGTTTAGAAATAGTGATGCGTGTCGAGTGACGAATGGCGAGAAAAACGTCACCCGCCGCCTGCCACACGACACTTGCCTTATTTGTATTGCTTTAGTTGTAACTTTGCTGCGCCGGAATATTCCTTGACTAATAAAATTGTAATCAAACCGGCCAGAACCCTTCGTGACTTTAAAGGTTTATTAAAAAACATAAATACCGGAGAAAACTTTGACGAAATAAGAAAAAAAATCAAAAAGTATGTGGGAAAGAGGGTTATTCAGGGTGGAAGGTAATAAAAAGGAACGAGGTATTAAAACAATATACACCTTTGATAAAAAACATTTCAGGAATATAGAGGGAATCGAAATAAGTATTTTATAATTTACCATAACCCTTGGTTTGAATTTATCCATGATGTGGATTTATTTCTGAGGTTATTGTTATGCAAAATGTTCAGGTTCAAGTTGCAAACTTGAACCCGCCTGTGCTACTTTAGATAAATGGTAACTTAGGTCTTCTTGTGTGTCTATATCAGCCAATGTCTTTAGAACATTGCAGGACAAATTATTTTTGTGTACCTTTCCCATCGTCTGTTTAAATACCCGATCTGTGCTCCAGTCAATATCCTCAAACAGTTCAGGTAAAAATCTTGACATGCCTAATAAGTAGTATCCGCCATCCTTGCACGGCCCGATAACGATGTCTTTCTCCTTTAATATATCAAAGGCGCTTTCAATCAGTGGTGCATCTATCTCCGGGCAGTCTGTCCCTATGATTATGCACCTTTTACAACCTTCGATTTGCAACGTTTGCTTAAATGCATACGACATCTTTTCGCCGAGGGTATTTCCTTCCTGATGGCTGTATTTTGTGCCGATTTCTTGGTTATTGGTGAGTATGGGTTGTAGCCAATCCTTAATTCCATTTTCCTTGTCGGGAGGTGTGAAGAAGATATGCACATCATGCGTTAATGGATTTTTTGAGAAAATGTTTTTAATAACTCTCTCCACCAGCAATTTGTAAATTGCACATGCCTTCACATTGCCGATGTCCACTGCCAGGCGCGTCTTCACCTTTCCTGGTTCAGGATATTTGAGGAAGATTATTAAGGCATTTTCCATTTCCATTTTCACCGCAAAGACGCAAAGTACGCAGAGAGAATCATCGTGCTTTTAAGATATATTCCCTTAAAGCCTCCTGCCATGGGCGCATTTTTTGACCGGTAGTTGTGGTGTATTTTACACAATCCAGGGAAGAGTTTTGGGGAACCCTGGCGGGGCGTTTGTAATCTGCGGTTTTTAGAGGAAGGACGGATACCTGATTCCCTGTTAATTCAAAAATCTTCCTTGCCCACTCATAGCGCGAACACGTTCCTGTGTTTGTCACATGATATATGCCCCGAAGGTCTTTCGAAATAGCAGTCCGTATTGCATCCGAAAGGTCTGAGGTATACGTGGGACTTCCGTACTGGTCGGTAACGACTGACACAGAGCGGTTTTTCCTTCCCAGTTCCAGCATGGTGGTCACAAAATTCTTTCTAAACGGACCAAAGAGCCACGCAGTTCTGATAATGACGTAATTGCCATTTATTTCCTGCACTGCAAGCTCTCCCTCAAGTTTTGACTTGCCATAGACTGAGATGGGATTGGGCTTGTCGGTTTCGATATAAGGCTCACTATTAGTGCCGTCAAATACATAATCGGTACTGATGTGAATAACCTTTGTCCCCGTTTGTTTTCCTACAAGCGCCACATTTCTCGCCCCACTGGCATTGACAGCAAATGCCTCAGAAATTTGTGTTTCGCATGCGTCCACATTTGAAAATGCAGCGCAGTTGACAATGACATCTGGCCTGGCTTGAACAATGAATTTTGAGGTGTTTTCACCGTGCGTGATATCAATATGTTCGCGATCTACAGCGATAACTTCGTTGCCGGAATTTTTGGGGTCAGAAAGGCTGGACAACCGATTGGCAAGGTCTCTGCCGAGCATGCCATGTGCGCCAATAACGAGTATTTTCATAGTAACTATTAAGCCACAAAGGCACCAATGCACAAAGAAAAAAAAATACAGAGCGAGTCGTTTAACGCTATTTTAATTCTTTGAGTCTTAGTGTCCTGGCGGCTGAGTAACTTTTTTATGTATTAATAGTATCCAAATGCATCTGGTAAACGCGTTTGTATTCTCCCTCTCCTGACATGAGGGATTCATGACTACCTGCTTCAATGATGTATCCCTTTTTCATTACAATAATTCTGTCGCAATGTTGTATGGTAGAAAGGCGGTGGGCGACAATAACAGTCGTTCTCCCAACGATGAGGTTGTTCAGTGCGTCCTGCACCAGTTTTTCGGACTCATAATCCAGGGACGAAGTTGCTTCGTCTAAAAGTAAAATGGGTGCGTTTTTCAGAATCGCGCGGGCAATGGCGATCCGCTGGCGCTGGCCTCCTGATAGCTTTACTCCCAATTCGCCAACGACGGTATCATAGCCATTGGGGAGGCTCATAATGAACTCATGGATATTGGCAGCCTTCGCTGCCGCCTGAACCTCTTCCACTGTGGCATTCTTTCTCCCATAAAGGATATTTTCATAAAAGCTGCGGTTGAAAAGAAACGTCTGCTGGGTAACAATTGCAGTGTGTTCAAGGAGCGACTCGCCTTTGATCTTTCGAATATCCGTTCCGTCAATTTCAATGCTGCCCTTTACCGGGTCATAAAAACGCGTTATCAGATTTATAATGGTCGATTTTCCTGCACCGCTTTCTCCCACAATTGCAAGCACCTCTCCTTTGTGGATGGTAAGATCAATATCCTTTAATATAAATTCTTTGCCGCCGTCGTATGAGAAGCTCACATTCCTGAAGCAAATGCCTTCTTCGATTTTTTCCAGCGTTATGGCATCCGGATCGTCTTTTATCGTAGGTTCTATCGCGAACAGTTCAAAAACCCTGTTTACGCCGGACAGAGATTCCTGTAAGCTCGCATAGCTCTTGGCCAATTTCTTAACGGCGGTAATCACCATAAAACCTGTAGCAGTAATGAATCCACAGAGTTCACCCGGCGTTATTTTTTTGGACATAACCACATAGCCGCCCATCATGACAATCACGGCGAGTCCCAGGGTATAAACGAATTCGCTGGTGCTTGTGTTGAGCGCCTTTGCCTTGACCATCTTCAACCTTTTCCTGAAGAACCTTTCACTGATGTCGTGGATTTCACGGCTCTCTTCGGCCTCCATCTTAAATGCCTTTACAATCCGGATCCCTGCAAACATCTCCCGCATAGCATCCGTGAGGTCGGAGAGATGCTTCAAACTTCCCTTCCCATGCTTCTTGATCTTCCTGCCCATTACAAGTACAGGAATGAAGATAATAGGTAACGCAATAAAGGTTAACAAGGAGAGTTTCCAGCTAAAATAAAATGCCAGTGCTAATCCGCAGATCAACTTCATGGGTTGAAGCAGTATTTCATCAAAAAGGATGGTAAGCCCTGACTGTGTGACGGCAATGTCATTTGTTAATCTGGACAGCAGGTCGCCGCTCTTCCTATTCTCGAAGAAACTCAGGGGTTGAGGAAGCAGGTGATCGCACACCTTATTCCGGATATCAACAACCACGGCCCACATAACGCGGGTTCTGAAGTATTGCTGGAAATAGCAGGATAGAAAAATAACGGGGGCAAGGATTGCCATCACGATACCGATGCTCGTAAATGAACTGGTCGCGCGTTTTTGTATCGGTTCTATAAACTTGAATTTGTTGAATACCTGGTTTTTAAGCTGTTTAACGGGTGACGGGCTCTCATGTTTCTGCGTGGTCTGGTCTATATCGATCCTTGGCAGGGCGGTAATTTTTTGTGCATCCCCTCTGAGCAGTTTGTCTATAATAGGCTTGATTAATGAAATCTGGACGCCGCTCGCCGAGGTATAAATTACCATACTGATCATGGCAAATACCATCAATCTCCAGTATGGTTTTGTAAATGACAGTAACTTGGCACATTCACTAAAAAGTGAGGTTTTTTTCATGAGTTTTTTGATGATTATAAGAAATTATGAAGCCTAAAAAGATTGTTTTTCAAGGTAGAGGAATAAAACCAGGCGTAGACGCTTATCAAAAATATTTATTACTGATGTATGGGTATAACTCGCATTACGGGAAAATGTTATCATAATATCGCACATTTTTCAATAAAAGATTTTGTGCCGGCGCATCTTCCGTAAGATGAAGATATCTGATACAACAAACCATCACAACCGAATATTCATTGACTTTAGTTTTTTTAACGTTTAGCATATTCAAATGACATATTCAAAACTATCAGGCGCCTCGTTCATTATAAAAATATTTTGAGTTTGTTTTGTATTTCGTGCTTCGGATTTCATTACTTCCGGCTCGTTCTGTTCAGGGAGGGTATTTATATGTCAATTTCTATTAAAGTAAAAGAGGGGATAGCTGCTTCTTCCTGGGTTGTAAATATCTTTGAAGGTCACTCTCAGTCTGGTGCCGGAGGTAAAGAACTTTGTGACTTTAGACTGGGAAACCCTAAGATAGAACCTCCCTTGGAATTTGCTGAAGAATTGAAGAAGGTCGCAAATAACCCCTTTCCGGAGATGCATGGCTACTCAGCTTTAGCAGGGCACATCCAGACACGGGAGGCAATAGCGAAAACGCTGTCAAATGAAAGAGGACTCCCTTTCACTGCGCAGCATCTAATCATGACCGCTGGCGGCGCTGGCGCATTGAATATTATTTTGAAGGCAATTCTGAATCCCTGTGATGAAGTCATTGTTTTGTCACCTCTCTATCTGGAATATCCCTATTATATTGATAATCACGGTGGCGTTTGCTGCGTAGCCGAAACAAATGCAGATTTTACATTAAACATCGATGCTATTGCTGCAAAGATAACTCCCCGTACGAAGGCAATTATCATAAACTCGCCGAATAACCCGACCGGAACGATTTACTCCGAAGAAAGTTTAAAATCCGTTGCAAGGCTTCTTAACGAGAAGAATCGGCAGTTTGGAAAGGATATTTATTTGATTTATGATGCGGCGTATCAGGACATTGTCTACGATGACAATAAGATTCCTGACATCTTCAGCGTCTATTCAAACACCATTTTTGCGGCTTCGTATTCCAAACCGCTTTCAATTCCCGGCGAAAGGATAGGCTATGCAGCAGTTCATCCTGCGATGAAAAATCTTGAGGAACTTACCGAAGCCTTGATCTTTGCCAATCGCGTTCTTGGGTACCTGAGCGCTCCTGTCCTTATGCAACATGTCGTCGCAAGACTTCAGGGTGTTTGTGTTAGAAGGGAGGAATATCAGGAAAGGAGGGACATGTTTTGTGATGCCTTACAAGAGTTTGGTTATTCATTTATACGGCCAAAAGGGGCTTATTATATATTCCCGGAAACCCCAGGAGACGACCTCGTATTTATTCAGGAACTGGCTAAAGAAGGAATACTGGTGCTTCCAGGGAAGAGTTTTGGCAGAAGTGGATATATCAGGATTGCCTTCTGTGTTAAGAAAGAAACCATTAAAAAATCTCTTCCGGGGTTTAAAAAGGTAAAAGACTATTTCAGCCGTAATCCAAATGGGAAATTTCAATGAAGTCGGCAGATCGTGGATTTCCACAGGAATTCGACTGGGGGCTGTATCCTCAGGCTGAGAACTTTTTGATCCAGCACATCGACACGTTCTTAAAAAGCAATTCTTTTGCCTATAAACTTTCTTCCAGGATGGAACGGGAAACTTCCACACGATTTTTTGATTGGATTGACCATATTGTATTGCCTGAAAGTGTTGTTCGTGAAAAAGACATTAAGGAAGCGGGCTTTCAGGAAGTGCCTGATGTTGAAGCTCCAGCCGACATGCGGGTTTTTATGCAATCCAGGACGGTTTTCTTCCCAATTCTCCTCACCAAAAAAAGATTTATTGAAGTCGTATTGAAACCGGAGATACTTGAACACTTTATTCAGGTAATCGGTAAGAATCTTCCTATTGAAGGTGATATATATGCGCCATACAGGAAGGCTACTATTTCTGCTCAGGATAATTACGTCCTTTCGGCAGTGGAAAGAAGGGGCTATCAGGGTTTCCGCATCCACGAAAAAACAAGCGATACGTGGGAATACAGGCGAGCCATAGAAGCCTTTTTCTGCAGGGAGCGGCATTTTGAAAATTTTCGGGAAGGTATGGATGCCACGCAGCAACTGGTGGAAGATATGTGCAGAAAGCTGTCGCCGGCAAGGGTAACGGATGCCTTTTTCAGGGCAGAGAGAATGTACTGGGAAAGAAGAAACAGGGCTGGCCAGTTACAAAAGTCCCGTCAGGACAGGCTTGGGCTTGGGTGGGGAAACCACGACCACCATACGTACCGCTCGTCCCGGGAGAATTTTATGCGACTGATAAAAATCTTTGAAACACTTGGATTTATGCGCCGCGAGCAGTTTTTTGCCGGTGAAGAGGCGGGCTGGGGGGCGCAGATACTGGAACATCCGCAATGCAACATTGTGGTGTTTGCCGATATCGACCTTTTAAAAGAGGAAAAGGATGAAGATTTTACACGGTACGAACTGAGACAAATTACACACATGGGGACTGTTGGATTATGGGTAGGACTGCATGGGGAAAGCATATTTCAGGCCGGTCTTCACCACCTTGCAGCACGATTTGATTTTGAAAAATTTCGTACCGACCTGAAACAGCAGGGCATCAATACAATGAATCCCTTTTCTTATTTTGAATTCCTGAAACAGTCGTTCACAGAAGGGGAAACCTGGAGTGTAAGCAAAAAACGGCTGAACGATATTTTGGTAAGAGGCTCTGTCACAAAGGCTCAATATGAAACGTTTCTCGGAAGTGGCGCCGTTGGCAGCCATCTGGAAAACCTGCAAAGAACCCAGGGATTCAAAGGATTCAATCAGCATTCCGTCTCGGCCATTATCAAGGCCACAGACCCCAGAAAATATAAAGAATTAATTATCAAAACGGCTTATGAGATTCTCATTGACAACAAAATGGATATGCTGTAAACTTTTTTCAGATGTTTTAAGAATAAATTTTCACGTTCTGTTATTCCTGCGAAACATGCATAACATCACTCATAGTGATACATGAGATTAAATCATTACTCACCTAGTTATCATAAAATATGTTCACTAAACTCCGTACAGAATTATTCGATAAAAATCTGTTTCCATTTCTTATTGCAGCGTCTCTGGCAATACATGGGATTATCATCCTCCTGTCTCCGCAAACATATCAGTTTCTCAGTTTAAAATCACTTCGAGACAGCTTTATCCGTGAACCGAGTGAATATGCAGTTATGCTGGAGCTTGAGGGTACTGATACGCAAACAGAAGATATATCTCCGGACACCAAACAAGAGCAGGACGAAGAGGAGCTAAAAAAAGAAGCTGAAAAAAAGAAGTACAAAATATTTACCGATACTTCCGATAACACAGAAGATGAACAGACCAACGCCGATTCCGATAAGATCGGCGAGAAGGGTTCTGTAGCAAAGGACAATTTTCCCGACAAGAACCAACCGGTCAATAACGAACCCCATGCCGAAGGGCATTCCAAGGCGCCGCTCTTAGGCAAGGGAGGAAATTCCTTGCCTGGCGATGATAAGCAACCGCCTCAGGAACAGGAAACCGCGGCACAGGCGTTCGTCTCGGAGGATAGTCCTTATGATAGAAATTCTCCGCCGCGATATGCGAATCTTCCTCAGGGGTTAGAAAAGCAGGAAGAAACTGTGAAACAGCCTCAAATACCGCAGCCACAAACGGTATCTGAGGAACACAAGGAGAAAACGAGAGAGGCGGAGCCAATAAAACCGAATAAAGCGGTCGAAACAGAAACCACGACACAAACACCAAAAAGGGAACGGCTCACCATCGGACGCGGCATCGTGCAGGAAGAAGCGGCCGAAGCGTTACCCGCTGGTGAAGGGGTGTTATTTACCGATAAGCATGACGACGTAAACAAAGATTCTGAGAAAAAAGGCGAATCATTACCATTGCCACTTCAGGAAAAGGAAATTGAAAAAAAGGAAGAGATAAAGACACAAAAACTTGCTGAAACAAAGGAAACACCGGATACGGCAGCGCCGAAACCCGATATTCCTGTAAATCCACCAGAATCATCAGGCATTGAACCACAACGCAGGCTCGAAAGGGGATTGGATGAGCAGGAAAGACCGGGTGAAGTGAAGAAACCCAAGGTTTCCTTTAATGTCAATGCAAAGGCAGAAGGAGCAAGCAAAGACCCTGCACTCTTTGAAGATACGATATCCAATGCTGCGATTCCGGGTGCGCCGTCTTTCAACGTGCAAAAGCACGAATATGCCACTTATTTCAAGCATATTCGGGATAGAATATCGCTCTATTGGTTCCTGGGATACGGAACTCGTGCCGAGATAAAACTGGAAACCAAAGATGATAAACCGATTATTGTGGAATTTAAAGTCTTGCCCGATGGTTCTATTGACGATGTAAAGATAACGGATGACGCCGGGAATTTCCAACTGGCATCGAGGCTTGTGTCCTCGATCAAAAATGCAGCGCCGTTGGATCCTTTTCCAGCCGAGATCAAGGAACCGTCTATTGATGTAAAGTTTAATTTTTACTTTTTCTAGGAGGGAGTAATACATTGGAATGGCTATTAGGCGGTGGTCCTATCATGATACCACTGTTAATTTGTTCTATTTTATCACTTGCAGTAATCATAGAAAGGGCGATAAATCTCCGCAGAGACAAGATATTGAGGCCTGAGATTATACAGACCATAGAGGCAATACGCAGTCAGGAAGATATCCCCTTTGCGATTTCAAAATGCGAGGTAATAGCCGGACCCTTTTCTAATCTGTTGAGACGAATCCTTACAAATAACCACCTCACGCGGGAAGAAAAATTTATTGATATACAGGCTGCCGGAAGACAGGAAACGAAGGCGCTCGAAAAGAGGCTTCTGGTGCTTGAAATCATTACCGCAGTAGCCCCTTTATTGGGACTGCTGGGAACGGTATTGGGTCTGGAAAATATCTTTGGAATTATATCAGAACTGGGTCTGGGTCAGGCCAAGGCATTTTCCGGAGGTCTTGCAGAGGCCATAAGAACCACGGTATTTGGTCTCTTTATTGCAATCCCAACCCTGGTTGCTTATAGTTATTTCGACAAAAAGGTGGATACCTTTGTCCTTGAAATGGAGGAATACTCCATGCACATTTTGAATAAACTTTATCCGGCTAAAGGATTTGATAAAAAGTAAGTAATTACCTTTTTTATTTTATAAAACTATGCGATTCAGAGAAAAACGTATTACGAAATCCATCATTAACCTCACCCCGATGGTGGACATGCTGTTCCTGATACTCCTGTTTTTTCTGGTTACCTCAAGTTTCATCGAGCAGCCAAATATCAAACTGGAACTCCCCTCCACCAAGTATGCCTCCACAGGCAAGCTTGAGGAACGGGTCTTGACGATTTCCCAGGATGGCAAGCTTTTCTTTCAAAATAAGCCGGTTGAAAGAAATAACCTTGTCCCGGTATTGAAGAATGCCTTCTCTAAGCAAGATGATAAGACCCTTGTTATGCGGGCAGACAAAAACGTGTCCTATGGTGTTATCATCGATGTCATGGATGCAGCCAAGGGTGCAGGTTTGAAACGGATTCTTGCCCCGACTATTTTCGAACCGGATAAAAAGCCATAACTTTTGCAATAAGCCTGGGTATTTATAATGCTCTCTGGCTTAAATTTCCAGTATCGTACATAATGAATGACCTGCCTATAAATATTCAATTGCTTTTGAAAAATTTGTATCATGAGAATGCCGGGGAAGTGAAGCATGCCCTTGAAGAAATTGGCAGAGTTGGAAAAGGTAATCACGAAGCCATGAAAGCGCTTCAGGAATTTTTGGGGAGAGAACGGCGAACGACTCTTCGTATTTTAGCCGCCCAGACCATTTCAAAAATAAAAGAGATTTCTCAGCTTCCTGCAAATGAATTTAAAAAGCCCGGCATCTTTCAATGTCCAGGAGCGGAAAAGATAAAACGTACAGAGATTATAGACGTAACGTGTCCGCACTGTCACAAGGAAGGCACGGCGTCTGTAGCCGGCTTTGAAAATGAGTTTGTCTGTGAGAGTTGTGGGAAAATGATAGCACGTGATTTACCTGAAAGCTGTATTGAAAAGTGTCCCGTGGGAAGCGCATGCGTCGGTGAAGAGCGTTATCAAAAATATTTGAAAGGGAGAAAACAAACTTAATTGTACTTGATAAATAAAATAATAAGTTGTAGCTTTTAGGCCATATAGTGAGACAATAGTTATCACAAATCTGGATTATCGATGACTTTGATAACACAGTAGGAATACCCGACAAACGTGGTGAGACCGTAGTCTATGGGAACAAGCTCTATCTTCTTCCCTTTGATGAAACAATCATCCTTGATTTGTTATTATTGACCTTAAATGTAGTTTTCCAAAAAATCTGTTCGTGTCAAACATCCCTCTAAATTCCCAACTCGGCTGCTCCTTCGGCAAATATTCGACTGCACAGAACAACGGCACAAAATCAATTCCGATCTGGTTTTGGCGTGTTTGCAGTTGAGGGTGGCAGCGTTGGAAAAATAATTGACGGCTGATCTCCGGTTAAGGTTCGTAGAAACGCCACAATCTTGTTCGTTTCATCATCAGTAAGCGTTACTCCCAGTTGAT
>JAHFOY010000027.1 GCA_023261485.1 Planctomycetota bacterium
TTTCTAAGTCTGATTATATGGTATTTTACGCCGTCTTCAGTTATACCTATAACCGATGCCAGTTCTTTTTGAGTGATATCGGATTTCTTAGCGATAGCTTCTATAATTTTCTGGGTAGTTTTCTGGGTAGTTTTCTGGGTAGTTTTCTGGGTAGTATCTTCCACCCCTTTTCCACCCAACTTTTTCTCCCAACTTTCTACCCTCCTTCCTACTCCCTTTTCTGCCACCATCTCCATAGGCCGTTTAAAGGTAATTGTATAAAAACCGGTCTGACTGATAAGAGGCGACGGCAGCCCTGTTGCGGCCATTGCCTCTTTCATTCGTCTTATTCCGGTGCCTGCCCGTTCCACCTTGTCCATTCGGAAAAAGAGGTCGGCGATGCGCTCGTTTCTCCTTACGGAAATCTTGCCGAAATCTTTTTTCTGATGCCATGGGAATACGCCGGGGTTTATTATCACAACCCTGTCGTCATATACCTCAACCATAAGGCTTGTGCCGCGTATGCTGTAATCGCGGTGAATTATGGCGTTGGCTATCGCCTCGCGCAATGCCTCAAACGGTATCTCGTAGATGTCTTTACGATTCACGCCTTTTATCTCACTGCGGCGGTTCAAATGCTTCATAAGGAAAAGCACCGCTGCATTGAACTGGGTAAGAAGATCATCCTGCACGTCCTGCCTGTCATAGATGTGCACACGGTCCGTTCCCTTGAAGGCAATCAGCGTCATCTGCGACTGAAGGATAAACTTGCGGGGATTTTTGGCGAAGAAAAGCACGCCTGCATTGGCAATCCTGTCATCCCGCGCGATGCTTAAACTTGTCAGAATATCCCGTGGAGATATTTTCCTGATGTTGATATTTGCTTCTTTCAGGAAATTCTGTATCTTTTCCTTTGATATGTCATCCCATGTAACATCCTTATTGGCTTTTTCTTCAAATGGCGTTGCTTCATGTTCCTGAAACATTATCCGCAGTTCGTGATTGGACATCTTCTGTGTTGTGCCGTCAAGCCTTCTGAAATACCCTGAACTGCAATTATAAGGCTTCTCCTCTCCCTGCGGCACTTCTACAGCTATGATGTTTTGTAATTGTTTTATCTTTACCTGAACCGGAGGATTACAGTTTCTTGCAACAGAATTGATTCGGGCTTTCATATCATTTGTCAGCTTTTCACAGCTTACAGTCCGGTCATCTCTAACGCCCAGGAGAATAACCCCGCCCTTGGTGTTTGCAAATGCGACAATGTCTTCATCAATCCGCGGTGTAAAATGTTCTTTGAATTCGACAGTAAGACCTTCGCCTTCCTGAACAAGTATTTGTACTTTATTGACATCCATCATTTAAGCAATATCCCCTTCTAAACTACCTTGTAAGTTCTAAGCATGATGGTTTAGACATTTACGATCTCTTCTTTTTAATTTGGGATGGAACTTCTCGATGAAATCTTTAAGTTTTTAATATCAAGCACGGTTTTAATTAGTTCTTTTTCTGGCAATAATATTTATATACTAAATCCGCAAATGCCTCCAGGGCGTATGAACCTTTCCCAAGGTCTGCAAGGCACCTTCTGAATTCACGTAAATTTTTAAAATTTTCTGATATATACTCAGCAACAAACGTTTCGGCAGATATAAAGTTTAATTCAGGCCCTTTGTCATCCGGGCTTTGATAAATTTTATAAGCCACAATATCTGTAATCATTTTTAAGTTAACGTCTTTTACCCTCGAAATCATGGTTTTAACGATTTCGAAGCTCAGGAGTTGCTTATCCTGATAGTAATTAAACACCTTATCAGCAAATTGATTAATGGATTTCATTCCCTTATCAAGTTGAGACAATTGGTTTGTAAATGAATCCATATCCTTAAATTTTTCAGATATATATTGGGCTACGGACTCTGCAGCCGCCAAAAAGTTTGATTCCGGCCCCATATCTTCCGGACTTTCCGACATCTTATATGCTACCATGTCGGCAATAGTTTTCAGTGAAATGTCTTCTCTGCTGTGAATTTTACTTTTTATTAGTTCTTTATCGATTGGCATTTTATATCCTCCGTTATCTCATGAATAAAAAACTCTATACTCATACTTGACAATTGCATATTTTATAAATATATTTACATAAGAGCAACTACTATAATCAGCAATACAACCCTAAATGATTATAAGAATTTACCAGAATTTGATGAAAACTTCATTAACGTTTATTCTTCCTAAAGAGTATATATATGGAAACAAAAGCAAAAAATAGATTTTCAAACCCGATCACGTTGCCAAATTATGAATTTACAATAAAGTCGGGTGCGTTTAAAAAAGAAGGTGAAGAATTTACCATTTGGTTTCTTGAAGGCATTCTCGAAAAAAATCCAAATTATATTGACTGCCTTATGTATTTAGGCAATGCGTATACGGCACACGGAATGTACGAAAAAGGCCTTCAGATTGATCAAAGATTATGCACTCTCAGACCAAAAGACCCTATGATTCATTATAACCTTGCATGCAGTTATGCATTGCTTAAAAATACTGATGCCGCATTTGAAGCGCTGGAAAAGGCAATTATGTTGGGTTACGATGATATTCGTCATCTGGAAAGGGATAAGGATCTGGCATATCTCAGAGAAGATGTTCGGTATAAAAAATTGGTAGAAAAAATCAAACAACACTAATTTCTTATATTAGAAGTAAGCCTTTTTTTGTAAGCAATTCCGATCCCATCCAGGGTCAGATCGGGAAGTACGGCAGTAATGATGGGAATTTCCGGCGCCAGCAGCAGAGCATCTCCTCCTGTTGCAATTATCGCTGGTTGACATCCCAGTTCATCGCAAAGCATACTTATAACCCTGCTCACCATGCCAACTGTGCCCCAGTAAATGCCAGAACTTATTGCATCTTCTGTGTTTTTTCCAAGGATTTTTTTTGGTCTATTGATGGGTATCTCAGGTAAAAGCGCTGTATAATGATGCAGTGCTTTCGAAGATATGCCCATACCGGGCGCAATAATACCTCCCAAGAAAGCGCCATTATCGTTTATTACATCAACAGTTATTGCAGTGCCTGCATCAACTACTATCGTCCAGGTCTTTGTCCTTTCAAATGCGGCAAGCGCATTCAACAGCCGGTCTACGCCCACCCTCTCTGGCTGATCGGTCAGAACCGGCATGGGAATCGGAATGTCTTTCCCGATAAATTGGGGATTTACAAAAAGATGTTTTTGGATGTAGTCAATGACAAAAACTTCTATTTTTGGATTAACAGACGAGAGAACGACTGCCTGCGGTTTTGCAAGGGTAGCTGGATTTAAAATTTTTTCTAAATTTTCCTGAAGCAGACGTGGAAACTCACTTTTCACTGAGTAGGAGGAATACAGGACATCGTTTTCAAATATCCCGATATGGATATTTGTATTGCCAATGTCAATTGCTAGCCACATAGAAGTTCGCTTTTTGGAGACTGTATCTTACTTAAAGCACTTATAATCATATTTATAAGAGTGCCGATGTTTTTGCCGGTAACCATAGAGACAGGGCAAACGGCTTTCGAAATTTTTTCTTCCAGTTTTTGAATGCACTTGCTGCCGCTTTCCGTATCCAAAAGATCGGTTTTATTTGCAATGATAATTTCCTCTTTTTCGGCAAGTTTTGGGTTATATTGTCTTAATTCATTCCGAACGATATTGTATGCATCCGACGGGTTTATCTTTGCTAAAGGTGAAACATCCAAAAGATGCACTAATAATCTTGTCCTTTCAATATGACGCAGAAATTCGTCTCCAAGCCCTATCCCCCTATGCGCACCTTCTATAAGGCCAGGGATGTCGGCAACAACAAATCGCCTGCAATCCTCAACCTCTACAATTCCTAATTGAGGTTGCAGTGTGGTGAAAGGATATTCAGCGATCTTAGGTCTGGCAGCGGATATGCGGGAGAGCAACGTCGATTTTCCTGCATTGGGCATTCCGATGATGCCAACATCCGCAAGCAACTTCAACTCAAGGATCAGCCATCGCTCTTCACCGGGTTTGCCTTTTTCTGCCTGACGCGGCACCTGATTGATGGAAGTTGCAAAGTGTTTATTCCCCCGCCCCCCTCTTCCTCCCCGTGCAATAATAATACTTTCTCCTGCAGTACTCATGTCTTTCAAGACACGGCCGCTTTCTTTATCCTTTACTACAGTACCACAGGGCAAATCTATACAGAGGTCTTTGCCGTCCTTCCCCCGCTTTGTAGAACCTTTCCCATGAGCCCCGCTTTCCGCAATATTTTTTACCCGTGATGTTAGGTCGAGTAATGTGTCTATTTTATCACTGACATGGAATATAACGTCTCCACCCTTGCCTCCATTCCCTCCGTCAGGCCCTCCATGAGAAACGTACTTCTCCCTTCGGAAGCTTACACAGCCGTTTCCTCCATCCCCACCCTTTACAAATATAACTGCTTCATCAACAAACATGGTCTATAAAATATAAAGGGTGCATTATATAGCACCCTTTACAAAAACATCTCCTGTATTACAAAATGTAAATATTCACCGTAGCATAACGAAAAAAGCTACTATGAAATCAAAAACAACTAATTGGGCGTTGAATAGACGCTTACACGGCGTCTTGTCTCGAATTTCACCAGACCATCTACCTTGGAAAAAAGGGTATCATCCCTTCCAATACCAACATTCAATCCAGGCTTGAATTTTGTTCCACATTGACGGACTATGATAGAGCCGGCTGATACAAATTGTCCGCCGTATCTCTTTACACCCCGCATTTGCGGATTACTGTCTCTTCCATTCTTTGAAGAGCCTTGTCCTTTTTTATGTGCCATGCTACTGTCCTCCGTTTTGAAAAAATATTTAGAAAATTACAGAACCCACGATAAAGCCCGTATTTAGTCCACCAGAATTTCTTTGATTTTTATTCTGGTATATTTTTCACGATGCCCCCTTCTGGTCATCGATTCCTTTCTTCTGCGGAACTTTATTGTCATAGATTTTACACCCTTTTTCATGCCTTCAACTTCCGCAATAACTTTTGCGCTTTTATTTGCTGCGGCCCCAATGGCTGTTTTGCCTTCTTCATCGGAACAGACTAAAACATCATTAAATTCCAAAGTCTCTCCAACCTGAGCATCGGCTTTTAGATCTATGAGATGGCGCTCGCCAGCCCTGACCTTGTATTGTTTCCCCCTGTCCTTTATTATCGCATACATTTCTTAGTTTCTCCTTTCAATTTTAATACTAAATGAATTATAAAATACTTACTTTTGGTGATCTAAAACTAAATTTTAGAGAATTATTATACCATAACCGGTTCATCTTTATTATTAAAAAAACGAATATCTATTTTACCGTATTCATGATTTGTTGTGCTAAGGATATTTATCTTTTTATTATGGGCTTCCTCGATCTCGATCATTTGCCTTCTTTTTTGATTTTGCAAATAATTAGCAACATCTGTATTTGCGATAATTTCGATTCTGGCGATCTGCGGTAAATGGACAGCAAACTTTATATCTCTCATGGCATTCAGACAAAGACTTTCCACCGTCTTACTGTAACCCGTACCCCGGCAAACCTTGCATTCTTCAAAAAGAACATCCCGAAGACTGGAACGAATCCTCTGTCTGGTGAGTTCGATAGTGCCAAATTTTGACATTTTAAGCATCTTCGTCCGGGCCTTATCCCGTTTCAATGCATCAGTGAGGACTTTCTCGATAGCGTGGATGTGCGATTCCTCCCGCATGTCAATAAAATCAATTACAATTACACCTCCTATGTCCCGCAGCCGTATTTGCCGTGTAATTTCTTTTGCAGCTTTAAGATTGGTCTTAAAGGCAGTTTCTTCGGGGTCGCTCTCCTCTTTGAATTTGCCGCTGTTAACGTCAATTGCAACTAGCGCCTCGGTTTGTTCGATCACAATAGATCCTCCGCGCGGCAAAGGAATTTTTTTGCAATTTATTCCTTCAATTTCTTTCTCAATATCATATTTGTGAAATAACGGTTTGTTTTCGCTGTAAAGGGTTAAAATTTTCTCGTATTTGGGCATAATAATACGAAGAAAATCGCGTGTTCTTTCATAAACAGGCTCTGAGTCAACAATGATTTCCCGTATGTCGGTAGAAAAAACATCCCTGATAGCACGAATAACAAGATCGCTTTCCTGATAAATGGCTGCCGGCGCACTAGTGTCTTTCGCCCGCTTTTCGATGTTCTTCCACAGTCTCAATAGATAATGGAAATCCTTGTGGATTTCCTTTTTAGTTTGCAACGCCCCTGCCGTTCGTATGATAAAACCTATATTTTGAGGTGGACGCAAACCTTCGAGTATGGTTTTTAATCGCTGCCGTTCTTCATCGTCCGTGATTTTCTTAGAAACACCGAGACGCGGCATATCCGGCATTAGAACCAGAAACCTTCCAGGCAGGCTGATATAGTTGGTAAGACTGGGGCCCTTTGCGCCAATACTCTCTTTCGTTACCTGAACCAGCACTTCTTGCCCCTGACGAAGAATGTCCCGTATCCTGTGAGATTCCCGATGATGTTTCGCATGGGGCTCTGTTTCTGACGAAGAACTCTCACCTACATGGTGAGGCAAGACATCCGATACGTGAAGAAACCCATTTTTTTTGAGTCCAATATCGATAAATGCCGCTTCGATACTGGATTCAACGTTCACAACCTTTCCTTTGTAGATATTTCCTGCAATCTGTCCCCGCGAAGTCCTTTCAATATAAAGTTCTTCTAAAACATTATTTTCCAGAATGGCAATACGACATTCTTCAGTTTCAACTGCATTAATAAGCATCCTTTTATCCATGATTTTTCCCTCAGTCAGGCAGAAGAAAACAAGTTGACTTTTGTTCTGACAATTTCAAAGAGCTCTTTTTTTTCGTTTCCACATAAGGCATGGAGCACCTCTTCGGGTCTCGCCATGCCTTCTGATATCATTTTAATAGACAAAATCAAGCCGTTAGGCTTTACCGTAATTTCCTGAATGGACGGCCGAATGTCAAAAGGTTTTTGACGTCCGTCTTTCGTACGATTGACAATAACTGCTGATTGCCGGAGAAATTCGCTAATTTTCAAGGTTTTCAAAATGTCTGGCTCTTCAAAAACAATCTCGTACGCTACATCACGAACTGGATTATTTGAGGAAGGTGGTATATCTTCTACCGATAGAATATTAATTTCTTTTGGTAATTGCCTGCCCAGTCTTTCAGCCAGACTCTCCAAAGGTATTGATTCGAGCAATTCAAGCTCTAAAACTTCATCTTTACCAACTATTCCAACACTCAGGGCTAATAGTATAGACACCTTTGGGTGAGGGTTAAAACCTTTGGACATTGCAATAGGTATGTTAGCCCTTCTAATAGCCCTTTCAAAAACCTTCATCAAATCATGATGGGAGATAAAGCGAATGTCTCCTAATTTAGCAAATCGAATACGTACTTTTAGGATGTCTTTATTTCACCTTTCAACAACTTCAAATATAATAAATTAAAATACTTACGGTAATTCTAATAATGCTATTTCCTGCTGTCAAGGATATTTTAGATATCAAAAAGCCTCCGGCAATATTTCTATGGCGATATTCCTGAGGTAATTAATTGTTTTTTCAGGGTCATCAAATTGACACACGGTGTCCGCCACTTCCTTTGCTTTTTCGTAAGTAACAGACCTGACCACTTTTTTGATCTCCGGGATAATCGTCGCCGGCGACACGCTGAACTCCGTGAGGCCTAACCCGATGAGCGGCACGGCATATTCAACTTCGCTTCCCATTTCCCCGCATATCCCAACAGGAATGTTATTATCCACGGCTGCTTTTATTGCAATTTTCAAAAGCCTTAAAATTGCAGGATGCACGGGGCAATAGAGATAAGCGACCCGCTCATTATTTCTATCAACAGCCAGAGAATACTGTATAAGGTCGTTGGTGCCAATACTAAAGAAATCGCATTCTTTCGCCAGCATATCGGCAATCATGACGGAGGAGGGGACTTCAATCATAACTCCCATATTAATTTTTTTGTTGAATGGAATTTTCTCCTTGTCCAGTTCTTCCATTGTCTCCCATACCATTTGCTTTGCACGCCGCAATTCCTGAAGCGAAGAAATCAAAGGGAATAGTATTTTTACGTTCCCCAGGGCCGAAGCCCTTAAAATTGCCCTAAGTTGTATTTTGAATATAGACGGATTTTCAAAACAATACCGAATTGAACGACAACCCAAAAAGGGGTTGCCCTCTTTTCTGTCATCTCCATATGTGAATTTGTCGGCGCCCAAATCGAGTGTTCTAACAATGATGGGCTTATCCTTTAATTCTCGTACAACCGTGGTATATGCCTCTAAATGTTCCTCTTCAGTCGGTGGCCTGGGCGAACCAAGGTAAAGAAACTCTGTTCTATAAAGCCCGATTCCCTCTGCGCCGTATTTTACATTAACATTAATGTCTTTTGGGAATTCGATATTTCCATATATACCAATATGCCTGCCATCCCGCATTGTAGATGGTTGATCCTTCAGTTCTGTAGCCAATTTTTCTTCGAATACATGTATGCTTTTGACCTTGCTTTGATATGTTGCCAATGTTTCGGCGTCAGGCCGAACGATAACAATACCATGATTGCCGTCTACAATTACGGTATCACCGCCAAAGATGTCTGTGGTAATTGTGCCAAGCCCCACAACGGCGGGTATGCCAAGTGCACGGGCAACGATGGCAGTATGCGATGTCCTTCCACCCACATCGGTAGCAAATCCTTTAACTTTTTCAGTATCAAGCGAGGCTGTTTGGGAAGGAGTAAGATCGTGAGCCACCAATACCACTTCCTGTATAAGGTTTTTAAGCTCTTCCCTTTTTTCACCCAATAGATTCCTTAAAAGTCTTCTTTCGACATCAAAGATATCACTTACTCTTTCCGCCAGGTAAGTATCGTTAACGTCCTGGAATTTTCTGATGTAAACACGCAACGCCAGGGATACGGCAAATTCTGGCGTAAAATTGACCTTCTTTATTTTTTCTATAACTTCGTTTTTCAGGCGCACATCCTGCAAAATCATTCTGTGGGTGCCGAAGATTGAGCCGATTTCAGAACCAAAGTCTTCGGATACCTTCTTCTCCAAATCGTCAATTTCTCTTTTTGAATCTTCAATGGCCTTTTCGAGTCTATGGATTTCACTCTCGATTTCTTCCTTTCTTATAATATGGCGCGGGATACGGTAACCTTCACTCTCGAACATAAAGGCCTCACGGATGACGACCCCGGGGGAGACTGCGATCCCCTTTCTGATTTCCATGAATTCCTCTTCGAACTTGCTTTTCACCAACCCTTCCAGGGCATCCAGCGCCTCTGCCGCATCATTCCCCTTTGCACAGATTGTTATTTCTGTGCCATTTTCCGCCCCCAGTGTCAAAAGGTCAATAACACTCTTACCCTCGACCTCCTTATTCTTTGTTTTTACGTGAATTTCCGAACTATATTTATTTGCAATTTCGGCAAATTTAGTGGCAGGCCGGGCATGCATCCCATTGGAATTAGAGATTTTTATCTTTCGTTCTAATACTTTAGAATTTACAACAAACATATCCATAACAAACTATTCACTACCTTTTTGAAACACTACAAGACATGGGAAGTTTACTTTTATAATTAAACTCTTTTTCTGGTTAAATAAACAAAAACACCTTTTCTTCTCACTGGACAAAGAGAGACAGGGAGTTTTTGTATTAAACGTGGATACCGTCAACCTCTTTTAATATCTCAATCATTCCCGCCTTACCATTAGCATCACGCATAAAGCGACGGAAATCATTATCCCTGATAACGGTAGATATCCTTTCAAGTGCGGCAAGATGTGAACCTGCAGAATCGTTCGGGGAAAGCAAAAGAAAGAAGAGGTGTACGGGCTCTCCATCCAGGGCATTAAAATCAACCCCTTGCGTTGATCGTGCAATCGTTCCAATAATTTTTTTTGCGCTGTCGTGTTTTGTATGCGGAACAGCCACACCCTTCCCAATACCCGTGCTGCCCAATTCCTCCCGTTTCATAAGAGATTTGATGACGTTTTCAACATCCTTGCTATTGATTTTCTGTACGTCTTTCAGCGCGCACACCATTTCTCTGATAACGGCCTCCTTTTCGGTTGCTTTGAGCTCGGTAATTATGGCGTCATCCACAATAAAATCGGTCAATTTCATACTACAAAATTCCTCCAAAAGAATTGCATTCCATTACGCTTCCGGTTCACTTTCAGGACCCTCCATTTCAGTGGTTGCAGGCTTTTTCCTGCGGACAATCCTTGATTGGATTTTACCTTTGTGTTTTTTCAGCTGTGCTTCTATCTTATCCACTGCCAGGTCAATCGCACGATACATATCGGGATTCGACGCCTCAGCAACCATTGTGGGTCCTCTCGATACGGAAACAATCATTTCAACAATATGGCTATTGTCGCCGCCGATGTCCAGAGTAATCTGTATTTGCAATATCCATTCAAAAAATTTTTTTATTTTTTCGGCCTTTTGCAAAGCGTAATTTTTTATTGCCTCCGTTATGTTTAGATGCCTTGCAACAATTGTGATGTTTCCCAAGGGCAAAATCCTTTCTTAAAAATACAAGAGTTTTGAAGATTCTAAAATTTTCATTTTACTTATTATAAAATTATCCGTCAAGGAAATTAAAATCCTATATGCCTAACTACTATATTCTGCATTTGCCAGGACAAGTAAATGAACGTACCTGGCGCCGGATTCTTTTAGTTTTTTCGAACACTCCGATGCGGTTACCCCGGTAGTCAAGACATCGTCCACAAGTAAAACATTTTTCCCATGAAATGACCCTGGATATTTAACAAAAAAGGCATTGTGGATATTTGCCTGCCGTTGACTTTTTGACAAATGGGTCTGTGACTCGGTGTTTTTAATACGGCAGAGGTTGTTTGCTGATACGGGTTTTGAAAAATATCTGTGAATTCCAAGAGACAGAAGTTCGGACTGGTTGAAACCCCGATACATTTTTTTCAACCAATAAAGCGGTACGGGTACGACAACATCCATGTCCGGAACAACGTCTTTCAGTTTATTATGTGTTACTATGATATCATTCAGCATGCGAAATAAGAATTTCTGCCTGGCATATTTAAATTTATGTATCAATGTTTTCATGACCCCATCGTAATGGGCAACGGCTGTCATGGCGTCGAAGTGGAGACGCCTTCCTTTGCACGCAGCACAACCTTCTTTCGCCACCGAAGTACTATAGAGACCCATCGCTGCCCCACAGCGAATACAATGAAATGTGTCAACATAAGGCATCTGCCTCTTACAGTCATCGCAAATATAAAGTTCGTGAGAATCGTTCAGATTGCGTTTGCAGTGGAGACAGGATCGAGGATAAAAGAGGTCTAATAAAGCATGTAAATATTCACTTATATCCATATCACATATTCATCATGTCAAAAAACAATAATCCCACAGAGCCAAAAATAACGGTAGGCAACCAGGCGGCCAATATGGGGTGAAGCATTCCTGTGGCGCCCAAGTTTGAGCATACAAAAGTTAGCGCATAGAAAATACCACAAACAAGGACACACAACCCCACACGCAAAAACAAATTTTTGCTCAGTCGTTCGAATCCGACAACGAGTGGGATCCCCAGCAAAAGCAAGACAAAATGCGTAAGGGTATACGAAACTCTGGAATGAAACAACAAACTATTTCTTGGATTATCAGGTTCGTTTTTACAGAGTTCTTTTAATTGCTCGAAATTTAACAAACTGGGATCTAACTTTATTTTCCCCAGTTCCATAGGAGTTATCGTACACTCATACTCCAGACTGTCGATTTGCTGCACGGGTGCTACCCATTTCCCACGTTCGTCATAAACGTGTTTCACCACCTTCGTAAGTAACCATTTATTATTTCCCAGCCATCTTCCTTCATCCGCACCCAGGGTAAATTTCTTTTTTTTATTTTCATACCTGCTAAGAATAAATACCGACTGCATACGCTGCGTTTTTTTGTCGTATTTCCAAACGCGAAGCAAGGCGTTGTTTTCCTTGTCATCCAAAAGGAGATTTTTTTGGATATTATCATTGAAAGAGGTTTGCCGTAATGTTTCCAGCTTTTCGGCAAACCTGGGAATAACCCACTCCTGATCTCCAAACGAAGCAAAGGACATAACTACCGTCACAACAAAGACAGGAAGCAATATCCTGTACAGTGAGATACCGGCAACCTGCATGGCGAGTATTTCCCGGTTTCTGGATAGTCTCACCAGCACAATACCCATTGCTATCAAAGTAACGGCAGGAAAAAACTGGAAAATAATCACGGGGAAGAGATACGCATAATATCGTATCCCCGTGCCAAAGGCTTCCCCTCCCATATCCACAAATTCCCCCAGTTTTTGAAGGAGGTCAACGATGATGTATATCCCCGAAATAATGAGCAGACACATGAAAAATGTGGGAATAAAAGCCCTCAGTATATAGTTGTCTAATCTCGAAAACATAATTCTTTATACAATTGCAAAACTGTCTTTTTCAATATGGGATGTACTACATTGGGATCAATCTCAACTAATGGCTCCAAAACAAATAACCGTGTATGCATCAGTGGGTGAGGAATTTTAAGCCTATCACTGTTTATGATTTTATCACCATACAGTAATATATCAATATCTATAGTTCGAGCCCCCCATTTTACAGTGCGAACCCTGCCCATAAGGGTTTCTATGCGCTGAAAGTTTTCGAGCAGTCGAAAAGGAGATATTGCAGTCTCAATACCAAGAACAGCATTCAAAAACATCGGCTGCGGAGGTCCACCTACTGGCGCTGTTTCGTAAAATCGTGAAAGTTTTATGGGTTTTATACCTCTGATAGTAATAATCCGATCATATGCGTAAAATAAATTTCTCTCCCGATTACCTACATTCGACCCCAGACCAACATAAACATGCACCATACATAATCTCTTTTGTTCTTTTTGACTTACGCCATTCTATTTCATTCAATCGGCCCCACCAGTCTTAAACAGCACAAAAATTCGTGGAACGTTTACAACTCCCGCATTCGGGGCACTCATCTATACGGCAATCGGGTGTAATCTCCTCGTTCAAAGATTTCTGCCTTTCGTGCATAAGAAAAGGTTTTACAACACCACAACTGATATGCTCCCAGGGGAAGACCTCATTATCATCTCTTTGGCGGTATACATAAAATGCCCAATCAACACCGACCTTCTGGAACGCATCCAGCCACTTTTGAAAGTGGAAATGTTCTTCCCACGCGTCAAACTTGCATCCATCCTGCCAAGCCTGATAAATAACCCTTCCCAGCCTCCGGTCTCCCCGTGCAAAAATGCCTTCCAGTATACTGCGCTCCGCATTGTGAAATTTTATGTGAATGCATTTCCTCCGAATCCTGCCAAACAATATATTTCTGATCTCTTTTATCCGCGGCAGGGTTATCATCGGATGCCACTGGAAAGGGGTATGCGCCTTGGGCACAAAAGGCGCAATGCTGATATTGACCTGCCCGAAAGAGCCATTTATACCCTTTTTCAGGTCAGAGACGTTATAGGCAAGCCGTGCAATGGCGTCGATATCGTCATCTGTTTCCGTGGGAAGTCCCACCATAAAATAAAGTTTTACCAAATTCCATCCCTGCTTAAATGCCTCTTCAATACCCTTGTACAGATCTTCATCGGTAATATTTTTATTAATAATTTTTCTCAAGTCAGGAGTTGCCGCCTCCGGCGCAAGGGTGAGTCCAGATTTGCGGACCGTGTTAAGCATGGAAGGCAAGAGGACAAGCTGTTCATTTACCCGCAAAGAAGGGAAAGAGATATTTACATGCCTTGGAATGAATACCTGATTCATCTGTTCCATCAGGCGTTTCAAGAACGGATAATCGCTGATCGAAAGGGACGCCAGAGAAATCTCATTATGCCCTGTATTTGCATAAGAAAGCTCTGCCAGTTTTAAGATATTTTCTACCGTACGGGGCCGGGTCGGACGTTTGCTCATACCGGCCTGACAAAACCTGCATCCCTGCGTACAGCCACGCATAACCTCAATGGTAATACGGTCGTGAATGGTTTTTACATACGGCACAATAGGCCTGGTCGGATAATACGTCTTGTTTAAATCCTTTACAGAGGCTGCTTTTATGAGTGATGGCAGGCCAGCTATTTTTGGATGTATTTCACGTATTGTATAGTCGTCATGGTAAGAAACATCATACAAAGACGGGGCGTAGGCATTTTTCAGAGTTTGTGCTATAGAAACAATCTTCTCCCCGCGGGAAAGCCCTCTGCGCTTCATGTCTTTAAATAGTTCAACGAGTTGCGGCAGGCTCTCTTCCCCATCACCAACAAGAAAGACATCAATAAAATCAGCAATAGACTCAGGGGAGATGGCACATGGCCCTCCGGCAATAACGAGCGGGTCTGTTTCGCGGCGTTCAGAGGACATGACAGGAATCTCCGAGAGATTCAGCATGTTTAAAACATTGGTATAAGACAATTCATATTGGAGCGAAAAACCCACCAGGTCAAATTCTCTTAAAGGCGTGTAAGTTTCCAGCGAAAACAGCGGGATTTTGTGCTTTCTCATGAGAGACTCCATATCATCCAGAGGCGCAAACACCCTCTCGCAGACCGTGTCATTTCGTTCGTTGAGCAGACCGTAAAGAATCTGAATCCCCAGGTGAGACATACCGATACTATATGTATCGGGAAATGCCAGTGCAACTTTCACGTCAATTTCGGCGTGATTCTTAACAACGGAGTTCCACTCACCCCCGATATACTGTCCTGGCATTTCCACCAGTGGCAATATGTTTTCTGTCACAAAATGTTTTAATGTATTCATTTTTAGTTATACGAAAGCACATTACAGTGCAAAAGTTTAAATCGCAATAGTCATGTTCCAACTTCTATTAAGTACTTTCGCTATTTACTGATCTCCTTTATTTACCTACTTCTTTAAGAATATTTTCAAATTCATTTATGTTAACAACCTTTAGTTTTGGAAAATCTAAATTTTTCAAAACATCAAAATGTCTGTCGTTTGTAACCAATACGTGCGAATTTGAATTAACGGCACAATCAACAAATTTATTGTCATCGGCATCATTTTCAATTAAATTCCAATTATAATAAATTGTCGCTTGATGAACATTGGGAAGCAATAAAAGTGTCCTGATAACATTTTTTGCTAGACGTAAATTATATTTCGATGAAATAATTTCTTCATATTCCATCAATACTTCGCTTGTAACAAACAAGTCAAATTCGTCATTTAAAAGTTTTTCAAAAACCCAATGATACCTGGATTTCGAAGATATTGAAACAAGCAGAACATTGGTATCAATAACAACTTTTAATTTATTTTTCATTTAACCATATATCCATATCACTGTTTGAAATTTTTTTTTCGTCCCATATTTTATCGGCCTCTTTAATAGCTTTTTTGGCATAATATTTTGCAAGTAAAGTCTTCAGATCGTTTAAATCGTCTTCTGCCATCTCGGTAGAATAAAGTTTTAATATTTCCTTTTGCAAATTAGTTAAAGGCTCTTTTATCATTATATCCTCCTTTCCGGCCAGATATTTTTATCAGCTTTAATAGACTTTCTGTCACAAAATGTTTTAATGTAATCATGTTATTTTATCATAATAAGAAATTGGATATTAAGCAAGTTCCGTTTGAATTCGAATTTATATGTAGGGGTGGGTTTGAAACCTGCCCCTACGGCGCTGTGCATAAATGCATGGGTTAAAAATCTTCAACCCCTACTTTGAGGCAATATCATCAATCGAACAATCAACTTCTACCGTAATGTTTCATAACGGTGCTCCGAGGCAAGATCTATCTTTGAATGCATCTTGATGTTAAAAATTATGGAAAGGGCAATAAACGACGTGAGCATAGAGGAACCTCCGTAACTGATAAAAGGAAGCGTTATCCCCACGATAGGAGCTACTCCTAAGGTCATACCGACATTAACTACGATCTGGGTTGCGAACATCGTGACAAGCCCGATTACCACGAGTCGCCCATACGGTTCGCGTGTGCTTCTTGCAATACCAATCCCGCACGTAATGAAAACGACGTAGAGAAAGAGGATAAAACACGCACGTAAAAATCCCCACTCTTCAGAAATAACGGCAAAGATAAAATCTGTATGACGTTCTGGCAGGAATTTCATCTGATTCTGTGTACCATTTCCCCACCCTGTCCCAAACAGCCCTCCCGAACCAACGGCGATAAGTGATTGGAGTCTGTGATAACCGGCTCCCCAATCTGTAGCCTTTTCTGGCCAGAGGAATCCAATAATCCTCATCTTTTGGTAGGATTTCAACATAAACATCCAGACCAACGGTGATATGGCCATTCCTGCCCCAATAAGCATGAAAAGCTGATAGAGCCGAATACCTGCCGTGTATAAAATGGAAAGTAAGACAGGAACCAGGACGAGTGCCGTACCAAGGTCCGGCTGCTTCACAATGAGCGCCATTGGTATGAATGTTAAAAGAAGGGAAACCCCGATATCAAACAGTCCGATCCCATACTTTTTGTATCTGAGAAACCTTGCAAGGGTAAGCACCAGGGTAATCTTCATAAACTCTGAAGGTTGAACCGAAAAAGAACCGATGGAAAACCACCTCTGTGAGCCTTTCACAGCGCCTCCCATGCCCAAAACGAGAATTAAAAGAAAGAGTACGCATGCATAGATGATATATGCATAGTGGGCAATTGAAAGATAATCAAAATAGAGGAGTATAAAAAAAAGGGTAAGCCCCATCGCAATCCAGACAAGCTGTTTAAATACAAATTTTTCAGACGATGCACTCCAGACAAAGAGTACTCCTATTGTCAAAATGATGCAAATTATCGGGAACATCACCCAATCGAAATTTCTTGGACTTACACTACGGATCATAGGTGTTTATACCTCCAATTCAGACATGCGACTCGGTTTACCAATATGGTAGCCTTGTGCGTAGTCTATGCCATATTCCCGTAACAGGCGCAGCGTCTCTTCATTTTCCACAAATTCGGCAATGGTTTTTTTCCCCAGTCCACGCGCTACCTCCACCATTGCTTTAACCAAATGCTGATCCACGGTATCGTGCGGCAGGTTCCTGATAAAACTGCCGTCAATTTTCAGATAATCCACAGGCAAATGTTTGATGTAATTAAATGAGGAAAATCCAATACCAAAATCATCGAGGGCAAAACGGCACCCCAGGGACTTGAGTTCTGCAATGAAACGCTGTGCGACAGTTATATTTTCAATAATGGAGGTTTCGGTGATTTCAAAGACAATAGTTGCAGGATCAATGGCCGTTGCGGCCATTTCATTTCTGATCAGGGGCAACAATTTTTTATCACTAAACGCCCTGCCGGATAGGTTAACCTCAAGATAGGTTGGTTTGCCATCTTGCTGAAGCTCTTTAATGAGATTGATAGCCCTGATCACCACCCAGCGGTCTATATCGTGGATAAGCCCAAAGCGCTCTGCAATATCAAGAAAACTGGGGGGGGCAACAATCTCACCTTTTTCATTTATCATCCGTAGCAGCGCCTCATGCCCAATAATACGGTTTTGACTAATATCCATAATAGGCTGCATATACAATATGAAGTTATCTCTATTCAGCGCATCCCGGATGCGTTTTTCCCACATCAGCCGGGATTCAACCTGCGTCTTTTGTTCAGGCGTATATAAACAAACGCGGTTGCGCCCTTCTTCCTTTGCCCGGTACATTGCAAGATCGGCATATGCAAGGAGTGTTTCTGCCGTATCACCATGACTGGGAAACATGGCAATACCAATACTGGCAGTAATGCCGGGGGGGTATTCCCCATCAAGAGAGGTGTGATATTGCACCAATTCCCGTATCTGGTTCGCAACCGATTCTGCAAGGTCTACATCGGCGTGGGGAAGGATAATGGCAAACTCGTCGCCGCCCAGTCTCGCCAGTATATCTGTCTCGCGTAATCGTTCCCTCAGCAGACCAGCCATAGTCATAAGGAGTTTATCGCCTGCCTGATGGCCAAGCGAGTCATTAACATACTTAAAATTATCCATGTCTAAAAACAACAGCGCCCCTTTGATTTCAAATCGCCGTGTTTGTGCAAGCCATCCCTCCAATTCCTCATGAAAACGACGGCGATTGAGGAGGTTGGTAAGCGGGTCGCGGTTCGCCATATACATAATTTGTGTCTCAAAGCGTTTGCGTTCTGAAATATCACGCCCTATGGTGGACAGGTTATTAACTGTCCCGTCTGGATTTTTATGAGCAATGATCACCTGTGAAAATGGTATCTCACGCCCATCACAACTCAGAAATGCCGTTTCACCAACCCAGGCGCCTTCACGGATTGCATCGGGTATCCCCTCGTTCACGATGATGTCCGTCGCCCATTTAGGGTGGCAATCGGATATCTTTAAATTCGAAATATCCTCGTCCTCACCAATCCCAAGCACTTTCCGTCCCGACTTGTTAATATAAAGTACTCGTCCTTCTGTAGTGGCTGTGGCAACGAAATCTGTCGTTGTCTCCGTAATTTCAGATAATCGTGCTTTGGTCTCTTCAATATGTTTTCGTTTGATAACTTCTCCCAGTTGAACCACCACAGAGGAAACAAAACTGACAAGCCGTTCATCCTTTTCAAGCGCTTCGGGCATATAAAATACAAGGACAGCAACTATTTCCTTATCGGAAAAGACCGGGAAAGCTACGCCTGCCCTTAGTCCAGCCTCTTTGGCAATCGCCGCACGTGGATAATTAGGGTCAATCGTAACATCCGGCACCCACACGGGTTTTTTTGTTGAGCAGACGCGTCCGGGAAGACCCACACCTGGAGGAAAGGTATACGTACCACTCAATTCGCTGAATTTTTCCAGACTCTCGACCTTGCTGTAAAAGGCGTGATCGCGCACTAAGTATTTACCCTCTGAATCAGGCATCCACGCCTCTCCATAAATCCAATCGGTTGCGCTGCACACCTTTTCCAGCGTAACGACCAGCGCGTCGTGCAAATCCTTAGACTCGCTGATTGACAAGGTCAATGTTTTCAACAGACTCACTTCCTCTTCTGCATGCTTGCGCTCGGTTATATCCTGAACCGTTCCAACCATTCGGACAGCCTTGCCCATATTATCATATATAACCACCGCCCTCTCATGAACGATGCGTACTGATGCATCCTTAAGAATTACACGATGGTCAATGTCTAAGGGCTTTTTATTACTTAATGTCTCAGCAAAGGATTTTTTTACAAACTCACGATCGTCGGGATGGACGTAATTCAGAAACATCTCATACGTGGAAATAAAATTTTCTTGAGTCAGACCGAAGATGCGATATGCCTCATAAGACCAGTATACTTCGTTTTTACCTACATCCCACTCCCAGTTTCCAAGATGGGCAATTCGCTGCGCCTCGGCAAGACGGGACTCGCTCTTTGCAAGCGCCGTTGTCCTGGCTTTAATATGGTGAGTCATGTAATTAAACGATTCACAGAGACCCCCAATCTCGTCGTGTGTTTGAACCGGAACGACGACATCGAAATTGCCGCTGGCGATTTTCTTTGCAGCTTCAGATATTTTCCGGAGAGGTTGTACCATTTTTTTTATGAAACCAACAAAAAGCAAGGTGATCATTATAATAACAATTGCTGCCGTTATTAAAGCGCTTATGAGTACATGTTTTATAGGAGAAAGCACCTCGCTCTTGTCAATTTCTACCAGAAGCGCCCATTTCATAGACGGAATGTACATGGATGCGCCAACCACCTCCACGCCCCGATAATCCTTGTAAAATCCCGCCATTTCATTGCTTGATGTCAGGCATAAATTAACCGGCAGTGTATCAACTGACTGCTTCAATATGGCATCCTTCACGAATATGGATTTCGTAATCATGAACTTGTCTCTATTGACCAGATAGACCTCCATGGTCTTCCAGGCACCCTTCCCTTTGCCCCAGGAGATTGCCCCTAACTCCTTAACATATTCTCCAATTAAAAGCTTGTTGAGTTCAGAAAGCAGAATATAGTTAACAATTACACCGACAGGCATGCCTGTCTCTTTTGTAAAAATGGTTGTCGAGATTGTAATTTCAGGCAATCCCATATGTCCGGTGCGGTTTTCCACAATAGCAACGGAATTCTTGCCTTCTTCAAAACAGGCCTCTCTGGACAAATCCATTCCGATTTCAGCGTTGTTTGTGGAGGCTACCACTCGTCCTTCCAGAGAGAGTATACTGATGGTATTGATTGTTTTATCAAGAACCAGCTTATTCCTGACAATATGCTTATTGAGTTTACCAATTGCAGATGCATTGCCACGAATTGCTTTCTGCATTTGGGTTCTGATAAAGCCGTCACTGGCAAAATCCCGGGCGCGAATCTTTGCCTTTTCCAGGAATTGATAGACCTGTCCTTCGTAGGCCTCGGCGATAACCGTCAAGGTATCGAGGACACGGTTTTTCAAATATACCCTGTTCTGGCTGTACACCAGGACAAATGTAATAAGGATAGGAATAAGTATAGCTATGATTCCTATTAATGCCTTCTCTTTCAGCGACAATTTAAACTTCCTCATTCAGTTTTTCTTTACTCTTTCTATAAAGATGATTGTTTTATTCCTGAAAATAAGCAATTTATTATAAATTAGACACGCTGAATTTCTCAAAGTATAAATTAACCTCAGGCTTTAGCCTGAGGTGAGAGAACGAAGCCAATAGTGGCTTTAGCCCTGGACTAGGCGAAATCATGGCTAAAGTAGAGACAGGTTTGAAACCTGTCTCTACAATGATTATTTTCTACGCCTGCATATCTCCGCCATGAATGGCGGAGTTAAAGCAAGGTCAAACATTAGGCTGCTTTCCGTGTAGCCGCACGGCTTTAGCCTGCATGGGCATAATCGAAAAGCCCAGACTTGTTCGCCTGGCCTGGAACGCAGGCTGAAGCCTGCGGCTACCAGAATATGCTGGAAACCAGCATAAATAAAATGAAACTTCCATGACCCTAATGGTCACAAGGGAGCATGAAAATGTTTATTTTTTAGACAACAGACTTCATTTTCAGGTGAAAATTCCTATTGCCCCACCTTACGCTTCAAACAGAAATCCCTTCTCCATAAAAAGCTGCATGCAGGCATCTACCGCCTTAGCATCATAAAGGACATCCCTATTCCGTGAGATTTCCTCCAGTGCCTTGTCTATACCAAGCGCTATGATGCATCGTTCAACTCCGGGAATAAATACGACATGAGTTCTTTTGCAATAGGCCCCGCGATCTCCCCCCCATGACCCGGAGTATGCTCTACCAGTATGACAAAGCAGTACTGCGGGCTGTCATAGGGGACATAACCGGCAAACCAGGCATGGTTGTCTTTCTGTCGTCCCGTCTCAGCGGTGCCTGTTTTACCGGCAACCTTGTAAGCCTCCAATCCCGTGTTTTTGGCAGTACCTCGGGTTACCACCTCCTGAAGCGCCATGCGTAAAATATCCAGCGTAGCAGGGAGTATGGAAAGTTTCTGTTTCTTTTCCGGTTTAAACACGCGAACAACTTCTCCCTGTCCATCGGTGAGTTTTGATAGTAAATGGGGCTGAACCAAAGTACCGCCATTTGCCACTGCTGCATACACCCGGCACAATTGAAGCGGCGTGGTAAGCAACGCGCCCTGCCCGATGGCAACGTTCATGACTGTCGCCGTGTTCATCATTTTGGGCATATTCCCGCTCCTTTCGTGCGGTAGATCGATACCCGTCTTCTCGCCAATGCCGAAATCCTTTGCCCATGCGTATAACGGATCTCCGCCTAAAATCTTTGCCGTTTCAAAGAAGAAGACATTGCATGAATAGGGTATGGCATCCTGTATAGTAACCAGTCCGTGTC
This sequence comes from Planctomycetota bacterium, assembly GCA_023261485.1. Classification (GTDB taxonomy): domain Bacteria; phylum Planctomycetota; class Brocadiia; order Brocadiales; family Brocadiaceae; genus Wunengus. Next base: position 21,915 of record JAHFOY010000027.1, read on the forward strand.
CGTATTCAGACCAGCATTTAAAAGTGATATTTTTATAAGTAGTATACCCATGACACTCATAGCTCGTCTGGGTATTTATATGATTGGTGCTCAGGGCGGCAGTCGCCGTGACTACTTTAAAAATAGACCCCGGAGGCAATGCGCCTTGTATAGCCCTGTTCAGAAAGGGTTTGGAAGGATGTTTGATAAGTTTATTAAAATCTTCATTCACATCATTAGGATTAAAACGCGGGTAGCTGGCCATGGCAAGTATTTCTCCCGTCCACGGGTTCATAACGATAATTGTCCCAAGGTTCTTACCGAGTGATTTTTCTGCATAAGCCTGAATTTGACTATCAATGGTCAAATAGAGGTTGTTTCCGGAAACGGGGGGTCTTTCCAGTATCACTTTTTCAACCTGGGTATTTTTGCAGGTGATTTCCTCAAACCGTTTACCGCGCTCGCCGTGTAGTTCGTTTTCATATTGTAACTCAACCCCTGACCTGCCTATGTAGTCGTTTTCGGCATACCCATCGTAAAGCAATGGCGTCGTGTCCGTACCCGTAACATTTGAACTCAAGATAAAATTATTCCACTTGTCACTATATGTCTCCCATTCTTCCTCATTCAGCTTGCTCATATACCCCAGGATGTGCGACGCCAGTTCACGCTGGGGATAAATCCTTGTTGGCCTGGGTGTGACGCGTATGCCGGGATAACTGTTTTGATTAATCTCTATTTGAATGACCTTTTCCCATGCAACATCAGAAGCTATAGGGTAATAGTCCGCTTCCTCCCTGATACGAGTTGCCCGTCCTGATTTTTGCTCCACGTTTTGCTTGAGTCTTTCCACTTTTTCAACAATTTGTTTTGCATGACTCAGCAACTTATTCTGCGGGATTCCCAACAATTGGGACAATTTTTTTACCCATTCGTCCTGATTTTCGTGACATTCAGCGCACGTTTTTTTTGCATTTTTGTGCGCCTTCATTCCTGCAATGCGTGAGACTGCATTGTTATTACGAACGTACCAATACAACAGATTTTTGTATCGAACCGTAATGTCAAAGGTATGTTGATCCGTTGCCAGCATCATTCCGTTTCTATCGAAGATAGACCCTCGTGTGGCTTCCAGTGGATACGTAGCAATACGGCGATTTTTGGAAATGCCTTTGTATTTATTGCTTTCAATGATCTGGAGCTGAAAGAGCCGGACTACAATACCGGTAAAAAATAAAATGAAAATAATGAGTGTGATTTTAAAACGGTAGGGATACATGGTTCATCAATCCCTTATTGGGAAAAAGACTGCTGCGTTGGCTGTAATTTACCGAACATCCAAAACAGCACGGGAACAATCATAGCCGTATATAATGAGCAAGTAAAAATTGTCCATATGGTTGCAGAAAGACTGAGCGAATGAAAAGAAAGTGTAGCATGCACCGCATAAAGTATGTTGTATATACATGAGAAGATAAATGTAACCAGAACCTGGGTAACTAAATGTCCCCGAAACAACATTCCTCTGATTGACCAGACGAAAAACCCCACGGCGACAAAGAAAACGGAGTTTATCCCAAAACTCCCTTCCGAAAACAAATCTTTTGACATGCCCACAAACCAGTTCGTGATGGTGTTCCGCTTGATGTCTGCCAGGAAGGAATAAAATATCACCAACGGAAAATACAAATCAGGCGCCGCTGACCCGATATTAATCCAGTTCATCAAGGTCGACTGGAAGAGTGAGATTCCCAGGAGAATACAAAAAAAAGTGAACCACCGCATAATTTAATGTATAGAAATTTCAAACTAGCCACAAAGTCACGAAGACACTAAGTATTTTCTTTGTGTCTTGGTGTCTTAGTGGCATTAAAAAGTTGCCGAAGGCCTAATTTATTATAATGAGCACCTGCTCGATTTTTGAAATATTTACCTTTGGTAATACCTTTACAGATTGAAAGAGGGCTCCGCTCTTTATTTCAGCCTCTACAACGGTAGCGACAGGCAGAGACGGCGGATAAAACCCACCAATGTCAGAGGAGATAATATCGTCACCCTTTTTTAGTTTTGCCCATCGCGGTACGTATTTTAATTGACAAAACCCTGTAGCATTCCCTTCGATGATTACCTGTTCACGCGTCTGAAGAACCCTTCCAGGTATGCGTGAGGCCGGATCTGTGATCAATTGAACGACGCTGCTTCCTCCGCTTACCGAAACAACTTTTCCAACTAGGGCATTGTTTGACACCACTATGTCGTTAGATTTTACGCCCTGCTTAGAACCTGCGTTGACCGTGATGCTTTTCCTAAAAGTCAATGAATCGTATCCGATAATGTCCGCCGGTATCGGCCTTGTTTTACTCTTATTTTCAGCCTGGAATTTCGAAAGGGTGTACAGTTTACTCTGCAGTTTGTATATCGTATCCTGCTGCTCCAGTATCTTGTTTTTGAACTGAAAAACTTGTTCTTCCAGTTCTTTTTTTACGTGAGCGTCACGCCAGCCGGAAAACACCTTATCCAGGAAATTGTTGGCTGAATTACTGCAGAAACAGGTTGCCCACTGTAACGGCCTCACAGGGACAACGCAGGTCATTTTGATACGGCTGGAAAGCTTTAGCGGTAAAAACAAAAAACTAAGGGATATTGCTAAAAGGATGATTATCGTTGCAATGGGATTTTTTATAATATCGCTAAAACTAGGAGTGGAGGTCCTCATCCTGTAAAACAGCTTTATATAGATCAAGATTTTCGAGGAGATAGCCCGTTCCTCGCGCAACGGCTGTTAAAGGGTCATTGCCCACCTGTACCGGCAGCCCGGTTTCTTGCGCCAATAGCTTGTCCAATCCTCTAATCAAAGCTCCTCCGCCTACCAGCACCAACCCGTTTGTTATTAAGTCCGATGCCAGTTCCGGCGCCGTCTTTTCGAGGGTAGATTTCACGGCGCCTACAATTTTATCGAACGGTTCTTTTAACGCCTCCCGAATTTCTTCCGAGGTAATATTTGTCGCCCTTGGCAAGCCTGCAATAGCATCGCGCCCTCTGATCTCAAGCGTCAGCTCCTCCTCTAAAGGATATGCAGAACCAATCTCAATCTTAATTTGTTCCGCCGTTCGGTGTCCGATGTCCAGATTGTAAGTCTTTCGTATGTACTGGACGATGGTTTCATCAAATTCATCTCCCGCAATCCTTATGCTTTCGTGCGTAAATATATCGCCCAGCGAAATGACCGCCACTTCTGTAGTTCCGCCTCCGATATCAACTATCATACTGGCTACCGGCTCACCCACAGGGAGGCCTACACCAATCGCCGCTGCCTTTGGTTCAGAAATAAGATACACCTCTCTGGCGCCTGCGCGCTCGGCTGAGTTGACTACCGCCCGCCTCTCTACAGCCGTAATGCCCGACGGAATTGCAATCAATATCCTGGGACGAACCCCCCACTTGCGTTTATGAACCTTCGTGATGAAATACTTAAGCATAGCTTCGGTAATATCAAAGTCTGCGATAACGCCATTTTTGAGTGGACGTATAACTGAAATACTGCTCGGCGCCTTTTCCAGCATCGCCTTGGCAACGTTTCCTACTGCATTTCCATTTAAAAGAACTTTATTCGTTCCGGGTCTTACTGCTACAACTGATGGTTCAGACAACACAATCCCATGACCGGGTATGCAAACAAGCGTGTTTGCCGTGCCAAGGTCAATTCCCATGTCAGTCGAAACGAAACCCAATACAAAATCTAATGGATGCATTATCTTTCTTACTCCAGCAATAGCCTTAATCCTCCGGAAACAAAGGTGATTAAGTGGATTTTATGCCCTGCATTTTTCTATGGAGAAGTTCCTTGCGTGCTGTTCAGTTTTTTCACAAGTATTGTTGTTTTTTATAGTTACTATTTATTAGGCTGAATTATATGTTTAATACTTATAAAATGTCAAGTGGAAAGTCCATTCCTAATTTTGGTTTAGCGACTTTTTGGCTGACAATTCGCCCTTTAAAAATGGACATGATAAGCATGATTAATGATGCCGCTACACAAAGGATCGAAAACCAGTCGCCACACGTGGTGTAGAAAGGATTGTATTTTTCGACTAATTTTATGCGATCTGTAAGTGTACCGCTTATCTCCCGATATTTCCCTTTGGAATCTGATAATTTAGCATAGATAGCGCCGTCAGGGGAGACAAACGACGATATACCCGTATTGGCTGCGCGCGCCATGCAGAATCGGTTTTCAACCGCCCGAAACACCATGATGGCGAGATGCTGGTCAAGCTCTGCACTGTTTCTAAACCAGCCGTCATTCGTTATATTGAGCATGAAATCTGCCCCGCCTTTCTTAAATTTTCTAAGCAGAGACGGCACTGTGTCCTCGTAACAGATGGACGAACCAAAGACAAAACTCCCATGTTGTGTGGTATTTAGACGAAACAGTGTCCGGCAATGACCATGTGTTAATCCAATTTCATAAGGAACAAGACTAGCCAGGAATGGGAAATAGTTCTTAAGGGGTGTAAATTCCCCAAATGGTACGAGGTGAATCTTGTCATAACGGTTTACGAACTTTCCCTCCGTGTTATAATAATAGGCGCTATTGAAATAACGCTGCTCCTCTCCATTCAGAATTAATGCAATACCCCCCAGGAGTATGTTTGTATTGAGTTCCTGTGACAATTGAATTGGCGCTAGTTGCGACAGGACGTCAATCTTCCTGCCCGTAAGTTCCGGATCGATATTGAGTAATCCAGGCACCATGGTCTCCGGCCATACAAGCAGGTCGATCTGTTCCCCTTTGATACTCAATGATAGGTCTGTATATTTTTTGAGAATACTGATTTCGTCTTCTTCGTTGGACTCAAACTTCACCTCCTGAGGTATATTCCCCTGCACCATGCACAGCGTGGGGCCTTCTAGCGGTCTATAATTATTGAGCCAGTAAAAACCATAACACAGGCTGGCTGTAAAGAGTACGAAAGGCAGAATACAGGTCAGACCGTAAAAGATAAATCTTTGGCCTGGAAACAGGCATTTATAGTATTGCCCTGTGGATATTCCCTTTTCTACCGGGTTTTTGTCACTCCCTTCCGCATGGGAGAACCGGAGACGGGGAGAATCGGAGATGGGGAGAACCGGCGATGTTTCCCCATTTCTCCGTTTCTCCGTTTCCCGGATGAGTAAATTACGTTTTGTAAAACCATAAATTATCAAATCTGCAATACACGCATTAATCATGATGATAATGAAAGAAACACCATAGACACCGGTAATATCACAAATCTGTA
>JAHFOY010000152.1 GCA_023261485.1 Planctomycetota bacterium
CTTCTTATTTATAATAGAATACCACAGTTCCTTTATTTTTTGCCCTGACCAGTCAACAATATTTTTATCAATGCAAATCCAGTAAATCATTAGATAACTATCCACGCCCTTCGCAATATAAAGACAGCTTGCTGTTAACTCATGGTTGAATATGGAGAAATTGGTGTTATTTAACTCCTTTACTTTAAAGCCGGCCCCCTTGGCACACACCTTTGGATTATGGAAATTACCCGCATCCAAAATAAGCCAGTAGAGGTTTTTGCCGTCCTTATTTACATATGCCCTATCAAAGAGTTTGTTGATGAAATTGTATTTATCTTCTTCTAAGTTACTTTCCGGTTCCAAATCCTCTCCCTGCCAGCTATTCATTTCAAGAGGTATTTTGAGCTGAGAAAGGATATCATTGCTTACATATTTTGCCTTTGTTGTAGCAAAGCAATATATAACAGTAATTAACAATACGGAGATCACTATCCAGCCTTTCGTAAAATACTCAGCAGGCGAAGGAGAAGATGAATGGTTTTTTCGCGATGCAGACGGAATGCCGGATACGTGCGCATCGTCCGGATGTTTATTTATTTGTGTAAAATTCATAGCACGGTCTTTTGGCTGTTTCATACATTTGCCAAGGAGAAATTCTAACCCTAATAACCCCGCTAAAGTTAGCAAAAACACCAAAATCCCGCTAAAGCCGTGGAAAAATCCTTGCCCGACAGCTTCACCAAAATAATATGTGATAAGACAGATGACTATTACACGGATAAAATTACTCAACACTGATAGTGGAATTATTAAAAAACCGAGGAGTAGTTTTTTTAACAAGCTGCCCTTACTTATATACACATAAACCAGTGCAAGGGAAAACATAGAGATTATCGTACGAAAACCACTGCAAGCCTGTCCCATAAACAGCTCGTTTTTGCCAATGAATAATAAAAGGCCTTCTCTGCCAACAGGATAATGGAAAAATTTTAAAACAATCTCTGTGGCAATGGAAGTACCGAAACGCAAAGGAATCGTAAGGTTGTCAATGATTCCAATAGGAATCGGGGGGATGAGTACCAAGTAAAGAATGGGAAAAGCCAAAACTCTTACTATTTCTCTTCCATAGAGGCATCTTATTAGTCCGTAGAGAACTGGAATGAGTGAAAGTGAAGTAAGAAATGTGTAATTGTGATACCAACCAAAAACATACATACCTAATCCACTTAACAGGACAAAAAAACTAACAATAGTATTGCCGGACTTCCTGCCGGGGAGGAGTTCTCTTAAAATGCTGCGTTTCCGCCATACGAGCCAGAAAAATATTGGAAGGATAAAATATGCATGCGTATAATCAGATGTCTTCCAGCGGCCACTGTAAAGCACAGAAAAAACAGGGGTATATAATAAAACCGCTAATATCCAGGTGCCGGCGTGGATCATAATGTTCAAAAACTTTGATTGAGAAGGGATGTCTCTTTTGAAATTATCCAATTGTGTTAGCCAGTAAAAAAATTTATAGTAAATCCCCGGAATTCCTTTTTCTGGCATTCCAGAATCGGAAACAAACAATTGTTACTCCGCCAGTAAGAATAAGCACATAACTTGAAGGTTCTGGAACCGGAAGAGGCCTCTCATTGATTCTGTCTCCTCTTCCGCCGCCACCGCCTCCTCCTACGGTGGCAAATACACCACCTAGTGTTATGACAGAAAAAACTGACAGTATTTTTATATAATTAATTAATTTTGTCATGTAAATTAAACATCCGTACTCATATACCGCAGATTGGAAGGCCTCTTTAAAATCGGGAATTGCTTTTTCCTGTTTCTTATGCTATAAACTTGATACCGAATTGGCGGTCTCTTTTCGATATGCCCTTTACCCACCTCACCTGCGATAAGATAGGAACGACTATCTGGTTATTTGGTGCAATTGCTATAGGAACCTGTATACGGATAATAGCCCCTTTTTCCGGCGGTTTCCCATTTACCCGAATTTTCATGCCTTTATTACTCAAGTCTAATATTTCGCCTTTTACATCAACCACATTGGGCATATGAACAAAATCTCCCATTACGACGAAACTTGTAGAAAGAGGATTGGCGGAGGGAAAACGTTTGTCTTTTCTCATTTCTTCTTTCGGCTCTTTCATAGATTTACAATTTACCCTACTTTCGGTTTTTTGTAAATACTATAAATGGCATTTATTCTTAAGAATACCTACTTTTGGGTACACTCTTATTAGTGCTTGCTCTTTAATTTTTTTTATAGAAAATAAAACTCCCTATAAATTGTGGAGAAATATTAATTGTGAATATTTTAGATATACTGAATCCTGCGGGATGCCCAGAATTTTCAAACCATGAGACGAATGTATATTCGCAGCAAGATTGTCTTAACAGTACAGCGGAACTGCTTCTGACGGTATTCTATTTGCTTTAATATCTAACTTTAAATTTGAAAATTTGTATTAGCCCCCCATAACCCACCTGCCAACAATGACTGGGGGGGCGTTTCTTCCCCATTTATTGGGTAGGTCAGATGGGAGCGCTGAACTGTTATGAAAATTTTCAGTAATCATGGTCTTTGTACAAAGACCATGTCGAGGAAGGCAGAAATATGTGTCATGACGCACAATGTGTCATGACGCACAATGTGTCATGACGCACAATGTAATGCTATCCATATAAATGAATTTTACTCTGAAAGTATGAAGAAATTCTGAAATTTTCCGAATTAGGGAAAAGTCCTAATAGCTATTAATTCTCATAAATAATTTTTTATTTTAATTTCCATGGATAACATTTTTACTGATCAGATACTCACAAATCCGCATTCTATGGCTTTTGTTTTTTATCAAACAAAACCAAATGGATCAGTAAAAGAACTCTATTACAATGAGGTGGCATTAAGTATCATTTCTTTCTCATTAAATTCTAGGGGAAATGTGGAGGTATCTTCCGATATTGCTACTCTTTGCCTAAGATGGAAAAAATTGTTCGACAAAAAATTAAATAAGTCGAATCGCAAAGGTAATGGTGTGCTCCCAAGCGCTGATTTTATTGATATACTTCAGAGTCATAAGAGACGTTATGCAGTGAGGGGGTTGGTAATGTCATCTAAAGAAGCAAAAGAAAAACAATATTTATTCCTTTTAGAAAGGATATCTAACGATAATGGAAACCTTCAAAAAAGTTTACGCCAATGGAAACTAAGTCCTCGCGAACAGGAAATAGTGCACTTACTTATTGAGGACCGCTGCAACAAAGAGATTGCCCGCACTCTTAAATTAAGTTTAAATACCGTAAAAGCATATATGAAACTGTTAATGCTGAAGCTCGGTGTCACCAGCAGGACTGGAGTTATTGGCCGTCTTCTCACAGGGACAAATAACAACCATCCTTTAGACTGACAAATTTTACACACACAGAATCATTACAGAATAAATGTTCGTGCTCCTTTTTGGCTGTCCAAAATAAACTGCTGTAAAAAGCCAAATGAAACATATTGAAAAAGCAACCTCAACAGATGATTACCAGCGGTTTCTTGCCACACAGAAGGAACTCGAAGGGCTAAAGGATCAGTTCTTCGAACTCCATACCCTGTACGCTTTAACTAAAAATCTCAATTCCTGTCTTCAGACAGAAGAGCTTTTTAATAAAACTTCAGACCTCATAAAAGATATTCTCAAAGCCGAAGACTTCTGCTTTATGTTAGCGGACGAGAATACCAGCGAACTTAAAATGTGGAGGACAAGCGGCGATGCTTATGGAGCGGCAAAGGATGTGTCGTTTAAAATAGGGGAAGGGATTTCGGGTGTTGTAGTCCATACGGGTGAACCTGTTTTGTTAAATGATGTGAGTAAGGACGAGAGGTTTCTCTATTATAAAGGGAAGATATTGGATATTGGTTCTTTTCTGTCTGTGCCTTTAAAATTGAATAACAATAGAATAATAGGGGTTTTAAATATACAAAAAAAAGAAACGAATGGATTCGGAGAGTACGACAAGAAACTCTTTGTCACCGCAGCCCATAACATAGCCCATACGATTGAAAGGGCAAGACAGTATGAGAAGGTTCAGCGAGAGGCTATGTTTGACCATCTAACGACATTGTATACCAGGAGATTTTTTCACGAGGCATGCTATCGTAAACACGGCGAGATAGAACGGTATGGAAGGAAATTCTCCGTTATAATTGGAGATATTGACTACTTTAAATACTTTAACGATATATATGGGCATAGATTGGGGGATGAGATACTGAAAAAATTAGCGTATCTTTTAAAATCAAATGTCAGACAGGGTGATGTCGTTTGCCGTTATGGAGGCGAGGAGTTTGCAATATTCTTACCCGAAACAGACAAGAAAGATGCTGCCACAATTGCAGAAAAACTCAGAACCTTAGTGGAAAATAATCTTATTGTTAGTGAAACCTGTGGTGATAAGGGTGTGAGAATTACTATTACGTTTGGGGTATCCGCGTATCCAGAGGACGGGAAGACGGTAGAAGAGGTAGTAACTACCGCTGACAAATTTCTCTATATAGGCAAAGAAGGTGGCCGCAACAAGGTAATCAGTGAGCCATTGAATAATGGTTTTGATAATAAAAGTGAAAAAAGGGCAAGTAACAGGTGCAAAACTGCGTTAAAGATAGCCAGGGGTATAAACCACATTTATTCTGTAGAAATAAAGGTTAACGAGGAGAACTGGAGAATCTGTACCTTGCGTGATGTAAGTAGAAACGGATTTAAAGGAGAATTGGAATTAGAAACCGATGTCCCTACGTGCAATAGATACCTGTGCAAGGTTATTACGGATTCCGGGGTTGAAGTAACGAACGTCTTTTCTGTTCGGATAGTCCATGCAATAAAAATTCCCAAGAACCACAAGAGATACATGGTTGGGGTAGAGATATTGGACAAACACGATAGCTGGAAAAGACTTATCAGCACGTTGAAATATTAAAAACTGCGCTCATTGCTTATTGACTCAGATCACCATATTCCAGGGAGACGGCGACTTTGTTTGTATTATTTGTACTCGTTGAAACACAATCTCTTTGAACCATATCCCGGCTGGCTTTATAATCTTTTATATATAGCTTCCTTTACATCTCTTCAATATACACTGTCTTTTAGCAAGGATTAACCATTGCCTTACTGTATAGAAACACATACTCTCACAAAAAGATACCCCATAATAAAAGGATACGGCAGTTTATTCCTGCACCCTTTCAAAAGAAGAGAATTCACTGCCCTTAATAACGTAACTATTTCAATAGAAAAGGGCGTGTTCTTTGGCCTTCTTGGGCAAAACGGAGCAGGGAAAACCACCCTGATAAAGATATTCTGTACCCTGGTTCTCCCTACAACGGGGAAGGCGGTGGTAAATGGTTTTGATGTTTCAAAAGACGGCGGGAAGATTAGAAGGCTAATCGGGTGCATAGCAGGCGATGACAGGAGTTTTTACTGGAGGCTCACAGGCAGGCAGAATCTGAGATTTTTTGCGAGGCTTAATAATCTCACAGGCCGGGAAGCGGAAACACGAATAAACAGCCTTCTAGAGATTCTGGAGTTTGCCCCTGACGCTGACAGGATGTTTAAAGACTATTCCACAGGCATGAGGCGAAAAGTGGCAATAGCGAGAGGCCTCCTTACCAATCCTGAAATCATTTTTATGGATGAACCAACAAGCGGTATAGACCCTGTTACAGCGCGTAAACTGAGGAGGTTTATCCGTGAAAAATTAGTGCTGGAAGAGAAAAGGACTGTTATATTTGCCACTCATAATTTGCATGAGGCAGAGGAATTGTGTGATCGGGTGGCAATTCTCCACAAGGGTGAAATAAAGGTTACCGGCACGATAAGTGAGCTGAAAAAAGAATTTGCTTCGGGAAAGAGGTACATAGTAAAGGAACTTTCGTTGGGAGAATTATTTTCAAGGATAGTAGATACCGAAGGTCTTTCGGCAGAAAGGTAATTCTTTGATATGACGTATGCGGGAAAGGTGTTTGCTTTTGTCTGGCGGGATATTATAAATGAAACGAGTTATAAGTTTTCATTTTTCACGCAACTTGCCGGCATAATTGTTTCAACCAGTATATTTTTCTTTATCTCAAAGCTTTTGGGTGACGTTGGTGTATCCTATCTGAAGCCATATAAGGGAAACTACTTTTCATTTATACTTATAGGGATATCTTTTTTAATTATCTCAGAGTGG
>JAHFOY010000153.1 GCA_023261485.1 Planctomycetota bacterium
CCCGGCGTAGCATTATTCCGGGCAGAGTCGAGGCATCCTTTTAACAAGGGGATACAATAAAATAAGTGGTTGTACCAATCAAGGGATTTATAGAAAACAGCCTCATCGAATGGGAAGGAAAGATTGTCTCTATCGTCTTCCTGCCAACGTGTAACCTTCGTTGCCCTTATTGTCACGCCCCTCATTTGGTTCAGGCGCCGAATGAATTGGAATCCATTCCTCTCGATGCGGTCGTTAGCAAGATACGGCAGAACCTTGGATGGGTTGATGGTATTGTAGTCACCGGCGGTGAGCCAACCTCGCACAGGCGTCTTGATGTGCTCCTTAAGGTATTCAAGGACACAGGAATTCTGGTACGCCTGGATACCAACGGCACCAATCCTCATGTGTTAAAGGATTTAATTGACAGAGATATTATTGATTGCGTGGCTATGGATATAAAGGCCCCTCTTCGGAAAGAAAAGTACGAACAGATTGCTGGTGTATCCTGCAACATCGAAGATATCAAAAAGAGCATTCGCATCATCATGGAAAGCGGCATTGAATATGAATTCCGTACCACGGTATGCCCAACGCAGCTAAACAAAGACGACATTGAGGACATTGCCAGATATATCCGGGGCGCCGGGCGATATATAATACAGTCTTTTAAGCCGAATCATTGTTTGGATACAAAGATGCTAAATATTGAACCATATCCTGTCGAAACTCTCAGGGATTTTGCGGCAAGCGCCGGCAAATACGTTGATTACTGCTGTGTGCGCGGCGAAGCCGGAAAGGTTTTACAGAGAAATTGGTAATTTCATTATACATTTTGGTCCCAGCGACCGAAGAGAGGGGGTGATTTGTTATGGCGATGAAGAAGTGCGGAACTTCCGCAAAGACGTCGAAGGAGACGTGCAAGAAACCAGCACCGGCAAAGAAGAAGACAACTAAGAAATAATCAATATGTTCAGTAATATTCAAAAAACTTGGAAGTACATACATAATACATACAAAAATTAGTAATAAAGTAATTCCGTTATATTTTATTTGTTGGACCATGTATGTGTAATGGAAGAGGGGTGTTTCGATTCATCGAAACTCCCCTCTTTGTTGTATTTCGTTCCGGACTAAAAATTTTACCCTGAGCGAAAATATTTTGCCCATTTTCTGGAAAAAGTAACACTCTCCTTATTGTCCGTATTGGGCCGGAGGATAAATCCCGGCGCTACAAGTTTTGACTTGTTCGGATCAGGATTATGAAACTAAAAAAACTGGAATTGTTCGGATTTAAGTCTTTTGCTGAAAAAACAGAAATCCTCTTCGAAGATGGAATAACCGTTATTGTCGGGCCAAACGGTTGCGGAAAGAGTAATGTCATTGATGCCATCAAGTGGGTGCTTGGCGAGCAGAGCGTGAAAACACTCAGAGGCAATGAAATGGCAGACGTGATCTTCAATGGGACAGAAAAGCGCCCATCCCTCGGCTATGCAGAGGTTTCCCTGACCATTCAAAATAATAAAGGCCTGTTGCCTCTCGAGTACACAGAGGTGTGTATTACCCGCCGTTTGTATACTTCGGGTGAATCTGAGTATCTTGTCAATAAACAAGCAAGCCGGTTAAAAGATATTCGGGAGCTTTTCCTTGATACGGGTTTCAGCGCAAGCGCATATTCCGTGATCGAGCAGGGCAACGTGGAAGCCTTGCTGCAGGCGGATTCTCACGAGAGAAGAACCTTGTTTGAAGAGGCCGCCGGCATCAGTAAATTTAAGACGCGTAAAAAATCCGCCCTGAGTAAGCTTGAACACGTCGAGCAAAACTTACTCAGGGTTGGCGATATTATAGAGGAATTACAAAAACAACTTCGTTCCGTAAAAATCCAGGCATCCAGGGCGCGAAAATATCAGGAATACGTGGAACATTTAAAAAAATTAAAGGTCGGCCTTTCGCTGAGAAACTATCGTGACCTTAAGGGCAAAAAGGCGTCTGTCTCAGAGCAAATTGGCCAGATTGAAGAGCAGGGCAAAAAGACGGTCGAGGATATAGGCGAACTTGAGGCGCAAATACAAGAGATTGAAGATGCAATAGAACAGTTAGCGCAGCAACTGGCGCAGATGCAAACCGACATGGTAAATCTTGAGTCTCAAATATCCAAAAATCAGGATAAAGTAAAATACGACCATGAACGCATAAAAGAACTGGATACTCAACGCGGAAAATATATCGAGCAGCAAAAAAGCCTGGAAAATAAAGTACTCGAAACAAACAATAAAATTGCAGAAACGAAGGCGTTGCTGAACACCTTAGAGCAGGAAATTTCAAGGTTTGTTGATTCACAGAAAACAAAAGAAACGGAACAGAAGCAAATCGTTTTTGAATGTGATTTGTTGTATCAGGGCATTGAAGAGAAGAAGTCTGAGGTCATTTCAATCCTTCAAAAAGAATCCAGCCTCCAGAATGAGATGGGCAGTCTGTCCACCGAAAACGACGCCCTGAAAAGCCGAAAAATGCGGCTTGCAAAGCGACAGGAGGAAATTCAAACATTCGTGGAAACCCTGATCTCCAAACACCATGAGACCCTGGAAGAAAAGAACGCATTGATGGAAGAGTTCAATAGTTTAGATCAGAAATTGTCTACCTCAAAAGGCCGCATTCAGGAACTGGTAAAAAACACACGAACTTTAGATGAACAAATCAATCAGCAGATGCAATTGCAGAGCAGCAAAACCTCCCGATATGAAGTCCTCATGGACTATGAAATGCGGTCAGAGGGAGTCGGGGCAGGTGCAATGGCCATCCTGGAGGAAGCCAAGAAGAATGACACTTCGGTAAAAGGAATAAAGGGCATGATAGCCGATCTCTTGAAAGTTGATTTGCCGTACGCCCTCGCCATCGAAACCGCTCTGGGTGAAAGGGTGCAGGGCATTGTTACGGATAGTACCGACAATGCCGTTCAGGCGCTAACATTCCTGCAAAAGAACCAGAAGGGACATGCAATCTTTTTCCCGTTGGACAGAACAAACGGCCATACGGCTGTTCCCGAAGAAGTATTGCAAAAACCCGATGTTGTGGGTATTGCCAGCAAGCTGGTAAACGGCACAGAAGCGGTTTGCAAGGTTATTGGCGGTTTTTTAAATAATACAATCGTTGTAAAAAATCTTAATGCTGCATTGTCCCTGAACGGTCACACCCATACCATTCGTTGCGTGACACTAGACGGTGAACTGTTGGAGCCGGAGGGTACGCTCAGCGGAGGCAAGAGGCAGGGGCAGATGGGAATTATATCCCGTAAGAGTGAATTGAAGAAGATTGAAGAAGAATTGATCCAGATTAAACAAACCCTTGAAAAGCTGGAACAGGACAAGCGCATCCTCATTGATGAACTTACAGGACTCGAAGTCGAAACGGCGCAACTGGCAAAGAGAATCGACCAGGTCAATATCCAGAGGATTTCCAGGGATAACGAGCTTACGCAGAACGAACGGAAGCGGGAAGAACTTGTCGCAGAGAAAAAGATCAACGAGAACGAGATGGAAGAGATTCAGGTAGAATTGGAAAAGGCTTGTGAACGCGAGAAGGTTCTGCAGGATGAATTGCGGCATCTCGGCGAACAGCACAGGCAGTTGGAGCAGCAGGTTGAAGAGTCGTCCATGCTTGTAAAAGAGAAAGAACAATTGAAGAAAAATGTTCAGGATGAAATAACGGCGTTAAAGGTCAGCCTTGCTCAAAGGCAGGAAAAGAGAGACGGATTGAGCAGCGCCCAGAACAAACTCCAGGTTGAACTGCGTGAGATGCAGGCACAAATTCAATATATCATAAACGAGAGTCAGAATTGCCTCCAGAAAAAGCAGAAAACCGAGGAAGAGATTAAACAACTGGAAATTTTGATAAGCGAATTTCAGGCAAAAAAGGTTGCATTGGAAGAGACGATAACCTCTCTTCAGACTGAACGGGAGGAACGCGATCTTAAAGTTATGGAGTTGAATACATCCCTTGAGGAAAAACAGGCGGAACACAAACAGTTTGAACAACAACTGCAGGAATTGAAACTCAAGGAAAATGAGTACCAGATTCGTATATTGAATTTAGAAGAGCGCACTAAGGAGGAATATCAACTAGACCTGTCAAACCTGGATGCTGCTACAGGTGAAATTAATCTGGAGTTGATGGCCAAAACACAGGCCGAAACGGCAGATGCAGCCGCTCCTCCAATTGATTTCTGGGAATCAGTTTCCAAAGAAATCGAAGAATTTCAGGGGAAGGTCGAAAGACTGGGAAACGTGAATCTCGAAGCGATCAAAGAACAGGATGAACTTGAAATCCGTGAGACCTTTCTTGTGAATCAGAGGGATGACCTCGATAAATCGAAGGATGCCCTGCAAAATTTGATTCAAAAAATCAACCATACCAGCCGTGAATTATTCGAAAAAACCTTTAACGACATTCGCCAGAATTTCCAGGCGATGTTCAGGAAGTTGTTTGGCGGTGGCAAGGCCGATGTAATTTTAGAGGAAAATGTGGATATGCTGGAGGCAGGAATCGAGATCGTGGCGCAACCCCCCAATAAAGAACTTCGCTCAATCATGCTCCTCTCAGGCGGTGAAAAGGTAATGACCACCGTAGCATTGCTTTTTGCCGTGTTCCAGTCCAAGCCCAGTCCATTCTGTATCCTGGACGAGGTGGATGCCGCCCTGGACGAAAGCAACATCAACAGATTTACCCATATCTTAAAGGAGTTCACCAGCGATACGCAATTCCTTGTCATTACCCACAACAAAGTTACCATGAGCGTTGCCAACGTGCTTTATGGAATTACCATGCAAGAACCAGGCGTGTCCAAGAGGGTGGCCGTCAAGTTCGAGGATATCGAGCGAAAGGTCGCTTAAGAATCTTTGTTAGTCAGTTTTTCGAGTTATTAAATCTTTATCCAGTTCAATCGCGTAAGACAGTATTGTTTTTAAATCTATTTTTTTAGAGGCATTCAGGATTTCTATACCCACTATCTTGTCCTCTGAAGTTGTGTCTAAATGAACTCCTTCTGCCATTTCTATAACACCTTCAGGGGGATCATCGCCCAGTTTCAAATACAAGGCATCTACTTCGTTGTCGTAATAAACTTTCATTTTTCTCTTCTTCCTTTCTTCAGGTTTTAAAGCTTTGATGACATTGCAGCATGCCTAATTCCACAGGATTCCCGTTGCTATCCCCCCGCCTAGTCCTAACATTATGGTTAAATGACTTACAAAGAAGTGCAGCGGATTTGCCAACCCATCTTTAACTAGTCGTTTCGCTTGGGATAATATCTGATAATCTATATTCGAACTCGCTAGGAATTGTTGACCAATATTTATAATCTTTTGCTTTTTCGAATTTGCAATATGGGTTTCGGTATATTAAACCTTGGTTGAAGTATGTTTCAGTATTGGAGAATCTATTAATAATGTTTTCGGAAGAGTAACTTACGGCAGCTACATGGTTGAGGTTATCTTTTGAGAAAAGAAGGCTCGTCATAATTTGTAAACCGCTATTTTGTGCGAGTTCGGTCAAATCATATATTCCTTCAAGATAACAGCATATTAGGCCAGGTTTGGAATCTTCCAGTTGGTTTTTTGCTTCTCTAAGCCTATCCTGGATTCTTTCTAAAACATCATCTGATTTCTCAGACATAATTGTTATTTCAACAGGGTCGACAGGTTGGAGATTTTTAGATTTCGCGAATATTGCTCCATGTGCATTATGTGATTTTCTCTGATATAAATTTTGAGAATGTTTGTAAAAATCAACAACATATCCATCCGCTTTTGCTAAATCTATTTTGACTGATCCAAAATCTGTTTGATGATCGCCTTTCAAATTACCATCTTTAATTCTCTCAATAATTTTCGCAGAAAGGTCGTTTAGATCCTTATCACTACTGGGTAATCGGTCATGTAACACGATATCTATTTGACCAGAGTAATTTTGGTTTTCAATCGCTGGTATGAGCCTTTCAGCCAACCTATAAAAATCTCTTCTTCGAATTTTTCTGGAAATATCTACACTTATTCTCTTGCATTCGACGTTGAATTCAAATTCGGGCTCTCTAACTAAAAACTCAGAGTGCTCTTTTGAATCATCTTCATGCCATATAATCTCACAACCTTTCAAAAAAAAG
>JAHFOY010000028.1 GCA_023261485.1 Planctomycetota bacterium
GCTGTTAAAAAAGGCACTGTTGAGGCCGTTACGGATGCGAACGACGGCACGCTTGTCATCGTAATTAAGCATGACGGAGGCAGCCGTACTATATATGGATGCCACAGCAGTCCCATGGTGGGAGAAGGCGGCTATGTAGAACAGGGACAGCCTATAGCGAGTATTAACCAGACAAGTACAGGCAAACCTCCTGAAATCAATTTTAAAATTTACGTTAAGGATAAGCCTGTTAACCCCCTGTCTTATTTACCTTAAGCGATGATAATTCACCGCAAAGGCGCAAAGAACGCAGAGTTGGACAGGTAATGAGAGGTTGGGAAGTTAAGAAGCTGAGAAGTTGAGAAAATCCAAAACTTCCCATCTTCTCAACTTCCCAACCTCTGCTGTTTGCTCCCTTTGCGGTGAGATGAGTTGTTATAATATAAGGATTTATACAATGCCAATATACGAATTTCAATGTGATCAGTGTAACACGAAATTTGACGAATATTTTCGGAGCGCATCGGAACGGAAAAAGTTGTTTTGTCCGTCCTGCCAGGGTGACCGCATCCACAAGATATTTTCTGTGTTTGGAATGTCTGTAGGCGGCAGTGGAAGCGATACCTCCTCACAGAGCAGTTCCGGCGGCTGCGGCAGTTGTACAGCCGATACGTGTACCGGATGTAGATGATACCGTATTTACGATTTGGGATTTAAAATCGTAAATCGTACTTCGTACATCGTAAATCAAATCTTTGTCTAGGTAATCAAACAATGCAAAATCTTTGGGCGCCCTGGCGCATCACTTATATTCAGGAATCTCCAAAAGAAGACGGCTGTTTTCTCTGCAACGCAGTCCGGGATAATCAGGACGAAAAACACCTCGTAGTGCATAGAGGAAAAGGATGCTTCTGTATACTGAACAAATATCCATATAACAGCGGGCATCTCATGGTCGTACCCAACAAACATAAGGCAGACATTTCCGATCTCACTGGGGAGGAAATGCTTGAGATTATGGAACTGACAAGGAATATGAAAGAACTCCTCACGAAAATAATGAAACCCGAAGGGTTTAATCTCGGCATAAATTTAGGAAAGTCTGCAGGGGCCGGCCTTGTCGGCCATTTCCATCTCCACATCGTACCGCGCTGGAACGGCGATACGAACTTTATGCCAGTTGTTTCTGACGTAAAGATCATTCCTCAATCACTGGAAGACCTTTACAAAGAATTCAAAAAACATTTACTATAATGTTGACAAGTAAAGAAATTGAATCGAGAGAAGAACGGGAACTTGCCCCTTACGCCATGAAAAGCAAGGATTCTAAAGGGCGGAAATATCCGGAAGAGGAGCATCAGTATCGCAGTATCTATCAGCGGGACCGTGATCGCATTATCCATTCCACTGCCTTTCGGCGCCTTGAATATAAAACCCAGGTCTTTGTGAATCACGAAGGCGACTATTACCGTACCCGGTTAACCCATACCATAGAAGTCGCACAAATTGCGCGGAGCATCGCCCGTGCGTTGAATCTTAACGAAGGCCTTGCAGAGGCCATCGCGCTTGCCCATGATTTGGGTCACACACCCTTTGGACATTCAGGCGAAGATGCCCTGAAAAAGCTGATGGAGGGACATGGGGGATTTGAGCACAATCTTCATGGTCTGCGCGTCGTTGATATCCTTGAGCAAAAGTACCCAAATTTTCCAGGACTGAATTTATCGTGGGAACTTAAGGAATCCATTGTAAAACACACTTCTCCTTACGACCATACATCTGCCACAACGGAATATAATGCCAACGAACGACCCCTGCTGGAGGCACAGATTGTAGATAAGGCGGATTCCATTGCTTACGACAACCACGACCTGGACGACAGCCTGAAGGCAGGCATTATTACCGACGAGGAATTGCAGGCAGTTGATTTGTGGCGGGAGACACAGAAAAAGGTGAAACAAAAATATGTGGTCAACAACCATGACATATTAATCGCTCAGACGATCAGAACCCTGATAAATATTGAGGTCACCGACCTGTTAGAGAATACCCTGTCCAGTCTCAAGCGCGAGGGTATAGAAACTGTTAAAGACGTCAGAAATTATTCCGGCCTGATTGTGTCCTTTTCCCCCGCATTATCTGAACAAAAAAAGAAGCTACAGAATTTCCTGTTTAAAAACGTGTATCAGCACTACCGGGTGGCCCGGATGTCAGATAAGGCAAAGCGGTTCCTGGAGGAACTTTTCGTGGCATTTATCAACAATCCCAAACAACTTCCCTCTGAATATCAAAAGTGGATAGAAAAAGCCGGTCTTTATCAGGCAGTTTGCGACTATATTGCAGGGATGACAGACCGCTTTGCACAAGATGAATATAAAAAGCTTTTCTATCCATACGAAAGGGTCTAGTGAAGGTTCACCACAAAGCCACAAAGGACACAAAGAAGGAAAACAGAGGCTTTAATTAATAATGAAAGTATCCGTTATTTTAGTTGGGGCAGGACTTGGATTGCGCATGGGCGGGGCTGTCAAAAAACCCTTCCTGCAAATACATGGCAAACCCATACTCCTTCATACAATCGAACGTTTTGCCCGGAATGACAATATCAGTGAAATTATTCTCGTTGTGGGCGAAAGTGAGATAAAATCCTTGCGTGATACGTGGAAGGAAGCTCTCGATGGCTGCAAGATAAAAAAAATTGTCCCGGGCGGCAAAAGACGCCAGGATAGTGTTTATAATGGGCTTTGCCAGGCCGAAAGCGATACTGAAATTATCCTTATCCATGATATTGTCAGGCCACTCGTGAGAAATGAACACATTGATGCAGTCATCGATAAGGTGAAAGAAACCGGCGCTGCTATCCTTGCCGCACCCATGAAAGCCACCGTTAAGGAAGTGGGTGACAATTTCCGCATCCAGCGAACGATCCCGAGAAACACCCTCTGGATGGCACAGACCCCGCAAGGGTTCGAGTGTAAGTTAATCTTAAAAGTATTTGGTCAGTTTAGAAATTCGGATATAGAATTTACGGACGATGCTCAGATGGTGGAAAAGGCAGGCTATCCTGTTTATATTGTTCCTGGTACGGATGAAAATATCAAAATTACCACACCGGAGGACATTCGCCTTGCCGAAGCCTTGCTTGGACGATAAATATAATTTCAAAATCTCTGAATCAGAGTAATTATACGTTCTTTAAACTGTTTCAGGGCGATGCCGCGGTGGCTGATACTGTTCTTGATTTGCGGATTTAATTCGGAAAGTTCGGCGAAGGTTTGATTGTAATCAGACACATAAAAGATCGGGTCATATCCAAACCCGCCTTTCCCTCTGGGTTCTTCGGTAATAAGACCTTCACAGCGGCCTTCTACTACAAAAAACAATTGATGTGGGCTGGCAAGGGCAATGGAACAGAGAAATCTGGCTGTGCGTTTTTCTTTTGGTACACCCCTCAATTCTGACAACACCTTTTCAACGTTCTTTTCGTCAGTTGCACTTGGACCTGCATATCTGCTTGAATATATACCAGGTCGTCCGTTCAGGGCGTCGATTTCAAGTCCAGAATCGTCCGCCATAACCCAGGTATTGCAGGCAGCGGCCAGGATGGTTGCCTTTTTTATGGCATTTTCCCGAAAGCTATTTCCGTCTTCTTCCACTACCGGCAAGAAAGTAAAGTCTTCTACGCCGCGAAGCAGAATCCCGGGAACATGCTTGAGGATTTCTATAAGCTCCAATTTCTTTTTTTCATTTTGTGTCGCAACGACAATGGTTTTTGCATGTATTTCGTTTACTACGGAAGTCATATTTATTTTCCTGAACAAAGTTTTTGGAAGTTACAGATAATTAATCATTAATTTTCAATGTCTTCCTTTGAATTTCGGTAATTTCGCGGATGCCTTTTTTTGCCGTCTTTAACATCTCTGCCAGTTGTTCGTCATCAAAGGTATACTCTTCACCGGTGCCCTGTATTTCAATAAATTTATCGTTACCGGTCATCACAATATTCATGTCTACCTGAGCGGCGGCATCTTCAGCGTAACAGAGGTCTAACAGAACGTCATCATTGACGATCCCTACGCTTACGGCTGCGATACTGTTCAGAACGGGGTTTTCTTTAATGAGGTTTTTACTCATGAGCCATTGTACGGCATCCACCAATGCTATGTAACTTCCCGTAATTGCCGCAGTGCGGGTACCGCCGTCTGCCTGAATAACATCACAGTCGATCCAGATAGTCCGTTCCTTTAACAGGGCAAGATCGATGATTGAACGTAAAGAACGGCCGATGAGTCTTTGGATTTCATGGGTTCTCCCCGTTAGTTTCCCCTTTACGGATTCCCGCGGGGCCCTTGTGGGTGTGGAACCAGGCAGTAAAGAATATTCTGCCGTAAGCCAGCCTTCACCGGTATTCTTTATATGAGGGGGTACAGTTTCTTCTATTGAGGCAGTGCAGATAATCTTGGTATTGCCCGTCTCTACGAGCACAGAGCCGGGGGCGTATTTGGTAAAGTGCCTTTTGATGATTAATGGACGCAACTCGTCACGTTCACGATTGTCAACTCTCATGGTTTTTATCGTCTTTGCGGTGAAATTATACTTTTTATTTCCTTAACAAAAGTTTTAAGAGGGCTTTTTCTACGTGAAGCCTATTTTCAGCCTGATCGTATACGATAGAATGGGGCCCGTCAATAACCTCGTCCGTAATTTCCTCTCCGCGATGGGCAGGAAGACAATGCATTACCTTAACGTCATCTTTTGCGGCCTTCAAAAGATCGTTGTTGATTTGAAAACATTTGAATGCCTGCCTGCGAACCTCTTCCTCTGTCTCCTGTCCCATGCTAACCCAGGTGTCCGTATAAATCACATGTGCCTTTTCGGCAGCTTCTTTTGGGTCTTGATAAAGATGAATCAGGTCGTTTCCATCCGCCATCTGTTTAGTTTTGGAAACAAAATCGGGCGTGAGTTCATATCCCTTTGGTGAGGCGATGTGGAAGTGAATGCCCAGTTTTGCGCAGATTTGAGACAGCGATCTCGCAACGTTATTCCCATCCCCGACAAAAGCTATTTTAATATTGGTATAGGCGCCGAACTTTTCTTTGATAGTATACAAGTCAGTGAGCGCCTGGCATGGATGAAGAGCGTCCGAAAGGGCATTGATAACGGGTATGGTGGCATATCTGGCCAGTTCCTGGATTGTGTCCTGGCCGAAAGTACGGATAGCGATCCCGTTTACGTAACGAGACAGCACCCTTGCTCCGTCTTTTACGGCTTCTCTCTTACCAAGGTTTATATCGTTTTGCGTCAGATAAATGGCGTGGCCGCCCAGTTGTACCATGGACACTTCGAAGGAAACCCGTGTACGCATAGAACTTTTTTCGAAAATCATGCCTAGGATTTTGCCGCTCAGACATTTTTCATCATATCCTTTATTATGCCATTCCTTGAGTTCCTTTGTTACATTAAATATTTCCTCGATGTCAGTTTGTGAAAGGTCTGCAATCGAAATTAAATCCTTACATTTCATAGTCATTCTCTCTTAAATTAAGTTTTAGAAAGAACAGTTTTTAAAATGTTCAAGCCCTCGTCAATGTGCTCTTTTTTGACATTGAGCGGGGGCATAAATCGAATGACATTGTCATGAGTGCAATTGAGGAACAATCCTGCCTGAATGCAATTTTTGATGATTTCTGCGCCATTTACATTGAGTTCAATCCCAATCATAAGCCCCACGCCGCGGACTTCTTTTATTACTTTGCAGGTCTTTTGCAGTATCTTCAATTGATCTACGGAATAACTTCCCATTTTTTTTACATTATCAAGCAGCTTTTCATTTTCAATCGTTTCAAACACCGCTATTCCCGCTGCGCATGCCAATGGATTCCCGCCAAAAGTAGAGGCATGACTGCCGGGGATAAGGCTCTTTGCAATATCTTTTTTAGCCGTCATGGCGCCAATAGCCACGCCGCCGCCAAGCGCCTTTGCCAGTGTCATGATGTCGGGTTCTATATCATAATGCTGATAAGCAAAATATTTTCCGTTTCTACCCATGCCGCATTGTACCTCATCCAGGATGAGCAGCAATCCTTTCTCATCGCATAGTTTCCTAATACCTTGCAGGAATTCTTTTGTGGCAATGTTAATCCCTCCTTCCCCCTGAATAGGTTCCAGCATGACGGCGCAGGTCGCATCATCCACTTCTTTTTTCAGGGCTTCCAGATCGTTAAACGGCACATAGGAAAACCCTTCGACCAGCGGCGCAAATCCCTTATGGTATTTTGGTTGTGCGGTTGCTGTGACCGTGGCAATCGTTCTGCCGTGGAACGAATTGGAAAAGGTAATGATCTTATATTTGCCTGAACCTGAGTTGTGTATGCGGGCAAGCTTGATTGCCGCTTCATTAGCCTCTGCGCCGCTATTACAGAAGAAACATTGTCCGCCAAAAGATTTTTCGGATATATGTTTTGCCAGTAATCCCTGCGGTTCTGTGTAATAAATATTCGGGGCGTGCTGGAGTTTTTCGGCCTGGTTTTGAATGGCCGTGACGACGTTGGGATGGCAGTGTCCCAGCAGGCTGACCGCCCAGCCTGAAAAAAGGTCGAGGTATCGTTTGCCCTCTGCGTCCCACACGTCCACTCCGCTGCCTTTGACCAGCAGAATGGGATTTCGAATATAATTCGGAATGACATAGCGATCGTAAATTTCTTTAATTTCTTTTGTGTTCATGGTTTTTTATTCTTGCATTTCCTAAAAGAAAAGGGGATTGAAATTGCAACCAGATTTCAACCCCCGGACAATTATACAATATTTGTTATTAGATACAACAATCTTTGAAAATTATATTATAATCTGGGTTCCAACGCCTTTGTCGGTGAAAATTTCCAATAAGAGCGCATGCGGTATCAGTCCATTTATGATATGAGCCTTCTTTACCCCAGCCTTAAGCGCACTAATGCAAGCCAGTGCCTTTGGGAGCATTCCGTCTTTGATTATCTTTTTGTCAATGAGTTCGTGGACTTCGTTTTCGTGTAATGTGGAAGCAAAGGAAGTATCGTCATCGGGTCTTGTCATGATACCGTGCGTATTCGAAAGAAAAACGAGCTTCTCTGCGCCAAGCGCCTTTGCAATAAATGCCGCTACATTGTCTGCGTTGACGTTATAAACATCGCCATTGGTTCCTTTTGCGATAGGTGGCACAATGGGAATCGTACAGGTGTTGCACAAATTCAAAAACCTGTCCCTGTCAATTGATGTTACCTTGCCGACAAAACCGATATCTAACTTTTTTGAGGTACCGTTATCAGTTTTCGTCTCAATGTAATGTTTTTCTGCCTTCAACGGGCAGTATCCATCTTCCCAGATACAGGCCGCTTCATTCCCCAGCGCAGAAATCCTTTTTACTATGGAGGCGCTGATCTTATTTATCAGGACGTCTTTGGCTATATCAAGTGTTTCACGGTCGGTTATACGATGTCCTTCAATAAACTTTGGGCTCAAATTCCGTTTTGTCATCTCTTCGCTGATACGCGGACCGCCGCCGTGAACTAATATGGGCATAATGCCAACTGTTTTCATGAATACAATATCCTGGAGTACATTTGTCAGTATGTCATCACTGGACATTGCGCTGCCGCCAAACTTGATTACGACAATTTTGTTTCTGAAAGAACGTATGTATGGAAGCGCTTCGATGAGTATGTTTGCCTTCCGTATGGCAGTTTCCATGAGGTAATATACCAAAAATTATTCTGATAATAAAAAAGAAGCAGAAATTATAACAAAAGAGATTTTCGTGTCAAGGGTAAACAAACGGGCTGTCCGATAGGATAAATTCCTTGAACTTTATCATCGTCTTATCGGAGTTTAGGCTAGTCTTTTATTTTCTTGATTCGATTTTGTACATAAGCATCCTGAAGTGCAATATACGGATCAATAGCTGGTTTTGTTACGCTTTCATACGTTTGTCCTTTGTCAATGGAGATGTCGTTGACGGTGTCATAAGAATAATTTCCAAAGCCCTCCAAAGGTGTGAGGAAGAAATATGAAACCCAGCTTATTGGATTCAATACGGCGTCTCCCGCTAATCCTGCCGTATCACGTACAGTTGATGGCCCAAGGAAAGGCCACACTATGTAAATGCCGGAATTCACTTTGTGTTTGGCAAGCGTCTGACCAAAATCTCTCTCTTGTCTTTGCAAATGAAATTTTGATTTTGCCGGATCGAAGAATCCAGCTACCCCGACGGTGCTATTAATAACAAAACGCGCCAGTTCTGTCCCCGCGCCTTTTAATTCTCCCTGAAAGAGACAATTGAAAAAACGCACAGGCATTTTGATGTTTGTAAAAAAGTTCCTGACGCTTACCCGCGCCTTTTCAGGCACCATGGAATTGTATCCGGTATATATTGGTTTAATAAAATAGTGATACGCCTTATCATTAAAAGCGAAGATAGCTCTGTTATAGGGCTGAAGCGGATCTTTAACCAAAGGGGTCTCTGGTTTTATATCATCTTTGTTTTCCTGTTCTTCATCTTCAGGTGTTGTAATGGCGGGGGTTTTGTCTTCTTTTGGCGTCTTATCAAATTGTCCTGCTTGGACAATGGGTTTCAATTCCCCTTCTTCATTCGCTTTATTTATGATGGGGGTTTCAACTTCTTGTGCAGTTTTAACAGGTTGCCCTTCCGGAATGGCCGAATCTTCCGCGCAAACAAATTCCTTGCATAAACAAATTGTAAAAACAACTACGAGCATCAAAAAAACAGGTTTTCTCACGTTTTTTCTCCTTTTTCAGTACCCAGCATATGATAGTGTTATCTTCTTATTTCTTTGCGGTTTCTTCTTTGCCTTTTTTCTCTTTTATTTTCTGAACGAGTTCCTTGTATGAAGATTTAATCAGGATGTTATTAAATTGACTGCGGTAATTGTTAACCAGGCTTACCCCCTCAATAATGACATCATAGATTTTCCACTCTCCGGGATTGTTGAGCATATTATACTCCACGGATACTTCAGTGTTTTTGTTTGTGATAAGCTTGGTTTGTATCGTGGCGTAATGATTATCTTGTTTTTCCCCAATAAGAACAATCTTTTCACCGGAGTAGGTATCGGTTTTCCCAATATAAGCGTCTTTCATTATGTTGGTAAATAATTCCACAAATTCTTTTCTTTCGTCGGGAGTGCGGTTTTTCCAATGCTGACCGAGCGCCCTCTTAGACATCTCTTCAAAATTGAAAATGGGAGAAATCTCTTTCCATAACTTTTGCCTGCGTTCCTGTATTTTTTCGTCTCCTTTCAGGGACGGGTCCTTAAGAACGACTAGACCCTTATCTATGGTTTCCATAAGGAGTTTTCCTGGTTCTCCCGCGTGCGAAAGAGTTGTTGTGCCCAAAAAACAAAATACGCCAATACATAGTGCAGATAAAATTCTTCTAGACTTCATTTTGTTATTCCTTTACCTTCCCAAAAACAAAATTTCCTATTAACTTTTCTATATCAATCGGTGGTTCTGTCTGATGTAATGAATCCCCGGGTTTTATCAATGTATCAGACCCTCCGGGTGTTATTTCTACATATTTTTCACCTAAAAGTCCTTTGGTACGAATAGATGCAATGGCGTCTTCCTGTAACTTTATATCGTCCTGGATGAGTAAGGTGACCACAGCCTGATAATCAATCAGCTTGATATCTTCAACCTTACCAACTTCAACTCCCGATATTTCCACCACAGTGTCTTTTTTGAGTCCTTTAACGGAACTGAAAACGGCGTTTACAGGATAATGGTGGTTTCCTATCAGGTTGATCTTGCCGAGCCGTACGGACATGTAACCCAGGCAGAGCAAGCCGCATAAAACAAAGATGCCAACAATAATTTCAACGTCAAATTTCTTCATAATATTTGTCACCTTTTAGATTGTTAGGAACACGTTTATTGTATGGAAATAGGGCCTTCCAATTCTCCATGGACGAACTGATGGATCACTGGATCTTTAGATGTCTCTATTTCTTCCGGAGTTCCTGATGCAATAATTTTACCATTGTATAACATAGCAACACAATCTACCAAAGAAAAAATTGCAGGTATTTCATGGGTAACCATGAGCGCAGTAAAATTGAGACTTTTCTGGCAATCTCTGATCAGTTTATGTATTGCTTTTGCAATTAACGGATCAAGTCCCGTAGTCGGTTCATCAAAAAGGACTATTTCGGGTTTCATAACCAGGCAGCGTGCAAGTGCAACCCGTTTTTTCATACCGCCGCTTATCTCGGCAGGGTATTTATTTTCAGCGCCAGATAGTCCCACCCTGGCAAGCTCTGCAAGCACCGTATCCTGAATTTGCGATTCTTTCATCCTGGTTTTTTCCCTGAGAGGGAATGCGATATTATCATATACAGTAAGGGAATCGAAAAGAGCGCCTCCCTGAAAAACAATGCCGCATCGTTCCTTTAATTGTTTTAATAACCTCCCTCTCAGCTTGCCGATATCCTGATTGTTTATTAATATCTTGCCCCTGTCGGGTTTTACCAGGCCGATTATATGCTTGAGAAGTACCGATTTCCCCTTGCCGCTGCCTCCAATCAAGGCCATGGTTTGCCCTTCTTCTACCTTTAGATTAATGCCCCGAAGCACCTCGTGGCCGTTGAAACTTTTGTATAAATCGACAACTTCAATCATTGGTTATCCGGGTTAAGTTAACAATATCGATGTCATAAAGTAATCCCATATCAGGATTGTAACTGATGAAAGTACCACTGCCTGGGTAGTTGCCTTGCTTACGCCTTCTGCCCCGTATCCTGTAAAATATCCCTTATAGCAACTTATCCATGTTATCAGCATGCCAAAGCTTAAGGATTTGTATAGACCCTCAAGGATATCCTTTGCACTAACGAAATCTCTGATGCCGCCAAAATAGGTTCCACTGGAGACGCCCGTTAGACCCACACCCACAGCATATCCCCCCCAAACGCCAACGACAACAAAGATGGCATTTAAGAGAGGAAGCGATATTATGCCCGCAAGCAAGTTGGGAATTATCAAATACTTGTACGGATTTAAAGCCATGGCGTCAAGTGCATCAATTTGCTCTGAAATTCTCATAATACCAATTTCAGCCGTTAATGCAGAACCTGCGCGCCCAGTAACCATCAAGGCGGAAATTACAGGACCCAGTTCCCGTATCAATGAAAGAGACACCACAGGACCCAGACTCGTTTCGGCACCAAACTTGACCAGTGCGTAATAAGTCTGCAATGCCAGCACCATTCCCGTAAATGATCCTGTCAGAACGATGACAAGGGTGGTCTTTACGCCAATAAAATTAATTTGCCTAACAATTCTCCGGAGCAAGTATGGAGGAAACACTACCCAAAAGAATGAGGTTGCGAGAAAGCACGCCATCCTCCCTAGTTCCCTTACGAACGTATGAGCAAAACTTCCGATAATTTTAAATGGCGTAAGTATCCAGTTCATGAGAAAATTCTTACAGCGATAGATTTTTGCTTAAAACTCTTTTGTGAAAAAACATAACAGTATTATCGGTATTATTTTAAGATATTTTATGTTCATAGGTAAGATTGTGACTATGACAAATTGCAATAGCAAGCGCATCGGAGGCATCCTCGGAAAACGGGATTTCAGGCAACCCAAGAATTATTTTTACCATTTCCTGCACCTGCCCCTTGTGGGCATTGCCGTTGCCAACAACGGCCTTCTTTACAACCGTTGCCGCATATTCAGTAATGGGGATGTTTGCAAATGCCGCACACAAAAAGACAATGCCCCTTCCCTCGCCAATTTTTATTGCCGCCTTTATATTTTTACCGTAAAAAACCTCTTCGATAGCCATCTGATCGGGTTGATGTTTAGAAATAATATCCATAATTTTGCAATAGATTGTCTTAAGTCTCTGCGGAAAATCCAGCTTTTTGCTGGCTTTGATAGAGCCATACTCGATGACATGTGTCTTTGAACCTATCTGTTCTATCACGCCGTAACCGGCAACTTGTGTCCCTGGATCAATTCCAAGAATTTTCATAAATGGTTGACAACCGTTGGAACGTAATATTAATCTGCGTTTCCAAAAAAATTTAAAACACTATATTTATATTAGTTTATTTAATTGTCAAGTAAATCTTAATAATAAATTTATCAATGGCAATAATAAACAGTTTATTTAGAACACATACACGACAAAAAGGCCTGTCATACGGCAGTCACGCAGATTTAGAACCTTGACTCTGTCTGTTTGTTAACCAAACACGAAATTAGCAAATTTAAAAGTATAGAACAACTATCGTACCAATAAACATCGAATGTTCAGTAGTATTTGTGTAAGTGGTAATTTCATCGCAACTTAGTAGTAGTCTGATTTTTAAAGAGGTATATTACGAAGAATTGAAGTATATTGAAAAAATTTTTACAAACGAAAAATTTGCGTGAATTGGGGCGTGTTGGACAAAAAGACGAGAAAATATTTCGCTTCCACTGAAGACTTGGTGGTAAAAGATACTTCTGGTCTCTATTACAACTGATAAAATTGTTTTTACATTTGCCCGCTTGTTACTATAATAAATAGTCTTATGTCCAAAATAAACTTGTCTGTCAACTTATGCGGTATTCAATTAACAAATCCTACCATTCTGGCATCCGGGATATTAGGCACAACAAAGGCATTGTTGAAACGAGTCGCAGAGAATGGAGCGGGCGCTGTAACTATTAAATCTATTAGCGTAGAACCTCGGGAAGGGCATAAAAATCCCACCGTTATTACCTTCGAGGCAGGCATGCTAAACGCCGTTGGTTATTCGAATCCGGGTGTTGATGCAGCCGCCAGGGAATTTACCAACCTTCAGGATGTCGGCGTACCGGTCATTGCCAGTGTAATCGGCACACAGAAGGAGGATTTTGTGCGAGTGGTCGAAGGCCTTTCTGTCCAAAAATTTTCAGCAATAGAGATTCCCCTTTCCTGTCCGCATACGCCGGGGTTTGGGCTTCTCGCAGGACAGGGCACACCGCAAGCGACCTTTGACATAACATCTGCGGTAAGAAAGACAACCAAATTGCCTGTATTTGTTAAACTATCTCCCAACATTCCGGAGATTTGCACGATCGCAAAGGCCGCGGAGGATGCTGGCGCTGATGCTATTACGGCCGTTAATTCGATGGGGCCGGGTATGATCATCAACATCGAAGCCCAAAAGCCTATTTTGAGTTTCAAGGTGGGTGGGGTTACCG
Organism: Planctomycetota bacterium; assembly: GCA_023261485.1. Lineage (GTDB taxonomy): Bacteria > Planctomycetota > Brocadiia > Brocadiales > Brocadiaceae > Wunengus. The sequence goes on from JAHFOY010000028.1 coordinate 13,207, forward strand.
GTGATGCACTGAGACCCATTGCTGTAAGATGCGTGTATGATTTATATAAGGCCGTAAAGATTCCTATTATTGGCGTGGGTGGTATTTCCACCGGAAGGCATGCCATTGAGATGATGATGGCAGGGGCGTCGGCCATTGGGATTGGAACGGGTGTTTATTTCCGTGGTATTGACGTTTTTGTAAAAGTATGTGAAGAGATTCGTCTGTGGATGCAGGAAAACGGTTTTGGTACTATAAAAAGTATTGTAGGTGCGGCACATGATTGAACAGCCAACAATGGTGAAAATCTGCGGTATTCTGGAAGAATCACCGGGTGTTAAAACCTTCTTTTTCAAGCTCAATCTTAATTTTGAGCCGGGGCAATTTGTAATGGTTTGGATACCGCTCCTTGATGAAAAACCCTTTACTGTATCTTATATTCAAGATGACCTCTTAGGCATATCTGTTTTAAAAAAGGGTGGATTTACCAATGCACTGCATAGCAAAAAAATAGGGGACACACTGGGAATACGCGGTCCTTACGGCAGGGGATTCAGCTTGAAATCAGATTTCAATTCATGTGTTGTGGGCGGCGGGATCGGGATGGCGTCTCTGGCCACTCTTGTTGATAGATTAAATCTCGCTGTCGAGGAACATTTGGGAAATGTAACTATTATACAGGGGGCAAGAACTGCTGCGGAGATCGTCTATCAGAATCGTTTCAGAGATATGAAATTATGCACCGAAGACGGAACTGCAGGAATCAAAGGAACGACCGTTGATTTGCTCAGGGACTTACTTGAAAAACAACGCTTCCGGAAGGTCTATGCCTGCGGTCCGGAAAGGATGTTATACAAGGTAGTGGAATTGTGTAAAGGGCGCGGTATCGAATGTGAGGTTTCTTTGGAAAGATACATCAAATGCGGTTTTGGCGTATGCGGCCAGTGTGACTGCAGTGGACAGCGGGTATGTATTGACGGGCCTGTCTTTAACAGAGAAGAATTGAGCAGGATGGAGGACTTTGGCAAGATAATTATAACGAAAACAGGCGAAAGGATTATTCACTAACTATTTGAAATTAATTTATGTATTGGAGTTTCTCGGCCTCATTTCGATTTTTCAGTATTTCTATGTGACAGTACCCCGCTTCCGGTATTTAAATAGTAGTGTATCTTTAATGGTTCATAAACATTCAAAACTACGGGATGTGCTGCGAAAATTGATGCGTCGCATGTGTCGTGCCGTGCTGCGTGCTGTGGCAAAGACAGCGCCGGATGGAAATGAACTCCTTCCGGATTTAGGGGCGGCAAAGCGGGTTCTGCTTGTGCTCGTGAATTACCGCATGGGTAATACGGTATTAGCAACGCCTGCCGTGTCTGCCTTGATTGATGCTTTGCCTATGGCAAAAATTTCTTTCGTTGGCGGACCTTATGCGCCAGGTATTCTTAAAGGATACAACCTGCAACACGTTTACACCGTTAGTCGCCGGGACTCATGGATGCCTTTACGGCTGTTGCGGCTTATTCGCACACTGCGTCAGGAACATTACGATATTGCCATTCACCTTAGTATGGCATCTGCCTCGCTGGGCGCTTTCATTATGTATGCTTCCGGCGCCAAACACCGGATTGGGTGTCGCGGTTCGGTTGGTAATATTTTCTTTACGTCTGCCATGGAACACCCACGCTCACTCCACAAGGTAGATCAGATAAATGAGTACACGAGATGGCTTGGCATTCATACGTCGGGCGAGCGAAAGCTGGCGCTCAGTAATGAGGAACGGTGTTGGGCCGAAAGATTTTTCGGAGAAAGAATCCATAATTCTTGTGGTCGACCGATTGGCATTTTTGTTGGCAGCCGTCAACGCAAAGGCAAGTCCTGGGATATTTCAAACTTTGGTGTCGTAGTGAAAGGTCTCCGTTCTCACGGTTTTCCCGTTGTGGTTTTCATTGGACATGAGGAGGCATCACGTGAGGAACTCATTCGTGCTTCGCTGGGGCAGGCATTATATATAAAAGAGCCGGACGTCCGCAGGGTTGCAGCGCTCGTTTCCGGGTGTCGGGTTGTTTTCACGCCAGATTCCGGCCCAATGCATCTCTCGGTTGCTGTGGGAACGAAAACAGTGGCGCTCTTTGTCAAACCGAACTTTGATAGATACGGTCCACGCCAACCACAAGGGGAGGTGGTCTTTGACCCCCATGGAACATCAGCCGACCGTGCGCTGCAAACAATCTTAAAGCTCTGTAATCAGACATGTGCTGCGTCTTCAACTATGTAAGTGTTTCAACACGCATTTCAAACAAAGTAATGTCTGAATTTTATTGACTTCACAAAATAAATATAGTATTTTCTACTCATAAATATTTGTTATAGGTAGTATCTTACAAGTCTTTATGATTTCCTTGCATATTCATGCCCCCATCGTCTAGTGGCCCAGGATGTCAGGTTCTCAGCCTGAAGACAGGGGTTCAAATCCCCTTGGGGGTACATTTAATAGCGGCAATGGATGCAATGGAAACAATCCACCCAATAAAAAGAATATCTTCTCCACAACTTTTAAACCACTTTGCTTCATTCTTGTGTGTTCTTTGTGTGGTTCAAAAAAACTTATAAATAAAAGAAGTTTTTACAAAGTAATACTATCGTTTGACCAGAATAAAGTGTAACCTGAAACTTAAAAAAGTATTCTTTATATAAGGGAGCGAGTATGTATAAAAGAACTATGGAAACAAAGTGGTTCAGGGCATTTCTGCTGTTTTTCCCATTTTTAATCCTGTCTTCTTTACAACAAGAAGCATTCAGCAAAACGCATGATGAGTCCTTGGGGAAAATCCAATGGTGTGCCGTCAGGAACACAAAAAGCAACGAAAAATATGCAACTGCGACATCGAGCGACATTATATTGATGGGCGCATTTGCTACTAGTACAGAACCGACGTCGTTGCCCATATCCCTTGAATTCGAGTTTTCAACGTATAAAGAATTTTATATGGGAATTGTCATAATAAATGACAGCGGAAATGATAAAGATATAACCGCAAGGTTCGAACTTACAGGTCCCAGGGGTGGAAAGGAAGAAGAAGATATTACCGTTCCTGCGAATTATACCTATATTGCTTATATCAAGGATATATTTGGCAGACCGGATATTTATACCTTTAAAGGGAGTATTAAGGACGTCGGAAGCTCTAAAATAAAAATGTTGTTTACCGAGTAATGCGTAGTATGAGTATCAATAAAAAAAGATTATTTGTCCTGTCTTTTGTAAATTTTTTTAAAGCAGGGGAATGTTGAGGAGGCCATACCCTTTTCGAGAAAAGTCTTTCCAAATGAAGAAGAGATGTTAAAATATATTTCAACGTTATATAATCCTAGTCAGGGAAAAAATGGATAGAAAGGGAGGATAATTATGGGTAATGTTTATAGTTGTCAGACATGCGGCCTGGTAACAACTAACAAAGGTCACCTGTGTAACCCCGTAATAGCTGAGAAGGTTGTTGCTTGCAAATTTTGTGGGACGGTATCGGGTGACCCCAGACATGTGTGTGCTCCAAAGGTTGTTAATTTAAAATACGTTTGTGATTCGTGTGGTAGGCTTGCCCCGAAACGCGAACTGCTTTGCCGTCCATCAACTCTTGCGAAACCAAAGAAAGCAGTAAAAAAGTCTGTTTCGAAAAAGGTTGTGAAATCTAAAAAGAGAAGACAATAACACGTCCTATAACGACAGCTTTACAGTACGGCTACAAGTCCAATAAATTACTCTTCAACCTTCTTGCGTCGTCAACAAAAGGCTGGCTAATGCTTTTTGTCAGATGTTTCTGAGGTATTATTTCAAAAAAAGGCGGGTAAATTAACAAATGTTTGGCGTAATGGTCGGGGCGAGAGGATTTGAACCTCCGACCTCCTGCTCCCAAGGCAGGCGCGCTAGCCAAACTGCGCTACGCCCCGTTTTATTAGAAAATTAAGAGATGTTATTATACGCTGCAATTCTTTAAATACAAGCAAAATAATGTTATCTTTAAGTACTTAGAATGTTAAGAGTTAGTATATATTTAAAAAAATAACTTAAATATTTGGAACAATATTGTATATAATCCTGTTTTTTAAGCTAAAATTGTAATTTTATATTTTTGACTTTTTCAGGAGTCCATTGTGGTGAGTATCCAGCAGAAAGAAAAACCAAGGCGTAAAATTCTTAAAAAATATAATGAAAAGAATCTTTCCTTGAAAAATGTTTACGCCGATAAAGCAGAAAGGAGTTGCCTCATGTGTGGAAAAAGGTTTGTAAGCCGGGGTCCACACAACAGGAGGTGCCCAAAATGCAATCAAAAGATAGATCAGGCCGCAGAAAATACTTTTTACATGCCAACGGTATATACAAACGACGGCGGCGTCACAGGGGAATTTATACCTATCGTTGAATAGATAGCGGCAAATTTAAAATATCAGATAATTAAAAGGGTTGTGTAGCAATTGTTACACAACCCTTTTTTGTTTGCCTTTTTTATACTCTACGCATATCCACGTATCCCTGAAATTTAATCATTTTAATCTGTCCGCAATTATTTTCAAAATAATACTTGACAATTTATTAAATTTATTTATGATACTGAGACTGAGTCTCATTTCTGATTGAATTTACGATAAAAGAATCCAAAATCAGAGACCCGGGAGCAAGTTCATGGTATATTAATTACAATTGAATTTTAGATGTTATGCTGAACTAATATTGATATCTTTACTCTAGAGGAGGCTAATTATGCGTTACTTGATTTTTTTTGTAATATCTTTTGCTATGTCATTTCTTGCTTCTGATGTCTTTGCACAATCGCCGGAAACAGAGACTTTGAAAGGCAAAGTGGAAATGCTTGAAAATGAATTGAAAGAAATAAAAGATTTACTCAAGCAGCAAATTGAAAAGGATGCTCAAAAAGAGAAAGAGATAGCATCTTTAAAGGAAGAGGTACAGAAAAAGGAGACAAAGGTTACCGCTGAAGAGGCATCTTTGCAGTCTCCGGCTGGTAAAGGGACAGTGGCTAAAGAGGGTGCGGAAGAAGTACCTTATTTAGCCAAAAAGGGGAGTGAACTGGCAGAAAAGAAACTTGCACCATCCTTTGGCGGTGTCTATACAAAACCATTTCTGAGAAGATTTGGTAGAAATACCTATGTGGGTGGTTATATGGATTTCGCTTTCAGGTCGACGGAAAATGAGGCTGATATGCAGGGTTTTGTTCAAAATAGATTTATACCCTTTATATACTCAGATATCTCGGATCGTGTAAAACTTGCAACAGAGATAGAATTTGAGTTTGGCGGTGTCGGCGGCGGCAGAGATGGTGAGGTAATCCTGGAATTTGGTACCATAGATTTTTTATTAACCGATTGGATAAATTGGAGGGGAGGATATGTTCTCACGCCTCTGGGAAAGCTTAATTTAGTACATGATTCACCCTTGCAGGATTTTACAGACCGTCCACTGGTAGACCAGTTGATTATTCCAACCACCCTTACGGATTTAGGCATGGGCTTCTTCGGCACACTTTATCCGTCTGATTTAAGCAAACTTGACTATGAGATTTACGCTACCAATGGGGCGTTTCGCGGTTTAGACGCTGATGGTACATCACGCTTTGGAGAGGTAAACGGGTTAAGGAATTCCAGGGGTGGATTTGCCAACGATAATTATAATGAAAGTCCTGGTGTAGTGGGTCGTGTTGCCTTTAGTCCATTTATTGGTTTAGAATTTGGCGGGTCTGCTTATACAAGCCAGTATGATGAAAATAATGAAAATCAACTGACCATTTCAGCGTTGGATCTTACTTATCAAAAAGGTCCGTTTGAGTTAGTAGGTGAAGGCGCTTATGCCTTTATAGATACGAATGAATTGGCTAAAGATGCCGGTATTACAGATGATATGTGGGGGTATTACCTGGAAGCCCGATACCACTTTATGCCATCCATATTAAAAAGCTGGAATCCTCGCATTTTTACCGAAAACTCAACCTTTACGGGTGTTTTACGGTGGGATCAGGTGCAAACGGCTGGCAGGGATGATGATTTTGAAAGTGTTCATTGGCTAAGAAATCGAATTACACCGGGTCTGAATTATCGATATACCGAAGACACGGTCTTTAAATTAGATTATCAAATTAATATGGAAGAGAAAGATATGCCGGGCATATCTAATAACGCCTTTTTGTTTTCTGTCGCAACGTATTTTTAAGGAGTACTGAAATTGAAGAAAAAAATACTTGTACTTGGCGGTGGGCCTTGCGGTCTATCAGCAGCATGGGAATTATCTAAGTACGGATATGATATTACCGTAATCGAAAAAGAATCCAGGGTAGGGGGGTTGTGTATCACAAACGAATACAAGGGTTATCGGTTTGACCTCGGAGGACACCGTTTTATATCCAAAAACAAAGAACTTGTTGAAAATGTTTGCGGGATAATGGGTGATGAACTCCTGACCTCTCATAGAAAGAGTGTCATCCTTTTGAAGGGCAAGACCTTTGAGTATCCCCTATCTGCCAGGGATATATTTCTGAAGATGGACATTTGGACAAACATGAAGGCATTTACATCATACCTAATCGCCGTTTTCACCAAAATTGTCTTCCGGAAAAAAGACGTTTCTTTTGAGGATTGGATTGTCAACCGTTTTGGAAGAACTCTTTATAATTTATTCTTTGGTCCATATACGGAAAAATTATGGGGCGTATCTCCTAAATTCATTTCATCAGATTGGGCTTCTCAAAGGATTTCGTTGCTGAATCTTAAAGACGTTCTTTTCCGGCTCTTCAAGCTAAAGAAAGGTACGCCGCGAACGTATGCCAGGGGATATTTTTACCCCAAAAAAGGCATAGGCCAGATGTTCGACATTATGAGCGAAGAAATTTCCAAAATGGGCGGGAAAATCGTCTTGAATGCGACGGTTTCTGGAATAAAGGTAAACAATAATGCCATTGAGAGTATATGTTATGTCCAGCGTGGTGTAACCAGGACGGTTGATTGTGATGCAATTATTTCAACAATTCCTCTGCCAGACCTCATAAAGACATTTCCTGGACATCTTACCGGGGACGTTATGAAGCATGCATCTGTACTCCAATTCCGTGCGGTGAGATTTTTAAATATCCTGGTAGATATCCCCGATATTAGTGATAACACGTGGATGTATGTTTCTGAAGGGAAACATATCATGACGCGTATTCAGGAACCAAAACGCCGAAGCCCTTTCAGTGCACCGGAAGGGAAAACATCCGTTATGTTGGAAATACCATGCAACGAGAACGACGAAACCTGGAGTTGTTCCAAGGAAATTTTATTGAACCGTTGTCTTGCCGATTTGAAAGAACTCGGGCTTGATATCCGGGACAAGGTCATAGATTATTTTACAACGTGCGTGACCCATGGCTATCCTGTTTACAGTCTTGATTATTCAATGCACCGCCAGAAACTCTTTGATTTTCTGGATTGCTTTGAGAACTTGATTACTTGCGGTAGACAGGGGACATTCAGGTATATCTTTATGGATACGGCTATGGAGATGGGGATTGCTGCCGCACAGACTCTCATGCTGGATAATTTATGTAAGAAGGAGGACGTTCAATTAATGCGTTCTGAAAAAGAATTAATAGAGGTTACATCGGTTACTGCCTAAACTGAATATATTACTATGCAAGCAACAGTCAATTACAATGAACTAACAAAGACCCGTTGTCAGACGAAAACGGTGTCCTTGCAGGGTTATATAATCCCGATAGCTGCAGTCGTGGTTTGCTTGATTTCCAGATTATTATATTTCGGCAAATACATCGATGAATGGGATAGCGTCAACTTTGCCTTTGGCCTATCAAAAGGTTATGACATTTTGCACGACCAGCCGCATTTCCCAGGTTACCCTGTTTACATGTTTGTAAGCTGGATTTGGTACAAAATTTCAGGCTATGATATACAGGCATTGGTCTTTTCCGGTGTTTTGTTCAGCAGCTTTGCTGTATTTCCGCTTTATGAACTGGCAAGACGTGCGTTTTCAAAAGAAACGGCTATCCTCGCTTCTATGTTATACATAGTTAATCCTCAGGTTTGGTTGCAGGCTGAAAAGCCCCTCTCGGATGCATTTGGGTTATTTTTTGTTATTACTTCTGTCTTGTTTTTCTATATGGCAGTAGAATGTGTTCATGGGACAAGTAAGAGCTGCTTGGATTATGAAAATGATAAGGGTAAAACCCCGTTGGTATATTTTGCATTGGGTGGTGTATTATTAGGATTAGGATTAGGTATTCGGGTTACATACCTTGCTTTAATACCCACTATGGCTTATGCTGCTTATCAAATAACTAAAAAAATACGCCGTAAGAAGGTTGCGCTGTGGGGATTCTTGGGTCTGGCCATTGGTGTGGTAACATGGTTGGGTTACTTACTTGTTCATTTTACCCCTTATAAATGTTACAAAAAATTCCTGAGCCATGCTGATTATCACTTTTATAGAGAAGGAAACTCTATTCTTACGACCGATGATTACAGTGAACGTTTTTCCGATATCTTTCACAACCTGAGCGCACATAGTTTGGGCACATGGTGGACGGATACTCCCTTTTTGAGGATTGTTCCAACGATAATAATAGCGCTTGCTCTCGTGAGCTTTTTTATCCATGAAAAATGGAATTTCAAAACCAGGTTTTTATTATCCTTTTTTATTCCCTATGCGTTGTGGATTGCATTCATACAGGATGCCATTCGGCAGATTATGGTGCTTGCCCCTTTCTTGCTTATTATTATCAGTGCAGGGTTAATGCACGGGTTTACTCACTTTTTGAAAGACAAGAAACAGGGTTCCCTCATATTCCTTGCCGTGGTATTTGTCTTTGTTATTACGCTAGCCATTGATTCGCTGAAGATTGTTTCCATTAACAGGAATGAAGAGCCGCCGTCTGTTTCCACGATAAATTATATAACAAGGAATTATGATAAGGATGTTACCAAATTTTATTGTTTAAATGATTGGCGTTTATTCCAGTATTACGCCCCTGCGTGGTGCGTCAGGAAGAATAGCCATGTTTATTTTGTATCAACTATGAGTGGTGTCATGAGGGATCTGGACCGCTTGAAAAGTAAACCGAAATATATCCTCATCTCTTCCAAGCTTTTTGAACGGGATATGTATAAAAAAAAGCTTAAGAAGCTGGCAGAATTTAAAAGGAATCGATATGCCGTTGCCGATTACAACTGGCTGGCTTTATACAGTTTTGAATGGAGGTAAAAAACAAAATATAGGAATTTTGAATTTACTTGAGATTTGGATTTTAGAACTTAGAAGAATTTTTTGATTTGCATTGTAAAATTGGCAATGCAAAATTAAAAATCGAAAATGTTAATTGATAATTTTGTACTTTCATAATGGGGGAGGTTAAGATGTTAAAAAATGTACTAGTATTACTGTGTTTGATTGTATCCGTCAGTTTTCTGTCATTGAATAATACAGTGAATGCCCAAACTGCTACTCCAACACCCACATCTGTGGGTAGTATTTCCGGTACGGTAACGGATGAATCTGGAGTAGCGATTAGCAGTGCAACGGTATCCTTGAAAAGCAAAAAACTGAAATTTAAGGACAGTGGAAAAACGGGAAGTAGTGGGCAGTATGAATTTTCAGACTTGAGCGCCGGTAAATACATCCTGACAGTAAAAAAGTCCGGGTATTCCAGTGCAAAGAAAAATATTAAACTCAAGGCAGGGCAAAACAAGGTAACCGATATCCAGTTAAAGGCAACAGGGGGGGGAAGCGGCAGTGGCTCTGGTAGCGGCTCCGGGAGTGGAGGTGGTTCAGGGAGCGGCAGTGGTAGTGGGAGTGTAGTCAAATAAGCTAAAGCGGAACTTGATGTTCAGGAATTTCAAACCTGTAGGGGCAATTCATGAATTGCCCCTACAGGTGGTATACAAAAATTGGTTTTTAGAAATTTTTATACAGACACTACATCGAAAAAGTCACCGAAGGCTAAATTATGCGCGATCGAGAGGTAATTTATGCAAAGAAAGTTGTATTGTTACAGGTTTAATAAACATATCCTTCATTATATATCTAACGTAGGCGGGAATCCGGAGTTGGTTGTAATAATGGCATGGATTCCTGCTTCACGCTTTTGTGAGGATGGGTTTTGCAGGAACAGAAAAGTAGAATAGTTTTTATTTTGTATATTATTGAGACTGAGTCTTACTAAAGAAAGGAATGCTATAACTATGAATTTGTTAAACAAGATATTTATGCCGTTGGGAATTGTTTCAGGCCTATTATTAGGCACTCATTTGATAGGTGTGAATGTGTCTGCAGTTCAGGCAGCGTCAATTATGTGTGTTGTTATGGACGAAAATGGTGATGCCATAGAAGATGCTGTTATAAAAATCAAAAGTAAAGGGAAAAAGAAAAAGACCACTTTGACGGATTCAGACGGTTCATGCGAAGTTAATAAATTGAAAAAGGGCAAACACGTCCTTACCGTTGAATCCGTAGGTTACGAGACTGTATCTGAAATCCTGACAATCAGCAAGAACAACGAGGAAGTAGAAAAGGATTTTACCTTAAATTTTTCTGCATACGCTAAGACTAATAACACGGATACCATAGATGCGGCAGTCTCTGCATATAGTGAAATCGGCACGCTGAGGAAAGCAGAGCCCATTGACGGTGACGCCATCGCTTCCGCCTATGAAGGAGAACTGCAGGATTTAGTAAAAGAGATGGACACGGAAAATAGTTTAACCCTGGATAGTGATATAACCGGCGCCATTGAAGACATAAAAAATGATAACGAACCAAAACTGGCTGCACAGGTCATTGATAAGACACTTCAGCGGGTATTTTATCTGGCAGTTCTTGAAAACATTACCCATGCAAGGGATGATTTCGACGAGGACGATGCCTCCGAGCTAAGCACTTATTGGGACAATGCATACGCCGCCTATCAGGCGCTGGTAGGTACAGCCGATCGGGAAAATAAGGTGCTAACGGCAGATCGCACAAATATTGATACCGGGAGTAATCCCAATCTGGAAGACCAGATAACCGTTGCCTTTATTCGGGGACAGAATGCCCTGAATAAAAACAATCCCGATGAGGATGAGATTGCGGTTGGAATCCAGCGTCAAGTCATCCGTCTTTCTCTTGTGAGGGCCTTCTACATAGCCGTACTGAGAGAAGTCGAAGCTATTCTGGACAACAGAGACAGCGATACAGAAAAGGCCCGTGAGGTGCAAAAGGAAGGTGAGGTTTATTACAGGATTTTAGAGGAATTTGTTTCGGGAGATAATCCCACAGGCAACGAAACCATCAAATCTCAATTAACCGGTGAGCCATCCGATGTGACTGCCGATACGATTGTGAGTGAATTGAGCAAAGGCTTCATTGGCCGTGTAGAAGGAGAATTAGATGAGAATGAGGAGGCTTTAAGTGAAAACAATCGTGGAGATGCCATGATAATTGCAAAAGAGGCATTACTATATTCGAATGTATTTTTGGAAGATTTAGAATTACGCCTTGGAGAATCTGAAGAAGAAAAAATGGAGGATGCCCTCCATGATTTAATGGATGCCAGCGATAAGTTGAATACATCGGATGCCGATACTGCTCGACAGACGATAACAACTGTTATTGATAGTTACACAAATGAATTACTTTAGAGAAAGGAGTTAATATGACTAAAAATAAAAAGAAATATTTTTCTATTGCAACAGGGATTGTTGTTTCTGTTTTTTTGGCAACAAGTCTCATTCAGGCTGGTAGCGCAAGCAGCCAACCTGTGGAAAAAGGGAAAGATACGAAGATTAAATTTTCTGGGAAAAAGAAAATCAGCTTTACCAACGATATCTTACCCCTTTTTGTGAAAAGCAGGAAGGTTGGTAAACAGGAATCCATCCCTTGTATCAAATGTCACTTTACCAGCCTTACCATAGAAAGTAATGGTGTACCTGAGAATGCCATGGCCGAATTCACCATGGGCTCATATAAAGACATCATAGCAGGTGCAGATGCAGGAACTGAACCCGTCATTGACACTGACGACCCTGATAAGAGCCTCCTCTTGCAAAGATTGAAAGGAGAGGGCGACGACCTGGAAGATACTGATGGTCGTATGCCGTACGGAGGCCCTTTCTTTACGAAAAAAGAAATTGCCAAAATCCGGAAGTGGATCGAAGAAGGGGCAGAAGATGATACACCATTTCCCGACTTCAATAGAGACGTTCTTCCATTATTAACTGAACCGGTAAATGGGAGTACGCCTTGCAAACAGTGTCATTATAACAACAACGATGCAACATCCAAGGAACGTTCACCTTCCCAGGCATGTATGGATCTCTCGCGCTGGGAGGGAATAATTTCTGGCGCTGATGGAATTGAACATGAAGCGCTTATAGATTTGGAAAATCCATCAGACAGTTTGATTTTAAAACGACTGCGTGGTCAGAGTACCGAGGAAGATGCTGAAAAAGATCATCGAATGCCATTCGGTGGGCCGTATTTTACGGAATATGAGATACAAAAGATCGAACGGTGGATTGCCAATGGCGCAAAAGGCCCAAATGGTGAAGACCCAAGCGAGGCCGACACGAGTGATGCGGGTGAATGTCCGGAAGGGGAAGGTGAAGGCAGTGGCTCTGGGAGCGGCAGTGGCAGTGGCGAATCAACGCCAACACCGTCACCAACACCAGCGGCATCACCTGTAGGAGTGGCTGGGTAGTGACGAATGAAGTGGAATTATGAGCTGTGCGGAAAGCTCCAAA
>JAHFOY010000029.1 GCA_023261485.1 Planctomycetota bacterium
CACGTCATTAACTTCGATATGCCCGACACTGTCGAGGCGTACACGCACCGTATCGGCCGCACAGGCCGTGCCGCCAAAACCGGCGACGCATTCACCCTCACAACGCAAAATGACAACGCCATGGTGCGCGCTATCGAGAATACACTCGGCATGAAGCTTGAGCGCCGCAAGCTGGAAGGCTTTGATTACACTTCGGCTCCGGCACATAACACTCAGGAAATTCCACTCCAGCAGACACAACGTCACCACAGACGAACTGGAGCAAAAAGGACCGGGTCACACATGTCATCAGATTCCAAACCACGAACCCATAGAACAAGTGCGAATCGTTTTGGTAAGAGACGTTCTTCACACGCTGCGTACTCGTCTGGTTCGTCAGTTCGGAGACCGCACAGTTCGCATAATTAGTCACGAAGAGGCGGATACGTTCGGCAACCTTTTTACCACGAATACACGAACATATTATTATTGAATAGGGGCACGGAGCACCGTGCCCTTACTGTTCCGGTGGCTTTGTGGCTGGAAAATTTTGTAATGGTTTAGGGAAGTCGGGGGGGGGTTATATACAGCTCGTCAACTTACCAAATAACGTAAGGTCTGTTACTTCATGTACCACAACGTCTACTAGTTTCCCAACCAACTCCTGCGAACCGTTGAAAACAACGATGTGGTTTTGTCGAGTCCGACCCGAGAACCTATTCGGGTCTGATTTACTTGCTCCTTCAACGAGGACATCCACTTCCTTGCCGATCATCTTTGTGTTTTCTTCGAGGCTTATCCGTTTCTGCAGTCCCAGTAACTTTATATTTCTCTCTCGCTTAATCTCATCAGGTACGTCGTCTTTCAGTTCGGCTGCCTTCGTGCCTGTTCGTGGTGAATACTTGAATATAAAACAGTTTTGGAACCGAATATCTTCCATCAATCGCACCGTTTTCTGAAAATCTTCTTCCGTTTCACCCGGAAAGCCCACAATAAAGTCACTGGCAACAGTAATGTGAGAAATCAATTCCCTTGTATAAGATATCAAATCCCGGTAATAACCTGCCGTATAACCACGTCGCATCCTTTTTAAAACTTCGTCTGAACCTGATTGAGCAGGCATGTGCAAGTATTCGCAAACTTTCTCCAAATGGCTTATGGTGCGAATGAGATCGTGAGATATATCTGCAGGGTGGGAGGTTACAAATCTGATCCTGTCGAGACCTTCTACATCGTTCAATTCGGAAAGCAGATCTCCCAGCGTAACGTTTCCACCCAAACCCTTTCCGTAAGAATTTATATTTTGCCCTAAAAGTGTGACCTCTTTACAACCGTTCGACACAAGGGATTGCACCTCTTCTTTCACATCGGCGATTGTTCGGCTGATCTCCCGTCCCCGCACATAGGGCACGATACAATAGGAACAATAGTTATCACAACCCCGCATCACCGTAACGAATGCCTGATAGAAATTCGGCCGATAGGTCACAGCCCTCTTTACATTAACGATTTGATCTTCATCTATGGCAAGGACGTGCGAACCATGATTCCTTATTTTTAAGAGCATCTCTGGCAACCTTGAAAACATGCGCGTTCCACAGACCAGGTCTACGTGAGGCATGCGTTTAAATATAGCCTCACCGTCTTTTTGTGCCATACATCCAAGAACTCCCACGATAACTTCCGGATGCCTTTTTTTCAGTGTTTTCAGAGCTCCCAAATGGGAATACACCTTATCTTCGGCATGCTGGCGTACACTGCAGGTGTTGAACAAGATGACGTCTGCCTCGTCAACCTTATCTACGATTTTATAACCCTCTTCCTGCAATAGCCCCAATGAAAGTTCGGCATCGAGCTTATTCATCTGGCAGCCGAAGGTCTCAAAAAAAACAGTCTTGTATGACTGATCTTTATTAGTAAAATCAACTGAGTTAATCATAATACGTTTTATAAATTCCCACCTGAGTCAATTCTCGCCTGTAACAAGTTTTTAATTTTAACCAACATTGTAATGTAATCCAAGTGTTTTTTGGTGTATTTCATTAATGATTAGAGGTGAACAGTTTTTGCAAATGTGTAAACTTGCTTTACAGGCCATTAATTACTATACTCTTTTGAATGCTTATAAGGCTTCTAAAAATCTCTTTAACTGAGAGGTTCATGCAGGTATGAGAATCTTGGTAGTAGAGGACGAGAAAAAATTAGCCAGCTACATTAAAAAGGGGCTTGAAGAAAATCACTTCGCCGTTGATACGAGTTATGACGGAGAAGAAGGCCTCTTTATGCTCAATACCAGCGGGTATGATCTCGTTATCCTGGACATCATGCTCCCCAAGAAGAATGGGTTCGAGATACTAAAAGAAGTTAGAAACAATGGTAAAGACATGCCAATCCTTCTATTGACTGCAAAAGATGCCGTTGAGGACAAGGCGCATGGACTAGATTTGGGAGCAGATGATTATCTCGTAAAACCTTTTTCTTTCATCGAATTAATGGCGCGGATACGGGCATTGATTCGCAGGGGAAGGGTAAATTACCAGCCCAGGTTAACAATTGCAGACCTTTCTCTGGACATGGCCGCGCACCGCCTTTATCGAAATGGTCAGCCCATAGATCTCACCAATAAAGAATTCGCCCTATTAGAATTCTTCATGAGAAACCCCGATACGGTATTAACTCGTACTCAGATTACAGAACATGTATGGGATCACAACTTTGACAGCTTCACTAACGTAATCGATGTCCTTGTAAATCGATTGAGAAATAAAATCGATAAGGATCGCACGAACAAACTGATCCACACAATTAAGGGTGTCGGTTACGTCATGAGCGAGGAAAAACCATGACCTCATGGACGATTCGCACAAAACTTACCTTCTGGTACACCAGCGTCTTTGGAGGGGCACTGATTCTCTTTGGCCTATTAACATACCTTGCCTTCTCTTACGCCAACAATAAAAGCATTGATGTAGGGCTTGAAGAGGAAGCGGAGGGCATCGCTTATTGTGCCCGCATCAGCAAGGATTCTCTTAAGGACTATGTGGCTTGTATCTCGAACGAAAAGGATGAACGGTCTTCAGAGAAATACACTGCCGTACTCGACCAAAACGGAAATCTCCAATTTCGATCAGGAAATCTAACGGATAACCACTTGCCATTAACCAGTAATCAACTTAAGGAAATCCTTTCAGGAAAGATATACTTTAAGACCGTAAAGTCATCAAAGGGACATGTTTTACGTATTGTCACGATACCCACAGAGGACAATCATCAATTAATTCAGATGGGGATTGCCATTAATAACAATAGCGCCCCCAAAATCTTTTTATTTGCCCTCGTATGTTTAGGATGCATTGCGGTTACTGGTAGTTGGTTCGGCGGTTTATTTATGGCTAAAAAATCCTTAAGACCTGTGGATAATATGATAAAAGAGCTTCAGAAGATTGAAACCGAACACCTGGGGAAAAGGCTGACAATATCTCCTGCAAAAGACGAGATCCGCGAGATTTCTGGAGTAATTAACGAGATGCTGTCCCGTTTGGAAAATTCATTTACCCATGTTCGCCAGTTCACGACCGATGCCTCCCATGAATTACGCACTCCTATAGCCATCATGAAGGCAGGGATAGAAGTAGCCTTATCCAGGGAAAGGGATATCAGTAATTATCAGCAGGTTCTTGCCAATACTCTGGAAGATCTTGGGCGGCTTTCGAAAGTTGTAGAGAACCTGTTTATATTGGCAAAGGCCGATGCAGGGCGATATGAAATACATAAGGACCGGATGAATCTTTGTCCTATTATTACAGAGATTACTGAACAATTAAGGCTCATTGCTGAGCCGAAGAACATCTTCGTATCGATGGAAAAGACGGAAGATGCCTGTATCGAGGGAGATGAGTTGCTTATCCGAATGCTCCTCCTAAATCTGGTAGATAATGCCGTGAAATACACCCCTCCCAATGGGACAATTAGCTTGTTCCTTCGTAAAAATAACGGTTGTGCAAAGATCATCATCCAGGATAATGGTATTGGCATTTCGCAGGAGGATATTCCCTACATATTCGACCGTTTTTATAGGGCAAGCAATGCCCGTACGGCAAACAACACCGGCGGTGGACTTGGCTTAAGCATTTGTCAATGGATCGTCAAATCCCATCATGGCGCAATCACTGTCGAAAGTGATCCCCAAAAGGGAAGCGCCTTTACTGTTACACTTCCCACCTCCTGAATTCCCGAGATTACAAAAAATTAATTTTGTGTTCATCTTCCGTTCATATACCGCACGGTATAATTTAATTATGAAAATAGAACGGGAAAATATATTTCAACTGCGTAGTAAATTATTTTTCTTCCGGTTATGGATACTCTCTTTTCTTTTTTTATCAATAACCAGCGCCCTTTACGCAAAGGAGTTGACCCTCGAAGAAATCCTTAGGATAGGGCTGCAGGCAAACCCAGAAATTCCCTCATTAGAGGAACGGATAGAAGCGGCTAAGGGGGCTGTAGTACAGGCAGGAACTGCACCAAACCCGGATGCAAGCATAAGGGTAGAGGATTATTCCCCCGGTAATGGGACGGCAAAGACCACGCTGGGATTTACCCAGCGATTAGAATACCCCGGGAAAAGAACTACCCGCAAAAGCATTGCATCCGAAAATGTGGAAATATTGAAACTCACCCTGGAAAGAACAAGGCTAGACACAGCCTATACGCTAAAAAAGGCATTCTACGATATTCTGCTTGCCAGCGAATATCTTTCGATGTACCGTCAAAACCATGCAGTTGCCCGTGAACTGCTCGAACTGGTGAATCACCGCCTGAAACAGGGATTGGGAGGCGGGTTTGAAGTAGCCAAGGCAAGCGTGGAACTTGTAAAGTCAGAAAAGCTGCTGAAAGAATCTGAAGGACAGCTTGCGCTGACACGGACACAATTGAACATTCTCTTAAACAATCCGCCTGATAATCGTATCGAAATACAGGGTAAAATCACTGCTTATTCCTCTCATACAGATTTATCACAGGAAGACCTTATAAGAAAGGCAATTAACAAACACCCATCAATATTAACCGAAATGCACAGGATAAAGGGGCTTGAGCATAATGTTTCGTTGTCCAAACTCCTGGCAAAACCCGATGTGGATGTGGGCATAGCAGGGGGTCTGGAAGAAGCTGGCAATCCGGACAGCAACCCAGTCGCAGAATTTTCAATCTCCGTGCCTCTGCCAATATGGGACAGAAAAAAGGGGGCAATTGCACAGGCAGAAGGCGAAAAGAAAGGTGCGGAGGAAGCCCTGAAGCAAACCCAACGCAATATTACACAAGAAGTGCTTGGCGCCTTTAATAAATATTCCATTGCACAAAAGATAGTTCATCTTTTCGACGAAGGTATTTTAGTTAAAACCGCCAAAACAAGAGATATCATCAGGCAATCCTTTGAAAGTGGGCTATTGGGCTTCTTAGACGTGGTTGACGCACAGAGGACTTATCTGGATGCCATGCAAAACTATTACCAGAGCCTTTACGATTTGCACCTAGCCGAGGCACGACTGGAAAAGGCTATCGGAGGAAGTTTACAGTGAACAGAAAATTAGTCACGGACAAGCAAACCCTGTTCAATACATACAGGAACAGGGTTTGTCCATGCCACCCTTTAAGATGGAAATTTCCATGTGTTAGTTTATTTGTAGCAATTTTAATCCTATTATGCTCAACCGGTTGTTCGAAAAGCCCGCATGAATTGGCAGAAAAACTTCCAGGAAAAGACATATCAGGCGAGAAATCAGCACATAAAGCAACGCAGGAAGAACCGCTCACAGATTTATTGAAACTGGACAAACGTGAGCAGGAAATGGCTGGTATTAAAACCACCGAAGTAAAAAAGGAAACCATTTCAAAGGTTGTTGAGTTTCCCGCAGAAATAGATTTTGATCAGACAAAGATATTTTCGATTAGCAGCCCCATTGACGGCAAGGTCATTAAGGTAAATTGCAATCAAGGAGATATGATAAAACCAGGCGCTATACTTGCGGAAATTGAAAACCCGCAAACAATTGGTCAAATATTCAAAGTCAACACACAGTTTAATGGGTTCGTAACCAGGAGGCTTATAAATCCACCCATGTGGGTTAATCGGGGCAGCATATTATTTGAGGTAGTGGATACTTCAAAACTCTGGGGTATTATTCATTTGTATCCGGAAGAAGCACAGGAAATAAAAACAGGACAGAAGGTACTCTTTGTATTATCCGATGGCTCACAAATTCTTGAGGGAGAAATAAATTATGTTTCACCATCCATCGACCCTAGCACAAGGACAATTGAGGCGCGTGCCGCAGTTGATAATCCCGGAAATATCCAGGCGCATATATACGCAGTTGCCCAGGTAACCACCGATAAAAAAAGAGATGCCCTTGTTATCCCTGAATCAGCCATTTTTCCCGAAGATTTCGGTAAAATTGTTTTCACCATGGAAAAGGATGCGTTTAGGAAGCGCTTGATCGAAACAGGTATTAAAAGAGACGGCAAGATAGAGGTGGTACATGGTTTAGAAGAAGGGAACCTTTTGCTTATCGAAGGTGCATACCAGCTTAAAAATTTAACCTTCAAATCAAAGGGTAGCGGAGAAGAAGAGGAATTAGAGGGCAGATGAGATGCTTTCCCGTGTCATAAAATACTGTCTCGAACACAGACTTTTGGTAATACTGGTTATCTGCCTCGCCATCTTTTTTGGCGTTACAGCCATTTTCAAGTCTTCTACAGAATTTTTACCTGACCTGAGTTCTCCCATTATTTCTGTGATTGCCGAAAACCCCGGACTAGCGGCTCAGGAAGCTGAAACCCTCATCACGCGCCCCATAGAGAGCTCACTGCGCAGTACCCCTAATGTTACAGCAATTCGATCAAACACTATGTACGGTGTTTCGTGGGTTACATTATCCTTTAAATGGGGCACAGATTATTATTTTGCACGACAACTGATTACACAGAATCTCACCGACGTTATTCCAAGGCTTCCACTGGGAACACATGCGCCCATCCTGTCTAACGCGGCATCCAGACTGGGCGAAGTTATTGAGTATTATATTAAAGGAGGCTTGCCGCCATTAGACTTGAGAGAACTGGCCGACTATGACGTACGGTATCGTATGCTGTCAGTGCCTGGTGTCTGGCGGGTGTGGAATATGGGAGGAGAGGTACGCCAATATCAGGCATTACTGGACATGCTGAAGATGAGATTTCTGGGTGTCTCTCTGAACCAGGTAACAAATGCCCTTCAAGATAACAATGAAAATTTCACCGGTAACATCATTCCCTATGACCCGATTGAATATGCAACCCGAGGACTGGGACGCATCACAAAGATCAACGACCTTTACCACATTGCCATTGCCACCAAAAATGGTGTTCCCCTGTACCTTAAAGATATTGCTACGATAAAGGAAGGGGGACAATTCAGGCGGGGCTTGGCGCTGATAGACAATAAAGAAGTCGTGGTGTCCACGGTGACAAAACACTACGGAGTGGATACCATGCCCGTTATTCACGGCGTAAAAAAGGCGCTCAGGGAAATACAGTCCATGCTTCCATCAGGCGTAGAAATCAGGGCATTCTTCGACCAGTCGGAGTTAATTAACTTGTCTATAAGAAACCTCAAGGAGTCTATGATTATTGGCGGTATCGCCGTTATCCTGGTCTGTCTTCCGTTCCTTAACAACATTCGCGCTACCCTGATACTTACGGTAGTAATCCCCGTTTCCGTTGCGATTACCTTTGCCTGTATGAAACTGTTCCATATCACGATCAATGTTATGTCCCTGGGTGGAATTGTGGTAGGTTTAGGGACGATGATTGACGGCGCCATTGTTGATACAGAGAATATTTACCGTCACATGCTCTTGAATCCAAACGATCGCTTTGCCGCCACATTAAAGGGAAGCATAGAGGTGCGGCGTCCTATTGCCTTTTCTACATTAATCATCATCGCCGTTTTTGCTCCATTATTGTTTTTGACAGGATTCGAGGGAAAGATATTTTATCCGTTTGCATTTACCATCATAGTCTCAATGCTTATCGGGTTTATCCTTTCCCTGACACTAACACCCATCCTGTGCTATACATTCATAAAAATAAAGGGTGGACGCGAACGTTATGAGGGATGGTTTACAAGGCATGCGTTAAGAGGATACATGCCAATATGCAAGACTGCTTTGAATAGGCCGAAATCAACCTGTCTCATTGCCATTGGAATATTGGGATCCACGGCACTTATTGTGCCATTTATGGGGACATCATTGCTGCCCGCCTTTGACGAAGGCGCTTTAGTGGCAGTAGTAATGACACCGCCGGGTTCTAGTTTGAAAGAAACAGCACGCATCTCTGATAAGGTTGCTCGGATTATCAAACAAGCCCCTGATGTAAAAGAAGTTATCCAAAGGGTGGGCAGACCGGAGGGTTCAGAGATGCCCGAAACGGCGAATATTGGTGAGATGTACGTCCAACTGGCCGATTGGAAGGAAAGAAGGCATTCCATAGATGAAATAAAGGACTGGATGAGAAACCGCACAGCAGACTTCCCCGGCGTGATTATCTTTTTCACAACGCCTTTGAATGACAGAATTGAAGAAAGCATATCCGGAGTGCGCGGCCAACTTGCCGTAAATATCTTTGGCAATGATTTAGATGTCCTGGTTCAAAAGGGTAATCGACTCAGTGAGATTATGCAGCAAATACCGGGAGTAACGGATGTTGGCGTGGAGCAAACCCTGGGCATCTTGCAGTTGAATATGCTCATAGACCGTGAACGCGCCAACCGCTACGGACTAAGCGCAAAGGCAATAGGCGATGCTATTGAAACGACAATGGGTGGAAGGGTGGTAACAACCGTTGTGAAAGATATAAAGGAGTATGACGTATTGGTCAGGCTTCAGGAGCGGTTTCGAGATGACCCCGAAAAGATTGGCGCTCTCCTTATTGATACGCCAAATGGAAACAAAGTAAGATTATCTTCCGTCTGTAAGATTTGGAGAGATACAGGCCCCTTGAGCATAAAGAGGGAAAACATGCAGCGGAGGATTCAGGTCACCTGCAACATCTCCCATAGAAATATTGGCAGCATCGTCTCTGATATACAGGATCATATAAAAGAACTCAGCTTGCCAGCATCATATTATGTTACTTTTGGGGGTAACTACGAACGGCAACAGGAACTCACCCGCCAACTCATAACTATTTTTATCGTTTCCGCCATCGTTGTCTTTATGCTGCTCCTGGCGGCATTCAGGTCTGTTTGGCAGGCATTCCTCCTGATCTTCTTTATTCCCTTTGCCTTAATGGGAGGTGTGTGGGCATTATTTTTAACCGGAAACAACTTTAATATATCGTCCCTGATCGGTATGGTGGCACACTTTGGACTTACGGTGGAAAAGGGCATCATTATGCTGGAATTTATAAACGAATTGAGACAGGAAGGGCATCCCATCCAGGAGGCGCTATTTTTAGCGGGAAAGACACGTATGAGACCAGTCCTGATGACGGCCATTACATCGATCGTAGGGGTGGTCCCCCTTGCAATAGGGATGGGTGCGGGTTCTGAGATTCAACAGCCTATGGCGATTGTCCTCATTGGTGGTCTTATTACTTCAACACTTATTATACTCGTTGTCCTACCTGCCGTATATGGACTCGTTCAAAAAATCATTGAAGGTAGAAGGAAGCCACATGCATTAACTTCTCATTAATCTGCGAACTTATTAAAAACTACCTATTCACAATAATCTACTGCACAGCAGAATAAACAATGTACAGGTATATTTATAGATATTTACTGATATAAACTACTTCATGATCCCCTTGTTAATTATCACTTCTTCTTTGATTTTAGAAACAAATTCTTTTATAATTTCTCGGAATAAGAAAGCCTATATAAACTCAGTATGTCCATTGCATACTGATTATCTTGAAACAAAATGAATTCAATAACCCCTATTAATAACACTCGTTTAATAACTATTTGTATCATAGCATTTACAGGATTCCTTTTCCTGTTCAACATAGGGAAAAGGGACTTATGGGCGCCCGATGAGCCTCGTTATGCGCAAGTCTCGAAAGAAATGCGGGACAGCGGCAACTTCATCGTTCCTCATTTAAACGGCGAACCTTATCCTGATAAACCTCCGCTCTTATTCTGGCTCATTAATTTGTTTTCGATTCCTTTTGGAAAGATTACGGCATTATCTTCCCGCCTGCCTTCAGCCTTTGCAGGCATCGGTTGCTGTCTGTCTCTATTTTTTCTCGCTAAAAGTTTATACCATAATACGCGAATTGCCTTACTAGCCGCACTCTTTCTTGCCACCAGTTCAAAATTCCTGTGGATGGCGCATCGCGTGGCATTTGACGTCCTCCTCACGTTTTTTGCAACGATGGCAATACTATGCTTCTATAAAGGATACATTATACGGCATAACCGCAGCCCGATTACGTCCCCTATTTCCCCACCTTTACAATGGAAGGACGAAGGTGAGGTAAAAAAACAAGAGAGACGATATTACATCCTCTTTTATATTTTCATGGCGCTGGGAGTGCTTACAAAAGGCCCTGTAGGCTTTATCCTCCCCTTTTTCATTGTATTAACTTATCTAATCCTGAAAAAGGATCTTCGGGTCTTAAAGGAAACTCGTCCCTGGATAGGCGGGGTAATATTTGCCTTCATTGTATTTACCTGGGTATATCTGGCAAGCGTCTATGGCGGCAAGGAATATGCCTGCCAGATACTTTTCAAGCAGAATGTTGGAAGGTTTGCCAGTTCGTTTGCCCACAAACGCCCATTTTATTATTACTTCATAAATTTTCCCATCAACTTTGTACCGTGGAGTATCTTTATCCCGGGTATCGCTGTATATCTGAGTTCAAAAGAAGGACGGACAAAGATACAGAATATCTTGATGCCTGTTATTTGGTTTGCCGTTGTTTTCATTTTCTTTTCGATTGTGTCAGGGAAAAGAGATATCTATGTCCTTCCTCTGTATCCCGCTGCAGCCCTGATTACAGCATGGTTTCTGAATGAATTTGTCGAGCAGTTTCGGGAGAAACGTTTTAAAAGAATAGGGTATTATCCGTGTTATCTCCTGTGTGGAATCACGTTAGCACTGAGTACCCTTTTACCGATAGTGGTATATAAACTCTACCCTCAGTACACATCTTCAGCAATCCCGTTTGTGGCGATTCTCCTGATCGGAGGCCTTGTGATGTTACGATTCGTGAGGTATGCCAGGATAATTCCGTTTCTCTTCACTATTATTTTTGTTATATTTTTTGCCTTTAATATCAGCACCTTGAAGGCGATTCCAATTCTCAACCAATACAAATCCGCCAAAGAAATATGCGACAAGGCCAATTCCGTGATAAAACACGGTGAAAAACTGGCCATGTATGATTTCTTCAGAGATCCTTATCTGTTTTATACCAATATAAATCATATAGAGGTACTATATGGGATAGATGAACTGAGACGATTCTTGAATTCAAATGAACGTGTGTTTCTTTTTATACAGGAAAAAGATTTCAAAGAGGTTTCAAAATTACTTGAAATACCAATGTTTGTACTCGAAAAGGATTCCGTAGGTCATCGGGATATCCTTTTCGTTTCAAACAAGGACATTTGATAAATACTATGGAAATAAAATTACAACAGCATGCAGAAAAATTGACGAAAAAAGATATTCCTTTTCTCATTGGCTTATCCTTATTGGGCTTTTTTCTCTTCTTATTTTATACATGGGCAATGCCTCTCATTGACCCTGACGAACCCCGTTACGCCTCTACGGCGCGGGATATGATACTTAACGGCAACTGGGTCGTCCCGCATTTTAATGGCGTCCCGCGTATCAACAAGCCGCCGCTCTTTTACTGGGCCATTGCCATTTCCTATAAAATTTTTGGGATAAACGAATTCAGCGCACGATTACCCTCCGCCCTGGCAGCCACAGGCACGGTATTAATTACCTATCTATGGGGTAAAAGACTTGAAGACCGCGAAAACGGATTCTGGGCAGGCATTGTATTGATGGCTAGTCCGTTGTTCTTTCTCATCTCACGGTTTTGTATTACAGACATGCTGCTGACTTTTTTTGCCTGTTCCAGTCTCTACCTTTTCTTTGTTGAATATACGGAAGCAAATAAAAGCAACCTGAGGAGACTGTTTCTCTACTTTCTTTTGAGTATGGTATTCCTGGTGAAAGGGCCGGTAGGAATCTTATTGTTTATCCTGATTACCCTGTGTTTTCTTTTATGGATACGCGACCTTCGGTATCTCAGGAGACTCTGGTATCTACCTGGATTTCTGCTTTTCCTGGGTATCGTTTGTGCGTGGGGTATCCCTTTCTGGCTATCTCTGGGCACAAAGCAAATCTCTTCTTTACTTTCGCAGGAGATGTCTGGGCGCTTTGTCAGCGGATACGCACACCCAGAGCCGTTTTACTATTATCTGCCCGTGTTCATAATCGGATTTTTTCCGTGGTCGTTGTTTGTGTTTATTACCTTTATCCATGCCATTAAGCAAAGGAAAACCATGCCTATTGAAGAGAAAAGGCAGGTGTATTTTTTTTGCTCCTGGCTCATCCTAACCTTAGTCTTCTTTTCCATGTCTCATTCAAAATTAATGACCTACGTCCTTCCCCTTTCCCCTTCCGTTGCATTGCTGACCACTTCGATCTCTCGATGGGAAACGGAGGGTAAATTAGGGAAAAGACATCTGTGGGTCTTATGGCCTGCGTTATTTGTGTCTATAATGATTCCCATTGTACTTGTCGTTACCATGCCAAAATGGGTCTCATTCAAATATGGTTTGTCCACAATCCATATTGCCATTCCAATTATTATTCTTTTGATTGGGACACTGATAGCATTAATTATTTTCATCCTCAGCAAACGTTTTTTTCAGTTAAAAAAGGTTTTTTGTTTTACCAATTGTATATTTCTTGTTATCACCATAACCTATTCAGCAAAGTACCTGGGAACCTTTCGTTCTACAAAGGATATTGTGGAAAAATGCCTTCCAGACAAAGGAGAAAATTATGTACTCATGAGTTATACCAAGGTTATACCGAGCCTTGTCTTTTATAGTGGCAAAAATATTCTGCAAATAGAGGACGATACCCAATTAAAAAAGATCGTTCCCGACAAAGGTACGTCCATTTACGTTGTTATGAGTTTAAATGATTATCAGAAAAAACAGGCTTGGATTCAAAAAAGGAAACTCCACGCCGTATGCCAGAATAACGCTCATGTTCTGTTAAAGAGGGAAAGCAATTAAATCAGTTAAACATCATTATGAGGCTTCGGTTCGTAAAAGGCTCTAAAAAGCTCATGAATAAACAGTCTCTCCTATTCTTTATCCTGTTCTTCGTAAGCCAATCACTTTTTACGACATTACAAAACGCATATACTCAGCCTACACAAAATACATCACAACAAACAGTCCGGACAAATATCAATATAAACGCCTCCACAACTTACAAAGACGTTTTTGTCCAGTTTGGCGATAATGCAGTACGACTCTACCAGCAATACGGTACCTTCGCACTTGAATTTTTGAAAGAGTACAAAATTGAGGGTCTCGCCCTCCTGGAAAAATATGGTAGAGAAATGGCAAACTTGCATCCACTCCTGGACTATCGGGACATCTTTCACCTGTACAGCAACCCCGATAATAACATAAATAATCTCAATATATTTTCACCCGAAACTCTTTCGCTATTTTACAAAACATTTGGAGACGAAGGGGTAAAATATGTCGCCAGTAATCCTGAAAACTTCTTCCTTATCAATGAAGACAAAGACAAGGGTATGGAGTTAATAAATCTTGCGAACGAAAAGGGTGACGTTGTTTTTCCCCTGGCACGAAAACATGGAATTGCCTTTGCAAAGCTCTACGATAAAGACGTATTGAACATCGTCATTAAATTCCAGGAGGACGGCCTTCTGGCTATCAAAGAATATGGAGAAAGGTCAAAAATAATATTCAACCTCTTCATCGACGATGACACCTTTTACCATGTGATCAAGACATACGGGCATAAACAGACCATTCCCATCATATATCTTTTTTACGATAACAAAGATTTTAACAGCTATGTCTACGACTACCTGAAGAAAACAAAGGTCTATGAATGGGCTTCCAGTTGGTGGTATGGCGCCGACACAACCACACCAGATACCCAAACCGATGCAGCCACAAGGCGCGAAAATGCCAGGAGGGCGGTTAATCTTATTTTCGAACTGGGAAATGATTTTCTGGATAGATTCGAAATCCTCGACATCAATAACGTCAAGGAAGAATCCATCACCACCATTACGAATAAATTAAGGAACTTCTTTATTTCTGACGTTGAGAAGGTCAGCCGCAAAAGAATTCGACATGAAGACATCACCTTCCAGGACAAGCTGTTTGCCGGACTGGATATTCTTGGATTTGTTCCTATCGGCAGCGGCATATCAAAGGGGGCGAAGCTTGCTACAAAAGGGGCTCGGTTTGCCAGGACCACAAAGGGATTTAAAGGTCTTATCAATCTGACGGAAGACCTCGTTAAAACTTATGGTGATGACGCTGTTCAATTTGTGGCAAAATACGGAGATGATGGTATCAAGGCGCTGAAGGCAACTGACGGCAAAATCCTCAAACTTTCACAGCAATATGGGGATGATGTTGTCCGATATGTCTCCAAATACGGTGTGGATGCGGGAACTGCAATTGAAAGATACGGCAACAACGTCCTTTCCCTGGCGCGTCAATATGGTGATGATGTTATCAGGTACACAGCGCTTTACGGCGATGATGGCCTTCGGATCATTCAGAAGCATGGCAAGGACATTGTGCTTTTGAGCTCAGTTTATGGTGATAATGTTATCAAAATGGCCGCACTCCATGGCGATGGTGTTATATCGTATGTGTCTAAGTACGGCTCAAGCGGTATTAAAGTCATCGAAAAATATGGAGACGATGTTATCCGCCTGGCAAAAAGGCACGGAGACGATGTCATTAAATATGTTGGTATGTATGGTGATGATGGGCTCAAGCTTGCCAGAAAGGGGAAGGCTGGGCTATTCGTCATGCGTTTTATGCCGCCAAAAATATTTGCAAAATGTGTAAAGTTTATCAAATATGGACTTATTGCTACCATTTTTCTCACTATTGCCACGCATCCCATTGCATTCCTATCAGGACTGATAAACGCCCTTGCCTGGCTATTTGGCACCAGTCCAATACTCATAGCCATCATTCTCGGCCTCGTAGCTTCCTTCTTCATCATACGATTTCTGAAAAAATTTAAATGGTTTTTCACGCCATTTCTGGTATGTTTTAAAATAATGAAAAGATTTATATAGGCCGCCATAAACTTCAGATAGATAGTTTTTGGTGAAATCATGAAATGTAGCGGTACAAGTGACTATTTTTATCAGTTGCCGCTGGATTGAGATTGTAGTATATTTGTAAACATGGAAGAATAATTGTATAATGTTGGAAAAATAATAAATGGAGGAATATATGCCTATTGCAATACTAACATCAAAAGGACAGATGACGATACCTAAAGAAGTCAGAGAAGCTTTAAATTTAAAACCCACTGAAAAGGTTATCATTGTTGTCGAGGGCAACCACGCTGTTATTAAACCACTCCGGGGCAACATCCTTGATATCGGAGGTTCTGTGAGAATATCCGATAAGGAAAAACCCATCGATTTTCGCAAAGTCAGAGAAGAAGTTAAAAAAAGAGTCGTAAAAAAAATAGCTACAGGAAAGTAACTCTATGAAGAAATTGTTCGTTGATACAAATATCTTTCTCCGGTATCTAACTAAGGATGATTCATCAAAGTATGATAAATGTAAAGAAGTCTTTAGAATGGCAATGGAGGGGAAAATAACCCTCATCACCTCTGCTATGGTAATCGCCGAATTGATATGGACACTTCTTTCCCATTACAAAGTATCAAAAGCCGATGTTATTGAAATGATCTCTATCATAGTCAGTACCGAAAACTTATTTATTCCTGATAAAGACATTATTGCAGATGCCTTGGTCCTTTACAGCAGGAAAAATATTGATTACATCGACGCCTATAATGCGGTCTATATGAAATATTATGATTGTAATCTAATATATTCCTACGATAGAGATTTTGATGCAGTCGAAGACATTAAAAGAGAGGAACCTTAATGAGATATGGAGTAAATTATTTTGAGTTTGTAACTGTTTAAACAACGGCATAAACCAGGGGGACTGTCTTGACGTACAAGGAATTTCAAACTGAGAATGCAGCGCGGGATTTATCGTTCGACTGCCTTCGCAAAAACTAAAGTTATTCAATGTCCAACCACGTAACAAAAATCTTTCATAAAATATGGGGTGGTTTTGCAATTCCGCACAAACCCATTCGTTTCAGATGGGTTGATTTTCTGCTTGTTTTAGGCATTGCAGGTCTCTTCTACGGCCTGGTATCTGTCGAAAAAGAGTGGACAGGTATTTGGTCTCCGCAAGCCGAAATCGATCTCAATCCCCGGTTCTTGCCGAAATATACCTTTTTCTCGATGGTGCGCGGCATCATTGCTTATGGTCTTTCCCTGCTGTTTACCCTTGTTTATGGTTATTGGGCAGCGAAAGACAAGATTGCCGAAAAGGTACTGGTACCTCTCCTGGACATCCTTCAAAGTGTCCCGGTTTTGGGATTCATGCCGGGTCTGGTGTTAACATTCGTGGGTTTATTTCACCAATCGAATATCGGCCTGGAACTCGCTGCAGTTATTATGATCTTTACCGGACAGGTGTGGAACATGACGTTCAGTTTCTATCACTCCGTTTGTACCGTGCCTGCTGACATGCGTCAGGCAGCCACTACTTTTCAATTTAATTGGTGGCAGACACTAAAATGGGTTGAAATCCCGCATTCTGCTATCGGACTTATCTGGAACAGTATGATGTCCATGGCGGGCGGCTGGTTTTTTTTGATGATCAGCGAGGCATTTGTTCTGGGTCACAATGATTTCCGTCTGCCCGGTGTGGGTTCCTACATGAGCATAGCAGTCAATCATGGTAATGTCCCGGCAATGATCTATGCCATTACAGCCATGATTATCATGATTATATTTCTGGATACGTTTCTATGGAGACCTGTAGTTGCCTGGTCACAAAAATTTAAAATAGAGGAGACGAAGGCGCAATATGTTACATCTTCATTCTTCCTGAATTGGTTAAGAAAGGCCGGGTTGTCACAGTATATCAGCACTATTTTCAAATTCTTTATAAATTATGGAATTAATTATCTTTTCTCAAAAAAGAAGACCTCCATGGAAGATTCTGGTAGGACTTCCTTGCCTTTCCACATGTTTGTATGGATGGTTTATATCAGTTTCATATGCCTTTTTGGGTTTGGATGCTGGAAGCTCTCCCATGTGCTTCAATCATTATCTTTGTCGAATTGGTGTCATATCCTATGGTACGGTTGCCTAACACTGTTCAGGGTTCTATCCGCGGTTGCCATTGGAACACTGTGGGCGCTGCCTGCAGGATTAATTATCGGGCTTTCAACAAAACTCTCACGCATATTTCAACCCGTGATTCAAATTGTAGCTTCCTTTCCGGCTCCCATGCTATTTATACCCATTATTATTTTTTTAAAAGCTGTTGGCGTAAGTCTTAATTTTGGAAGTATAGTTCTTATGTTACTGGGAACGCAATGGTACATCCTCTTCAATGTAATTGCAGGCGCTATGTCTGTGCCCATCGACCTGCGAGAATCATCCAAACTTTTTGGTATGAGCCGCTGGCAACGGTTGAAAAATCTTTACATCCCCTCGGTTTTTCCTTTTTTAGTAACAGGCTGGGTTACGGCTGCAGGCGGAGCATGGAACGCAAGCATTGTTGCAGAATACGTCGTCTTTAGAGGACAAACCCTTACGGCACACGGACTAGGCGCAATGATCAGCCAAACGGCAGAAAAAGCCGATTTTGCACTATTAACAGCATCTGTATTGACGATGTCGGCCATTGTCGTGATCTTCAATCGCGTTGTGTGGCGAAGCCTTTATAACATGGCTCAAAAAAAATATACTTTCTCATAAGAAAAATTTTTAAGGTAATAACTTTCCGGAGAGAAAGAAACCAATATGCCAGAATTACATGTGAAATCTAATTCACTATTATGCGAACTTAAAGGTATCAATCACAGCTTTATTCTGCCAAACGGAAAACCGGTTACGGTGCTAAAAGATATCAATCTATCCATTTTTGGTGAAGAAATCGTCGCATTGCTTGGTCCCTCTGGCTGTGGAAAGTCTACTCTCCTGAGGATACTGGCAGGATTAATTTATCCCACAACAGGACAAGTCCTTTATCACGGCATGCCGATGAAAGGGGTTAATCCCGGGGTCAGTATTGTTTTTCAAAATTTTGTCCTTTATCCGTGGATGACGGTACTTGAAAATGTAGAAATAGTCTTAAAGGTAAAAGGGTTGCCCCGTAATGATGTCAAACGTCTGGCGGATAAGGCTATTCATATGGTAGGGCTTACCGGCTATGAAGAAGCCTACCCCCGGGAATTGTCCGGAGGCATGAAACAGCGGGTAGGTATTGCACGTGCTTTGGTTGTCGAACCTGAAATCCTTTGTATGGACGAGCCCTTTTCACAGGTCGATGCATTAACTGCAGAAACCCTGCGTGCAGAGGTACTGGATATCTGGGCTTGTGTAGAAAAAAATCCCACCACAGTCTTTATGGTCAGCCACGATATCAAAGAAGTTGTCTATATGGCAGACCGCATCGTAATTATGGGCAGCAATCCCGGCACTATCCGGAGTATCTTACAAAATAACCTCAGCCGCCCTCGGGACTCACGAACTCAGGAATTTCTCAACTTCGTGGATCGCATCCATCGCATTATTACGAGCGCCATTATTCCTGACGAAGAGATACCGGTACCTCCTGTAAAGGTCCCACCGGAAATTGTATTGGAACCGCTACCCGATGTATCCGTAAATGAGATTATTGGATTACTGGAGGTACTTGATGCCCACCAGGGAGAGGAAGACATTTTTCATCTGGCCATTCAGATCCACAAAGAGTTTGGACATTTGATCAACATCACCAAAGCTGCTGAATTACTGGACTTTGTCGATACCCCCAAGCAAAAGATATTACTCACTGATCTGGGAAAAAGGTTTGTGGAGTCCGATACCAAAGACAGGAAACGTCTCTGGAAAGAGCAATTGTATAAATTGACAATTTACAAACGCATCCTTGACATGCTCAAAAATACGCCTAAAGGAAGACTTGAACGTGATTATGTGGAGGAAGAACTTGTTTTACATTTGCCACAGGAAGATCCATTAAAGATGTTTAACATCCTCACCAGTTGGGCACGATACGGTGAACTCTTTGCCTACAGCGAAGATACAGGATACGTCACTTTTGAGTAGAATTACACGGCAAATTATGATAATTTATCCATCCTGTATTTAATTCACCAAGAGTTAATACAAGGTAAAACTATTTCGTCGTTGATTCATATTCTGCATACACAAATTATCTTATCGTAAAATAATATTATGCTATTACAAATCATATTGTTCTTCGCAGGTCTTTCAGGGCTTTATTTTGGGGCTGAATGGCTCGTAAAAGGCGCAGCCAGGTTTGCCGGTTCTTTCAATATTAAACCCGTAGTTATAGGACTCACCATCGTCGCATTCGGGACGTCAACACCTGAGCTTGTTACCAGTGTTATTGCCGGTATCAAACATTCAAGCGATATTGCAATGGGAAATGTCATTGGAAGCAATATTGCCAATATTGGTCTCATATTGGGTCTCTCAGCAATTGTTCAACCCCTGAAAATTGACATGAAACTAATCTACCGGGAAATGCCGATTGTGGTTGGTATCTCCATGCTTTTGTACTTTATGGGATGGAATGGCGTTTTGAGTCGCCTGGAAGGGAGCATTCTTCTTGTCGGTATTCTAACTTATACCTGTTATGTATACCGAGTGGCTTTGAAGGAATCCAGGACAATTGAACAGGAATACGAAGAATTTGAAGAACTTGTGGCAGCGCGGGATAAAAATATCTTAAAGGATATAGTCCTGATCATACTTGGTCTTGTGGTACTTGTAGGAGGCGCATACCTGCTGGTTCATTCGGCCACATACATCGCCAGGGTTATGGGAATCAGTGAACTTGTTATAGGGCTTACCGTTATTGCTGTGGGTACTTCCCTCCCTGAACTAGCAACCTCCATGATTGCTGCTATCCGTAAGGAATCCGATATCAGTGTGGGTAACGTGCTTGGCAGTAACATCTTTAACATCCTCGCCGTCCTTGGAATTGCCGCAATAATCCAGCCATTACATGTTAATAGTGTTTCTCTCCGTGTTGATATGCCCGTCATGCTCTTTTTCAGTATATTCCTCATCCCCATAATCACATGGAAGTTTGTACTCACCCGTGGACAAGGAGTACTATTATTAATCTGGTACGGTGCTTATATATTCTGGTTATTCAAATAATCCACCCTGGCGCAGCACGTCATAAATCAAAGAGAGAAAAATGAGGACAGGTGACAGCAATATGTGACGGGTGACAATTCTCGCGTTACTCGCCACTTCGTCGCCATTCTTATTTTCTCTTACTACGGTATCGCTACCTGTAAACATCAACCTCAAATTTAAACGGGGACTGCATCCCACCCACAATTACTTCATTTTTTTGCTTGTTAAGAAGCATGGGGGGAGTATCCCCACTGATCCTGACCCCGTTCACAACAGTACCTAAAGTGCTCCCACGATCTGTTACATACACGTTATTACTAACGAGGTTAATCGAAAAATGATTACGGGAAACATTAAAAGGCTGGTCGTCATCAAGGTAAAGATCATTTGAGGATAAAACATCGGAAGTGTGGTAGCTCCTGCGACCGATCTTGAAAGGAAATTTATTAATCGTCAACATTTTATTGTCCAGTACGTCCTTTGCCAGCTCGGATACACCAGAAAGAGTAATCCTGTTAACTGATTTTCCTTCGGATATATCCTCCGATAGCGCTTGTTCCTTTTGTGGCAATGTCCTGGCTGTTACAGCCTGATTACCGTGATGCAACATCTCATTCATAGTCCTCAAACGCTCGAACACTGCCTTGAAGAAGGGAATTAAAGAAGCCGGATCTTTTAAGAATAGTTCATTAAATTTTTCGTGATTTATAGCCTTCAAGCGTACATCGTCCAGTGCAGTAGCCGTTGCGCTGCGGGGCTTATCCTCGATAAGACCCATTTCACCAAAGATATCTCCTTCTTTTAAAACGGCCAACACTACCTTTTGCTTCCCTTCGCCTTTCGAAATTTCCACCTGGCCGGTTTTGATAATATAGGCGTTGCCACTTATGTCACCTTCTTTGAATATTATTTCCCCTTTTTTACAGACCAGTTCTATTTCCATTATTTTCACCTTTCTGTATTAGCTCCAAGCCGGCAATGGCAACCTGCTCCGGCTTTATCTGGGTCATGCATCGATGATCTTTCGGACATACCTTGAGATGACAGGCAAGACAATCAACATCAGCCCGAATTACCTGCCCTATCTCTGCCGGAGACTCAGTATATCGTGGATCATTTGGTCCCATCAGTGTTACCACAGGTCTTTTAAAGGCAACGGCAATATGCCGTGGGCCGGAATCTACCGTTACCAATAAAGCGCATCTTTTTATAAGCGCCTTAAGGACATCAAGAGAGATGACCTGCCTTGCGAGATTTATCAGCCTTGATTTTGCTGCCTGTTCAATATCCCTGGCTAATTGTATTTCATGAGGAGCACAGACAATGGCTATATTACAATCCAATTGTTGATTTATAATGTCCGCCGTTCTGGCAAACCCTTCGGCTGTCCAGCATTTCGAAGAACCGTATGCAGCGCCTGGATTCATTAGAATGAGAGGACGAGCGTTGTCCAGACTACAGTTTTTAAATATTTCATCCATGCGTCGCTGGCTTTCTTCATTAATAAACAACTCCAATTCCTTCGAGTGTACTTCACACCCCATTTCCGTACACAAACGCAGGTAATAATCCCCCATATAGGTTGGGCAAAACAG
The DNA here is from genome assembly GCA_023261485.1 of Planctomycetota bacterium. GTDB lineage: Bacteria > Planctomycetota > Brocadiia > Brocadiales > Brocadiaceae > Wunengus. Next base: position 22,105 of record JAHFOY010000029.1, read on the forward strand.
TCCATTTTCAGATAATCGATTTATTCCATCGGTAAGCAACCATGAACGTGCATCCCTCTTATAACCAACCCGACGCTTCACGCCGCCCAGCCAGAATAAAGACGCAGAACTAAAAGAGTTGGGAAATAGAAAACCAAGATCGTATTCTCTGGATCGGATTTGTTTTATAAGCGAAAATAATTGCACCGCTTTACTGTGTTGATTGGCTGAGTCTAAAAGAAGCGCCTCATCAAACCATGGAGCGCCTTCGATAAGCTTCCGTACGTAGGACTTTAGGGCGATGGTTATTTTTGCCCCAGAAAAGTTTTCCCTGATACAGCGGAAGGCGGGCGTAGCCATAACAACATCGCCTACCCAATTGGGTGAACGGATAATGATTTTTTTGATATTTGTGGGTCTGATCAACGAAACCTCACATGAATGAAAATGTCAGAATGCAAATAGAATTCTACTGTAACGCCTTGTAAGTGTCAAGGCTGGTATCGTGCCGGAATCCGATCTTTATCAGGTTTTCTGTTGACAGGAATTTTCTTTACTAATACTAATATAATCTTTAGAATTTGATCTTTATAAGCAATCATTCCGGTTTTAACAAAGAGAAAAGTTGTTAATAAAAACATTTCCTGCTTCTTTGAGTTTCAATCTCTAAAATATGAGTCTTTAACTCGCCAATTGATATAAGCAATATGGGAACTTTTATGTGAAACAAAAAAAATGGAAAACACCTCTGAATTAATGACCATAAAACAAGCCAGCGATTGGGCAAGCGAATATTTAAAGAAAAATGTTACCACTTCAAATATATCTTACCTTATACAAATTTCAAGAAAGGTGAATTATGGAAACATATCAGGTTGTACTTACTAAAAGCTATCTGGTATCCGTTAGTGCCAAAACAAAAGAACAAGCACGAAGAGTATGTGAGTTTTACACAAACGATATTCAGGATATTTCAACTATAGAAAACAGAGAAAAAGAAAAGTTCCTGATTAAAAATATCGAGTGTACTGTGAATGAAACTTTTGAATGCCGTGAAATAAAAACAATATGAAAGAGATTATAACAAAAATCATTCAGGGCGATTGTAAAGATGTTCTGAAAATAATTGATGCTGATTCAATTGATCTAATTGTTACATCGCCACCATATGCTGATAGACGAGAACATACTTATGGTGGAATAAAACCCGAAAAATACGTAGATTGGTTTTTACCAATTAGTGAGCAACTTTTACGGGTTTTAAACCCTAATGGCACATTCATTTTAAATATTAAAGAAAAATCTGAAAATGGTGAACGACATACGTATGTAATAGAATTGATTTTAGAATTGAGAAAGCAAGGTTGGTTTTGGACAGAAGAATTTATTTGGCATAAAAAAAATTGTTATCCGGGGAAATGGCCTAATCGCTTCAGAGATGCGTGGGAACGTTGCTTACAGTTTAATAAAACAAAAAGATTCAAGATGTATCAGGAAGAAGTAATGATTCCTGTCGGGGACTGGGCGAATGGAAGATTAAAAAAATTAAGTGAAACAGATAAAATCAGAGATAATTCACGTAGCGGAAGTGGTTTTGGTAAAAATGTATCTAATTGGATAAATAGAGATAAAGTGTATCCTACGAATGTTTTACATTTTGCAACAGTTTGTAACAATAAAAACCATAGCGCCCCGTTTCCCGAAGAGCTGCCAGAATGGTTTATGAAATTATTTACGAAAGAGCATGATTGGGTATTAGACCCATTTGCAGGTTCAGGTACAACGTTAAGTGTAGCAAAATTGATGCATCGTAATTCTATTGGTATAGAAATATTACCTGAATATGTAGAAATGTTTAAGAAAAATCATCAAACAGAAAAAGAATTTGTATTGTTTGAACCAAAGGTAAAATATGAATCAGTTAAATCTAAATGAAGTTTACGAATATGCAGAAAAGCATATTTCCGCTTTTCATCAAAAACGACTTGAATACATTACAACTACAACAGAATTAGATAAAATTCTTCAGCAGAAAAATCCTTATTTGTTCAGGGCTAAAAATATTATGACTGCCCAGGACTTAATAAAAGGATTTTTAGATGCTTTTCTTCAATCTCAAGAAGAAACTTTATTTGGTGAATTTATTGAAGGTTTGGCAATTTTTGTATGCGACAGAGTTTTTAGTGCGAAAAAATCACAGTTACCAGGGATTGATTTGGAATTTGAAAAGAATAATTGCATCTACATCGTAGAAATAAAGGCTGGATGGAATTGGGGCAATGCAAGCCAAATCAAACAATTAAAAATTAACTTTGAAAATGCCAAAAAAATTTTAGAAAACCAGACAGGCAAAAGAGTAATTGCGGTAAACGGTTGTTGTTTTGGAAATAAGAAAAATAAAAATCCTGAAAAGGATGGTTACTATAAAATTTGCGGACAGGAATTTTGGCAATTGGTTTCTGGAAGTGAAAATTTTTACATTGATATTATTGAGCCAATCGGACATAAGACAAAACAAAAAAATGAACAATTTCTTGAAGCTTATAGTGTTGTCGTAAATAAATTTACTTTAGAATTTGCCCAACGGTTTTGCATAGATGGAAAAATTGATTGGGGAAAATTATTGGAATTTAACTCAGGAGCAAAGAAAAAAACATAAATAATGGTTTCCTATCAGTAAAGATAAAATGGCTTTATTTTCACTGTAATTTTCATTTCGACCGAAGTAAAAAATCTGGAAGGTATTGTGTTTTTTGTCATTTAAGGATATTTCTTCAGAATCTAGTAACTCACAATTTTAATCTTTTCACATTAATTTTGCTACATACAAACAACGTATGCCGCTTTACGAAATTATATCCCTCATAGGTTTTATCCTGGGTACGACCCTGCACATTGTCCTTTCGATCCTGATTGTGCAGCGAAAACATAAAACGAGGAGCGAACTTGTATTCCTCTTCCTCGTTATCAGCGTTGCTATGTGGCACTTTGGAAATACCGTTTCCCTTTTCAGTTTTATCCTGTTCGGGCGAAAAATCCAGTCCGTAGACCTTATTGCCGATGCGATTTCTTACGGAGGGATTGGTTTCATGCCCAGCCTGCTGCTCCACACGGCAGTTCTGTTCCTTTTTGAAAGCAAACCTCAGATTAAAAGATTTTTGCAGCAACTCATTATCGCCACTATTTACCTTCCCGTCTTTCCCTTTTCGGTAATCATAAAAAATTTTATTCTTTCAGAAGATACCCATTTGGGAATAACCGCAACGCCTTATATCAAGCCTTTTGTAGTGTGGCTGATAACCTCGCTCTTTATCGCAGCGAATATCTCACGATGGCTTGCAAGAATGGTTGAAGAGAAAGAGGAAAGGAAGTTCCACCTGGCCATTTACTGGGTAGTGATTTCTATCGCTGCCATTATTGGGTTTACCTTTCTCTTAGGGGGAAATAAGATTGCCTATATCGGGGATTATCTTGTGTTAGGCTCCATGTTGTCCTCTATCTTCCCCAGTATTATTTTCTCCTATTACGTTTATCGGTATAACTACATGGAGTTTGTGCTCCGCCGGAGCGTCTTTTATTCATTCCTTACCCTTATCCTGATTTGTCTTTATTATTTTGGAATCAAAAAATTGGCAAAATCCCTCGAACATCACTATTTTGTAAATTCCAAGATAGTGGAATCAGTCTTTGTCATCAGCCTTGTGTTCTGGTTTCCCACACTCATGGGAAGGATACAGGGACTTTTCAGAAAACTGATATTTTTCCGCACGGGGGACAGTGAGTATATGCTGAACGAATTGAGTCACGTTATCAGTACAGACCCGCTCGTTAACTTCACAAAACTGCTCGAATAT
>JAHFOY010000154.1 GCA_023261485.1 Planctomycetota bacterium
TCTGTCTTTTCTTTAAAAAATACTCCAGGGAGGGGATTGCCAGGTTTACCACAATAGGTGGACATTTCAGTAATCCAAACAGGGATGTTTTTGTAACCTAAACTATCTAATTTATTGCGTATGTCGCTGACAAGAGACTTCATATTATGACCTTTGACTGCCCTATAATCTCCGCCTGCTTCAAGTGACCAGTGAATATCGACAACGTCAAAAACCCTTTCATCGGGACCTTCTTTCATCTTCGCCAATGCTTCCAACATGGGGACGTAAAACCTGTAAAATCCCTCTGGCGTGGCGATCCCGGCCAAAACTACCTTTGCATTCGGGTTAGTTTCTTTAATTACCTTATAGGATATTTTAACTAACTTAGCGAAGTTAATTGGGGTATCTTTCCATCCTATTCCATCCGGTTCATTTTCTATCTGCCAGTAGCGCACAACCGGCGACCCTGGCGCATCGTCAATACCATCGCCATCAAATCTTTCAACAACTCGTTTTAAAAAAGACTGATATTCCATCAAGTGTTTAGGCAATTTTGTGACAGGAATGCCGGGTACCTTTAATGCCCCGCCTCCCTGATCCCATTTATTAAAGCAAATAACGGTAACCACCATGTTAACATTATGTTTATGGAATATAGAGACATAATTATCAATACGCGACCAATTATATCTTCCTTTTTCCGGTTCATCTGCATCCCATACAACTCCTGACGGACCGGAAAGCCGTACCCAACGAATCCCCAGGTCGTCAATGCGGGTATCGTAGGCATCAACAGGTGGTTCATGAATGCCAAATGGAGAGGTTTCTCCGCTATCAGCCGTTATTTCGCCGGCTTCTGAAATATCCTCCACAAAAACAGGTATGCTGCTTAACGTCAACGTAACTTTCCCATCTTTTACATCTGCTGGCTGTGGTGTAAATGCCTTTCGGGAATCCGTTACATCCTTTCCTGTAGTAAAATTGGGCACTGCACTTGTTATACGTACCTTCGCTGCGCTGATGGGGAGTACTACGGAAATTTGGTTTGCCGGTAAATCTTTCATTTTTTCCAGCAATGACTTCGCCTCCATTATTAATCTGAAAGCCTCCTCATAATTACCCTTTCCTGCCGATTCTCTGGAAAGCCTGTCGAGTTCCTCAGCCTTAGAGACATTGAATCCCTGTGCCTTCCTCTGTTCCATGAATACATGCATTTGCTGTGCATGCTGAGCGATAGCTTCTAAATTAATCCTGGGTTCATCGGCCATTCCCGTACCTTCCATTTTTACCAAAGTAAGTAAACTAACACATAAGATGACTATTAATTTTTTATTTTTTCTTAGGCTCATTTTATTATCCTTTTATCATACAAAGTTTACCCAGTTGTCTCTCTACAGCAGTGATTACCTCATCTATGCCTATCGCTTCCATGCATTCGGGTTTCTCACAACCTGGAAAAACACTGTTGCAATAACATGGACTGCATGGATACGTGCTCTGTATCGCAATGTGATTTTCATTTTCTTCTATAATCGACTTTGCCCGGCTTGGGCCAAAAAGGGAAACAGTAGGGGTGTCCATGGCTATTGCGATATGCAGTGGCGCAGAATCGTTGGTTATGAAAAGAGAACACTTTTTGATTAATGCAGAAAGCTGTTTTAAATTAGTCTTACCACAGGCGCTAATTATTTCTGTACGAGAGAGTTTTAAAAACCCGGATACAAGATTTTCTTCATCTGAAGAACCAAAGACAATTATCTTAGCACCATAATTAGCAGAGAGCATGTCAATTATAGCTGCATATTTTTCTATCCCCCAGCGTTTTTGGTAAACAATATCTCTGGTGTTTTTACCGCCACCGGGAAATATTCCAACCAGAATATCTTTGTCTGTTATCCGGTTGGACTTTAAAAAATCATCAGCAAATTTTATGTCACCCTCAGAAATATATATCTTGAGCCGTTTATCCGTTATTCCTGCCCCTACCAATCTCGCTAAATCTAAAAAAACATCCCCTGTCCATCTTTCTCCAGAAGCATCCCATGGTACGCTCCGTGTGAGTGAGAAACCGGAGCCATCCATATCAAAACCTATTCTGAAAGGAACACCGAATGCTTTGACAAGTAAATGTATAAGGGACGAATATTGAAAGATAAACGCCATATCAAATTTTTTCATCCTTACCCTGTAGATCAACTTTATTATTTCAGTCGGTTTTGGGGAAAAAAGTGCTGATTCATCAAAAGCTAACAACTCATCAATATCTGTATCTCCCTGAATAATCTTCATTGACGATAGACCGGTGAGTAACCCAATATGTGCATTTGGATACCTGTCACGCAATGCCTTTATTGCCGGTGTTATCATTATAGTATCGCCAATAGCATGTGTCTTAACCAGCAAAATTCGTCCGGGTGAATCAGGAAATTGCCGTTCGTTATTTTTCAGCAACTTTGTGATGGGACGAATATACGTACTGATTTTAAAGATATTTCCTTTTAGCTTGCGCATGTTTTAACTAACAGATTGCCCTCGGAAAATTCATCCCAAAAATGCCATTGATGAGGATATGTGCGTACGTCTTCTTCCAATATTTTAACAAATTTCTCAACATTTTCTAAAATATTGTCAGTATCATCAGTTTGTGTTTCTAAATGAATAGGTGCGTGGATAACGACTTTATATTTATTCCTGCCATTTTGATATAAGGATAATGGCAACACCGAAGCCCCTGTTTTTTGGGCAAGAGAGACCCAGCCCGTAGGAAAATGCATATCATTGCCGAAAAATTTAGCGGTAGTATATTTCCCGATGAATCTGCTGGCGCCTCCCGCATCTCCGGCTGTCATTAACACCTCGTTGTTATTTAGCGCCGTAAATAATGGTCTCATGAATTTGTTAACATATAACATCCTGGCCGGTATTTTGTTTTCTTCAATCTTTAATCTCGTCTTTGCCTGAACTTCCCGTCCAATATAGCTTAGTCCATCCGTAGTTCTGTGACCGAGTTGATTCATTTTATAACCCTTATGGCCTAAGGCACACAAAGATAACTGTGCGGGTCCGAAATGAGGGTGAACGAGGATGCAACCTTTCTTCTTCGCCAGTGCGGCATCTAAAAAATCTAACCCCTCTATGGAGACAAAATTTTCAATATTGTCTTTATTCAGCTTCGGAAATAAAAAGATTATCAATCTGTCTATATAGTGGGACTGCATATTCTTTCTGACTATATCTAACAACTCGTTTTCATTTATACGATCTTTAAAAGCATTTTTAATGTTGGTTTCTATGGCAGTTCTCTTTTTTTTATTAAAATAATAATGGATATCTCCCATTCTCCTGTATATAAACAGGGACACAGAAACAGGCAGGAGATATATCAACCATCGAAACGGAAACCAAATTATCAATCTTAAGACATCTCTAAGCAAACTCTCTCTCACTATCATTATGAAACTCCTGCAAGTTTAATGTGACCCGACTCTTGCTTGGCCAGATTAAGGGTTGCAACGGTTAGACCGAAGAAGAACCATATCTCCGGAGTGTTATATTCGAAGTCTATGATGCCATGGGCAAGTGTAGCTACTAAACCCCCACAACAACAAAGAAACATTAACTGGTGGTTTGTCTGCTGAAATTTCACCATTTTCATAAAATCCTTCAGGAAAACAAAAAAAGCCAAGGAAACAATCGCTATCCCAATAAGTCCCAGATCGAATAAGGTAGAAAAATATATGCTATGTGCATGCGGGCAACCTCCATTGGATGCATCCAGATACGTTTTTGAAGTCCCTATACTCATTCCTTTGAGCAAATTGCCATTCAGTAATTTTTTCATACCAGGCTTGTATAATACGTCTACCCGTGATTGTAAAGAAGCTGATTGGCTGGCAGATACGATCCTCGGAGATTTACTCTCACGAGAAATTATAACCTGAAGCACAAGGAGAGAAACGATTATTAAGTGTATTAAAACAAAGTTTCGGAAGAAATTTTTTCTGAATCTTTGAATAAAAAATAACAAGAAATAAAACATTGCAAGCATGCCCATTAATCCACCTTTAGACAGGGTTAAAATATGGGCAAACATCATAAATACAACGATTACAGAGAGTACTATTTTTTTTGTCAGGCTATTTACAGTGAGCATCATTCCTACGGCTACACAAATAGTCAGATTTAAAATGAAAGCAGTTTCGTTCGTATTTGCAACGCTTTCTGCGCGAACAGGCGGCGCTAATAAGTAAAGTTTGAAAGTTAACCAATTCAAAACGCTGCTACTGTATATTTTTTTGCCATCTAACATCGCAGATATAAAAGTGCAAATGGCAACAAAAATTCCGAATGCAATCCAACACCAGATTAAATTCTTATGAACATCTTTAGTATTAACGGAATTTAACAACAAGTAAAATAAAAGAAAATTATTAAAAAGAATAAATAACTGAAACAAATTATGTTTAAAATTAAATGGCCAAAATAATGACAAGGCCGCCCAGCACAGGAGTAAAAACAATAACGTGTTTATCGGGTCTTTGACTTTCCATTTATGTAATCCAGACACCCTGTGCAAAGTAAAGCCTATGAGAGTAATGATAGAAATGATCGGGAATATCGGTATTATGTCAGCAACTACAACACTCCATTTACTCTTGATATGGAAGCCAATATGATCGGCTGCAAGGGGTACTATAAACGCTAAAATGTAAATTCCCCATTTGAATTTACTGATAAGCGCTATAAACAGGAAAATGAGGCAGATGAAAAAAAAGGAAAGTGAATAAGGCAGAACTATCAGCGATAAACTTAATAAGAATTCTACAATAACAATTGGGATATATTTTTGAAAGAATTCATTTGTAAAAATATTATTTAGATTCAGAAACGGTTTATTTTTAAGCTTGCCAAGGGTTATCATGTTGTCGACTCTCAGGAATATTTGTCATTTTAAGTTCTCATTTCTTCTGAATTTCAGCAGAATTCTTACACTATTTAACAAACTTTTTGCTGTCGGGAGTAATAATTTTTCCACAAGATCAAGTATGACCGTGGCGATGACGTCAAGATATTTTGATGACGGGTTTGTATAAAATAGCATGGATAGCTGTCGCTCATTCTCCGGCAGCAATTCGGTGTTCTTGTTAATCACTCCTTCCTTAATTGCTATTTCATATATCTTCGTATAAGGTTCGATACGTATCCAGCCTAACCTGCACCCCCCTTTACCCATTAATGTGAGCGGAATCTTGAAGAGAAGAGCCAGTGTCTTTAGAAAACCCCAAAAATCCTGGCCGGGCGATGTAATGAAAAAATTATATCCCGCCTTAATTCCTTTGACCTTTTTTATCGTGTGCAAACTTTTTTTAATATCTTCTTCTGTAATTCCCTTTTCAAGGGCAGAAAGCGCCTTATCCGTAACGGCATCCGGAGAAAAGCCTATATTCCTGCATCCTGCTTTACGAATCAGGAGCGCCAACTCTTCGCTAAAATGTTTTATGTCAAACCATGCGCTCCACTGGATATCCAGACCTCTCTTAATTATCTCATTACAAATTCCCTCGGCATGCCTTTGAGGAACATTGAAAGTACTGTCTACAAAGGTAAATTTTCTTATATTAAAATTATTGATGAGATATTCTATTTCATCTGCAATTGATCCAGGAGATCTAAGCCTATATACTGCTCCATTTAAAAATTGATAATTACAATAAGCGCATTTTAAGGCACAACCTCTTTTCGTTTGAATACCGATGTTATTATTTTTTGGATGGAGGTATTTTGTAATATCCAATAAGTCCCTTCGTGGAATGGGTAAGTTAGTAAAATCAGGCATTCCTCTGATACCAGTAAACTTAAGCACTCCATTGTTGCGGGAAAAAATGCCTTTGGTGTTTTCCGGATTGTTTAGATTATTTAACAGCTCCGGAACAGATTCTTCACCTTCCAGATAGATTCCAAAATCTGCTTCCGGAATTCGTTCCATGATCTTTTCTGCAAACATGGAAAAACCAGCCCCGCCAAGCATTATCTTAATTTCCGGATCGATGCTCTTTATTAA
>JAHFOY010000030.1 GCA_023261485.1 Planctomycetota bacterium
CGAGTGCTTTGTATAATATCGTACCTAAATCCTGCAACAAGGCTTTGCCTTGTTTGCAGGATTTAGGTATTATGTAACCACTTGTTTTGAAAACAACTGGGATATATTTGTGTATTGTTTTTAAAAACAATTATTTTGGTATGGCAATTGACTTTGTTAATTCTATTAAGTCCCACTAAATAAAGGGGGTTCTTGTGGGGTGTATTTTTCTGGAATTCTTCACAACCCCCATGCCCCATTTTCAAATGGGGATTTTATACATACTACCGCTTAAATATAAAAATAATTATGGTTTCCCCTTTGACTAAGGTAATTTATTGGGGTAAAATACATCTCAGGCAAATGGGAAACCATTTAAAATTAGAATTTATATCTAAGTTTTTTTAAACTTTTGCCGATAATTATGAAAGTGAGGTGATAAGCAACAGAACTACAATAGATTTGCTACTTCTGCAAAAGAAATAGCAAATTTGAAAAAGGCAAACTAGCTGTGAGGCTAGGACGCAAAGCTATGGGTCTTCACTGAAGATCGCCAGGCCGCCATATTTGTTTAAACATTCTTTTGTTAGGAGGAGGAAGACATGAAACGCGCTACCATTCTTTTTGGATTTATTCTCTTTGTTTTTGTTCAGTCAGTTTGCTTTAATCAAAGATTTACAATCGCTGAGGAGTGGTCAAGCTGGAAGAATTTTTATGGTATCTATGGGATAGACACACCTGCAAATCACGCCAAATATGCAAAACAGATGGGGTATGATTCGATTGTTATAAAGAATCAATGGTTATCTAATTATGTCTCCACCTACAGAAATAACTCCGACCTGTCTGGACTCAAGTTTTATCTGGCAAATCCGCACATGCATTATCGAGTCATGTCAAGCCATGGCTCCACGATAGACACTACATCAACCTATACGCAAACAAATCAGGATTTCTATAATCAAAACATGGTATGGAAGAGTAACGATACATTTCCAAACAATCTGGCAACAGGCTGGTTTGGTTCTTCCACGTCTTTTCAAGTATTATGGGATTTTCAGCAGCAATCAGTGATTGACTCAGTGGTAGAAAATATTATTACCTATGCAAAGAGTTTGGAGGATCAAACTACAGGTTTTACCTTTGGTGGTTATATGATTGACACGCCAATCCTGTGTGGTAATTTTTTTAAATGGGATAGTACCCAAAATAAAAACGTGCGCACGAATTTAACGTATTGGACAGGCGCCGACTCTGGGTTGGTGCATGATGCAATTACCCATGATTATTCAACCTATAGCGACGGGGTAGCGGCATTTTATAAAAAGTTAAATACGAGGATGCGGCAGGACTTTGGCACTGTTGCCAAATGGATATTAGAACCATGGAAAATATATAGCGAAGCTAACGGTGGCAAAGAAGACGAATGGGTATATCAGGTAAAAAGTCGAACCGACTATACCGATTTGACTCCCGATATGATAACGGCACAAGCGGGAGGCGTTGAATTTGTAGACGACACAAGAAATTTTAACTCCGGGCCAAATATTACCAAAGATATGGCCGGTATTACTCAGCGAACTAAAGTTGGGGAGTACGATAATCGTCTTTACGCTGCCAAGGCGGGTGTCAACGGGGCCTGGTACAACTGGTTTGCGCGGTTTGGCGATAGTGGAGATATGTCAAAATTCCAGAATATAACAGAAGTTTATCCCAGGCTTAAGCTGGTGAGGTGTATCCCAAACTGGGACAATTTAAATAGTGTTCCCCTTGCCAACCGTTCCTGGGATGGTAGTGTTTACCAGAGTACGAAAAGCTATATCAGCAGCGACGTTCTTTATTCCAGACATCCGAAGACTGGAAAACTCTTTGCAGTATTCCTGACTACAAATGGAATCATAAAACTCAATGCAGGAGAGACGGTGACGTCTGTGCAGTACACCGATGGTTATTTTATTGAAGGCGGGGATGGAAGTGGTGATGTAAATATTCTTGGGAGCGAAATAAGCCTGAAAAGCAGTGTGAGTATTGATAAAGATACTAATGGCGAACCCATCGGCAAGGGATATATTATTACCATTTCAACTGGCGGTGTTCCCACAGCGATAACGATGTCTGCGACAGATATCACCTCTAATTCGGCTACATTGAACGGGACTGCAAATGCCAATGGACTTTCAACCACGGTATGGTTTGAGTACAGCGCCGCGAGTGGTTCATATACCAATCAGTCGTCAACGCAGAATATAAGCGGATATGGCGATTCATCGCTCAGCGCCGGTATCAGTGGATTATCGCCAGCAACGACGTACTATTACAGGATTGCGGCACAGAATTCCGCCGGGACTGCGTATGGGAATGAAATGTCCTTTACGACATCGGACAGCACTGCCCCCGTTGGTTCTATAAGCATTAATGGCAGTAGCGGTTATACAAATACCAATAGTATTACCCTAACCCTTTCGGCAACAGATGATGTAGGAGTGACCGGATATTACCTTTCAGCCGGTAATTCCACACCTTTATCATCTGACTCTGGTTGGGTATCTGTTACCTCTGCCTCCAGTTACAGTTCCAGTGTTTCGTATAGCCTGGGCAGCGGAGACGGCACAAAATTGGTGTATGCCTGGTTTAAGGACGCTTCAGGCAATATATCGGGCGCTGTCAGCGCTGCTATTACCCTTGATACGAGTGTTCCTTCCATAACAATCACCAGCCCTACGTCCAGTTCCACCTATACGACTACAAACAGCACAATAAATTTGGGCGGCAGCTCCTCTGATAACACAAGCGGGGTAAAGAGCGTTACCTGGAGTAACAGTAAGGGTGGAACCGGGACGGCTAATGGGACTGCTATCTGGTCAATCTCAAGTATAAACCTGTCTGCCGGAGAAAATGCAATTACCTTAACAGCCAAAGATGGCGCCAATAATGCAGGGACAAATACAATTACCGTGTGCTATGGTACAGTGCCCACAGTAATCACAGGGTCAGCAACGAGCATAACGCAAAGCGCTGCTACATTAAACGGTACTGTTACTACGAATGGATTGTTAACAACGGTACGGTTTGAATATGGCACCGTAACCGGGTCTTATAGCTGTAATTCAACATCTCAAAGCATAAATGGAACAATCAGCACAGCGGTAAGCAGCAGCATAAGCGGATTCCCGTCTGGAAGTACTTACTATTACCGGGTTGTAGCGCAAAACAGCGCCGGCAGCGCTTACGGAAGTGAGAAAAGCTTTTCTAGATGCGTAACAGGCTCCATTACTGCACATGCAAAGCCTGAGAATGTGCTTGTTGTGGTAAATGACAATAGTCAGGCATCAAAGGATATTGCTTCATACTATCAAAGCAAAAGAAATATCCCGGATATGAATATTATGCATTATACAGGCACTACAACAGAGACGGTCAGTTCCACTGAATATTCGAACTTGACCACTGCCATAAAGAACTGGATTACAAACAAGAGCCTGCAGAGCAAGATTGATTATATCGTCCTTACAAAAGGCACGCCGTTAAAAACCTCCAACGACGGCAATTCCGTCGCCAGTAAGCTTGTATGTATGGATACCCAACTGCCAGAGTGCGAAAATAACCCATACTATTTCAAAGATGAGACATTTTCCCACCAAAAATCATTTGGTGGAAACAATCTATATCTTGTAACACGGTTGGATGGGTATACGGTGGACCAGGTAAAAACCCTGATTGATAATTCTGTAAATGCCAAGGGCTATGTTGGTACGTTCCTCTTTGATGGCAAAGGAACCAATTATATCCAGGAAACAAATATGAGCAGTGCAACTGATGGATTAAATACTGCTGGATTCAGCGCAACTTGCGACAGGACAACAACCTTTTTAACTGGAAAAACAGACTTAATGGGGTATTTTAGCTGGGGAAGCAATGCTGGTGGTGATTATACCTTGTCGAAATATCAAAACAATTCATTCCTTCCCGGCTCTCTCGGAGAAACCTACGTTTCAACAGGGGGAAGAACATTTAACCTTCCGGCCAACTGGCCTAATTACTCAGGGCAATCGCTGGTTGCCGACCTGATTATTAAAGGCATTACCGGGGTCAGTGGATATGTAAGCGAACCGTATCTTTCGGCAATGGTAAACCCTAACTTTTTGTTTAACAGATATACAAAAGGATATAATTTAGCCGAGAGTTACTATATGTCCATTGTTTACGTGAACTGGAGAACAGTTGTTATAGGCGATCCTTTATGTGCGCCTTATGCCGTGCAATAGCATTTCAAACAAAAATGGGTTGGAGATATATCTCCAACCCATTTTTAGATAGAACCACCTTTAATTACTGTTATGAAGCTGTGCCGTCAGTATCTTGATGATCTGAATTCTTTGAGTTCCTTCTGTTCCTTATGCGGCGAACAACCTCTAAGGTCGCGCCTCCTGCCAGCACCAGGATACAACTTACCGGCTCAGGAACGGTAGGTGATGTACCTCTCCTCCCCCCCCCTGAACCAGCCTCTGCGAAGTTAAAAACAGTAATTAGGGATATAAGAAATATCCCCACGCCTAAAGTCAATTTTTTTACCATTATAAGCCTCTCTTTCTTTGGTTGTATTTAAAATAAGTATGTACGATTAGTATGCCCTAAATTTGCACGTTTCTTCTTTCTCTGTGCCAGATACTTCACTACTTCCATCCCAGATACTTACCCTTATTTTAAAATCGCGCAGTTTAGCGGTGCCACTATAATCAGCAGCCTTTGTCTTATACCATGCAAAATACCAGTATGTTTTCAATAAATTTTCGCTCGGAGTATTCAGGGGATCTTTAATAACCTCCGAGTATACTTCGGTGCCGTCAATTTCCCAATGCGCCTTTACTTTGCTTGTACTGCCGGTGACAGTAAAAGAACCCAAGAGGTGTGCCTGATTTTTTAATACCCACGCATAGTACACAATATCTTCAGGCGCTATCTCATCAGAATAACTCGGCGGAACCTTGTCGCTTGTAAAAGCGGAATAAAGCTCCACTGCTGGAGCCGCCACTGCAGAAAGAACCTCTTCACGCGATTTTGCCTTGGATGCATTTTTTGTTGCTATCTTTATCCTGGATATTCCAAATGTTCCATCTTCACTTCTATAAACTGCCTCTACCTTGGAACCAGCAAAAGATGCTTGTTCCACACATAATACTGCCGTAACTAATAACAGTATACCATACAACCCTGCTTTAAACCCTTTCTTCATTTTTCCCTCCTTCCAAACGCACTACGAAATAAAATAACAATCTCAATGTGTAACTAAAACCTTACAAGAGTCTTGAAACCAGCTTCCCGACGAAGACTCTCTCACCTTTATTTTTATACTATGGAGTCCGGTAGTGATGCTGGACGGATTAAACCATGCAAAATACCAGAAACCACTGGTTAAGTCACCACCCCCATCCGGATCTTCAAAACCAGTTTCCGTATGTATCGGGGTTGTGCTGCCATCCAAATACCACTCTATATCAACTTTCATCGCCGATGTTACCCTGAAAGCAACGTATAAATAAGCGCTGTCTTCAGCTACAACAGGCACAACGTTGACGTCCCCCGTACTTACATCTGCCGCAGTATTACTCCCAAACGCTGCAAAAACCTGAACTGTCCCGCCATAGGCTAGATTCTTAGCAGCCTTATCTGATTCCCGCAACCCCTTCCTTATCTTGCCTGGTATCCTGGAACGAACAATTCCAGCACCCCCCTGACTTGATGATGCGAGATTTTGTTCGCCTGTCTGCGCTACGGAAGACGAGTCAGACGTGTTTTCACCCGCGGCAAAGGACGCCTGATCGGTGATGAATGCCAACGCGAACATCATTACTATCCCTGACAGCAATTTTTTTGGTTTAAAAACCTTCATAAACTTTTTTACCTCCTTTCCTCTTCTTTAAGACCATCACACGTTACTAAAATCCGACACATCCCACGGATGTTTCTCGACTATATGATGGCGAAATTTTACATTTTCCCCACGTATTGTAAATACTGGAATTGGAGTAAACTCGAAAGAATTTACCCAAAAGTGTATATCCTTAAGAAAATGTCTTATAGGATGCGGATCTTTCAAATGCATCTTCTTTTGGAGATGTAGGAACCTCAATAATAGTTACAAATACTTCTTTACCATCTTCAACATCAACCTTCTCCAAAGGTTTGATTACTCTCTTGAAAATTTTTGCTCTAATTGTCTTTCCCTTTTCTGACTCCTAAGCATTTTTAAACCTAAAAAATAAGGCGATCCAAATTGACTTATGGATCGCCTCATTATGTTATTTCCTCCTTATTTGTTGAGTACAGAAACAGGTCTCACTCTTTTTGTTCCAGAGAATGTTTCATCAACAAATCTGCCTAATTCTTTCATATCATCCTGTACATTTGGCTCTTGTTTGGTATAAACAGGTTCATGCCGATTATTTGAACCCTGCTTAAGCCAGGAGAGTATCTTATGACCGGTTTCACGGCTGGGCGTAAAAAACTGCCCGTCAAACAAACCTGTCCGATCCTTTGATGATGTTGCGACATGTTCAGACGAGATGTCGAGAACAACGGTAAACTCGTATTCCATGCCTTCCCTAAGAACGGGATCAAGCCCTATTTTCCTGACCCTTTTGATCTTTCCATTCTCTTCTTCCGGCGCATACTTCATCTTTGACCTGGCAGTTGCAATGATATGGCATTTGGACTGAAGTATCGATTCAACAAGTTGATTATGAAGCGGCGTTACATATCTCCAGGAAGTCCAGTCGTTTCCCTTACCCGATTGTACGATCTTATCTTTCATATCCAAGAGCCCACCTTCACCCGCCCAGGCATGTGTTAGTGAATCAACTATTATTACATCATAGCCCTGACTTTCTGCCTCTTTTATTGCTTCAATATATTTTTTGCACTCATAAGGCGGGCTTAAACGCAGGATATCATAATCAAACTTGTCCGAATACAGGTCTCCGCTTCCATGCTCCGTATCAATCATGGCTATTCTTTTGCCAAGTCCTGACGCTAGAAGTAATGCCGAAAAGGTCTTCCCCGATCCTGCCGGACCGGCAAGACAAATCCTGGCCTTGCTAAGTATTTTCTGTGCTTTTCTGAACATTTCCCTTTCCTTTCAAAAATGTGTTAGTTTGTATTTCTGCTAAAGACCTGTCTTTTTGTGACAGATATAACTTCACAGCTTCGCTGACCATCGTTGTGATGTGCTTCTTTGTCGCTTTCTTAAGGTGATAGAGATGTGCCATATCTTCTTCACTAATCTGATTTGCCGCCCAACCAAATTTACAATATCCCATTTGCATCTCCCTATTCAATTTAAGATGTTGATCAATCTGCCTGCTTGTCTTTCCAAATCCACTCGTGTGTCAATGTGTTTCCTGTCACGCGCCATTGCCGATATTCCCTGTACAATATTCCAGAGACTGGTGCCATTACCCTCTTCAGTGACAGCATACTCATAAGCCTTTTCCGATACAGGCTTTGTAAAACCCCGCCTTTGCAGCCATTCAACCATCTTGTCTTTGCTATTTGCAGGACAATACTCCATAGCTTTCCTGATGGTTTGTGTCTCGTAACTTGTAGACGACTCAGCATATTTCAGTAAGATAGGCATGATTTCAGAAAATGCTTTTGATGGAGCATTCAGTGAGTGCCTGATACGAATCTCTCTTAGAGCATCAACTCCCCAAACGATATGATTGCCACATACATACCGATAGAGAAACATGGTAAGCCCGAAACTGGACTTTCCCACTTCGCTATTCCAAACGAAAAACCCTCTGGAAAGTCCGTATATGTACCGAATTCGATAAAAGTTTCCAGAAAGATGGGTACTAAGAGAACTATGGGTACTATTTTGTAAGTTTCCTATCTAATTTAGAAATGTACTAAAGATGCTAGATTTTTCAGGTTTTGGTGTCATACAAAGTCTTTCAAATATTTCGATCCCTTCTTTGTAACCAAGCTGGTGAAATGTTGAGCACATTAACGATGTGTCTTCAAAAATAGCAAGGTAGATGTCTTTACTATTTGATGACGGATCTTTGCAGCGCGTCAAAAGTTCATACATGACTTCCCTGAATATCTCAGACGTGATTTGCTCATTATTTTCGTCCGTTAAATATCCTTTCGTTAAACGTTTTATTTATTACAAATGCAGTAGCGCCCAATTCCGTCAATCTTTCTTCAATTCAATCGGCATTATTACACTGGTATATCCCGAATTATTTCTCACTGTCCACGCCTGATCCTTCCCGGACTGCAACAGTATTTCAACACAATCACCAGGCATGCCCTGGATCGCATCTGTCAGATACCCTGCGTTAATAATACCGCGATATGGCGTGCCGCTGTATCGGCCATGAATAACTCCCTGATACGTAACTCTTCCATTAACCTTTGTTGTTACTTTTAATTGTCCATTGCTAAATTCTGCGATCATAGGCTTTGAGGCAGCATCGTTTGTGTTGGCAATCAACGCCTTGTGAAGAGCTGGTAAGATGTCCCTGGTGTTTACTAAGAATCTACTGGCAAAATCTTTCGGTATTACCTCTTCATAGGTTGGGAATTTCTCATCTATCACGGTAAATCCGGCGATACAATTGCTACATCCAGGAATGGCCAGGTTAAGGGCGATGCTGCGATTTTCATTATTTTCTATGAGCTTGCCATTGCCGATGAGAAACTTGGCAACCCGTAAGACATGTGCCGTGACAATAACGCCGGTTTCCGGACAGTTGCCGTCTTGTGCCTCTCCGGCTTCAACCATCGGAACCATGTGCAACCTATCCCCATCAGCACACACCAGACGTCGCTTTGCAAGATCAAAGAATACGCCGTGTAAGGAAGATCGATGTTTATTGTCTGATATCGTCCTTCCAACAAAATTAAGTTTTTTTGCAATATCTGTTACGTTAAATGGGTACGTCTTGCATTCTTTCTGAGATTGCGTCCCTGGAAATTCATCAGGAGAAAATCCTTCAACAAAGAACGAACCAATTTGCAGACCCGGCGGCTCTCCGTTTTTGATATGTATGCCAGAACTCTCGTCGGGACAGGCTAGCATTTTCTTCAAGTGCTGTACATTTACACAGATTCCGTTGATGGCTTTATCATGTGTAAACGTATACCTTTTGTCTGATTCAATAAAGCCAGTAAAATACGCATCTAAATTGGTTGATTTTACACAGAGCATTCCGTTGTCGATCTCAAAGAGTATCGAATTCAACGCCTGTATGCGGCTGCCATTTGAAGCAAATAGACTGGCAACGCTGATTATATTCTTAAGTGGGTTGCCTGTGACTTTTACGCCTTCTGATTTGATTGTCTTCCCAGTCTGTCTTAGTCCAATGATTGTTGGATGCTGGCGTATAACACTTGCGTGCTTTGTATTTACAAGTTCACGTGCAATATGAACGGGAATACGTCCGATATTGCGTTTGCGGTAATCTACAATTGTGACTCCTCTTTTTTTAAACTTTAGAAATGGCAGCATAACTATCTCCTATTTTAAAATGCTTCATTGTAATATTTCTCAGTTTCGGTAAACATGTACCCGCGTAGGTGCAGAACTGCTTTTACAATCTTCCTGACATTACTTCTTATTTTTTCTGAATAAGAAATTTACGAGCATGCCAAACCCATTCACAATTAAAGTAAAACCCGACACTAAACAGCTCGGGTGCATACAGTGTTCGCCGGTTTTCGTTGTTATCGCCAGATGACTCCCGGTGATCAGGCCGTCACAAAATAGACACGTGACAAATTCTTGATTATCCAGCGGTTCCCGGTCGTATCCATGGTACGGATCTGTATCATCAGAATAGGAATATGGGTCTTGAAACTGATTGGCATACGGCATATTGGATTGCAGTTTCTTCTTCCTGAATTGAATCTTGAACATTTTGCGAATCTCCTTTTCTCAAAGATAGTTAATGTGTGTTAAACGACTGGAGATGGTTGGCCATTTCGATGATTACCTTTTCATACTGGAATGCAATGGCGCCCACCATAACTTTTCCAAAGTTGTGCCTGTAAGTGTTCATTATTTTGCCTATTCCCGGTACCTTGTCTATATGGCAGGTTATTAACCTTTCGTTGTCTGAATCCCTGCTATATTTCAAGAACGGATATTTTACATTTACCAGCGGTAACGACATCCAATAGTAAAGTGGCTTAATTTTTAAAACTCTCATGGTAAAGGAAAATTCACCATTTATATGATCGAGTTCATGGGAGTGATAGCAAAGATGCGCTTCTAAACCACTACTGGCTCTTAAGACTACATAATCGTTGTGTAATGCCACTTCACAGTCAATACTGTGATCACGGCATTGACTGTTAATAAGTGATTCCGGTATTTCAATCTGCTGAATGTTTTGGATGTTTTTGATTGTTTCTTTTAAATTCATTAATATGTCCTCTCTCTTCTTAAGCGCTGATTTGATTATTTGGTTGATATTATGTTTGAACGATGTTTGTTATACCCTGGTAGCCAATTCCCACAATCCCTGCATGTCACAGCAAGATACATACTGCGCGGGTCGTCGCCATCATAATAGATTGCGCTCAAACCATCAGACATTGCCAGGTACTCAACAAACAGTATATGTCCGCAGTATTCACATTTTGTCGTGATCATGATTTGCCCTTTCATGATAAATGTACAAATAAACAGCCAGTACTCCCTCAGATACGAGAAAATACGGGCTGATAGCCAAAACAAAAACCCTGCACCTTCCCGAAGAAAATGCAGGGTTTATTAACTGCCTGACTATTTTCAAATATTTATACTTGCGTCTTCACTACTTTTACTTGAGATTCCTTCGCACTTACGGTTTTTTGCAGCCCGATGTGCTGTTTGATCATTTCGAGCTCGCTCCTTAGCTTCCTATCTCCCAATACCTGTTTGGCAACCCATCCAGCGATAATGCCACCGATTCCGACAACCGCAACTACTAACAAACTTGCAAAATCACCGCCTTCATCTTGAAGATCATTAAGATTGTTTCCCATTAGCCTCCTCCTTAATTTAATACAGGATTTTTGAATTAAATTTATACAAATTTGTTTCTGCTGCTTTGATGCATAATTTATATCACCTCCCTTCCGAAAGAATAAGATGAACAAAGAATATTCAGGTTCTTCTAAGGGATTATTACAGGAAAATCGAGGATTTGATGGCTAAAAACATGGACTTCGTTTTAGCCAAAACGATGTAAAAAGACTATATTTTATAGAAAGTTCCGTCTTTAAATATCATGGCAGACTAATATTTTTAGGAGGCATTTGGTATGGCAATATCCGAAAAGCAATTGTTGGCAAATCGAGCAAACTCGCTGAAGGCACGCGGGAAATGTACCGGACCGAAAGATTTCTCACGCACACGGTATAATGCGATTCGGCATGAGATGACCTCGAAGTTTGTAATAATTCCAGGTGAGTCTCAGGAAGAATTCGAAGTCTTCTTGCAAGGAATCAAGGATTGCATGCCGGCGACTAATGAATCTGCTGACGAGATTGTTCTTTGTTTGTGGAGTTTGAAAAGAGGCAGGAAGGCTGAATCAGAAATCGTTGCGGCATTCGCAGACACGGAAAGCATCCGGTGGGATGATTTGCTGAAAAGCGGATATTTACAAAGAATCGCTAAACACGAACGACGGGCAATGAACAAATTAAAAAGACTGGTTAGTGAATTTGTTGACAAAAATAGTGCTTAAAAGATCTTTAAATTTTACGACAGAGTTCCTCTTTGACGTTCTGTTGCTACATAAGGGATCGAATACAAAGAAGACATGACGATATACCGGCGGAAGATGACGTAACCATTAGTTATGCCATCTTTATCTCAATTACTGTCCAGCCATACTTCACTTGCCCACGCTATCTCCTAAGTTACCCTCCTGTTCGATGAACTGTATTTGATTTGTTACTCAATTTCTCCAAAGAGTGTCTATCAAGCAAGCACCCTTATAATCCCACGACTTTACGCTGCTTATTAGTGCAATATTCGACAGTTCCAGCGTTGAAGTTACAACTACATCTTGGATTATTAAGCTTATTCTAAAGAGATGATCTACAGCGAAAAGAAAGAAGCTTCTGGTGCCTTTGCAAACTACGATACCGAGACAGGCGGCACTAGCGTTCAGATGCGGAATAATATGCATGAATTACAAGGTTTTAAGAGTAAAGATAAGATGTCTTAAAGAAAGAAATAAAATTTTAAATAAATATAACTATCCTTAATATATATACTTACAATAAATATATAAAAAATGGGAATGATTGTGTTACCAGGTCAGCTAATGTGGGTGTTAAATTACGAATATGCAACAGATGGTAATTTTTAAAAGCGGCTGAGGTTGCGCCAAGTATAACCTGAAACTAATTCGTAATCTTATTTTCAAGGACAATTCTTATGGAGGAAATAAGCGTGATAATAACTGACCAATGGCCGTGGTGTCCTTTGTTCGGTAAATTAAGCTTTATTAAGATTCCACAAAACGTACCAATAACACGGTCAAGAAAAATTGCCCGTTGTATTGATTTTATCAAGGAAGCTAGAAATATTTGGAAATGCCCTCATCTTGAATTTAAAACAAATTGGCCTAAACCAGAAGAAATATCAGAATATCCATCATCGAAGACAATTTCAGCACGAGTAATTTTTAATATGCTTATGACTGAATATGAATTGATTTGGAATCCAGGTAATAGTATATCCAATCGCTCAATCGAAACATTATTAAAGAATGCCATAATCAGGGTTAGGAGACTTTCTAAATTAGACCGTCAAGTTAGCGATGGTGAGATATATGCAATATTTGCAATTCTTGCAGCGTGGAACTCCCTTTTTTTAATGTTAGAGCGTGGATTGCCAGAAGATCATCTCCATGTGTCAGCGACTGCGGAGGCCTCATACTTGTCACTGTCACTAGCAGAGCAACCAGATCAACCGTCTCAACAGCAACAACAGCC
Organism: Planctomycetota bacterium; assembly: GCA_023261485.1. GTDB lineage: Bacteria > Planctomycetota > Brocadiia > Brocadiales > Brocadiaceae > Wunengus. The sequence goes on from JAHFOY010000030.1 coordinate 12,976, forward strand.
TGCTCTTGGATCTGAGAGGCTGGATGATACTATGAAAATATCGACTCAGTATAATTTAAAAAGTAATGCATTTTACAAAGAAGATGATACCTGGTTTATCCGATACGAAGGTGAGGAATTTAAGCCTAAAGATGACTATGGATTTCGTTATATGGCAGAACTTTTAAGGACATCTCCAAATGGCTTAACACCCGAACAATTATATCATACGGTAAAGGGTGTAGAAATTAACAAGAGGGATGATAAGGACGCAATCAAGTCGGCAATTGCAGCAGGTGATTTGAATAAATTACACAAAAGCAAATTTGGGAAGTTAACGAAAAAACAACGCGAAGAATATGAAAAGTGTATTGAAGAAATTAAAAATGAGATAGAGTCCCTTGAAGCGGAGAAAAAAGTGTATGAAGATGAAGGATACGAGATCAAAGCAGAAGAAATGCAAGAAGAGATTGGCAGAAAAAGAGCATTGCTTAAAGAAACAAAACCCCATTCTTTCGATATAGAACATAAAAATAAATATAACATGGTACGGAATGCCATAATGAGAGCTATGAAAAAAATTCACACCTTAAGCAAAGAAAAAAATTACGGATCTCTTTTAACATCGAGGCATTTGAAAAATTCTATCAAATACGACAGTTCACAATTTCAGTACATTCCTGGAAAATATCCTGATTGGCAATTCTGAATAATAGTGAATCCTGGAATAACATGGGTTTTGGGTTTGTTTAATTTTTGTTTTCCCTATTACAACGTCTCGTGTTGTAAAACAACGCCGTTTGTAGTGCATATACTAATGAATACATTAATTTTCAGCATCTTATCTGAAAGGGAAAAACATGACAAACGAGACGTTTTCACAAGAGAAGTTATTTACCACCTCGGAGGTTTTGCGAAAATTAAACATACCGAGGCATCGATTCGTCTATCTATTCGACTCCAGAAAACTACGGTCAGAGGAATTTTTAACATTACCTAACGGGCATCGTATCTTTAGGGAGTCCGACCTTGAGAAAATAAAAAAGTCGTTGTGGGAGGTACAATCAAGATGATCGATTCAGCAATGGAATATCTCAGGCAGGGGCGTTCAGTAATTCCAATGTCTCCCAAACATAAACGGCCTCTTGTTGCCTGGTCTGAATTTCAAAGCAGGCTGCCGACTGAGCAAGAGGTATGCGATATGTTCAAACAATACTCAAAAGCCATGGTAGGTATGGTTACTGGCAAAGTGTCAGGGGTATTCGTAGTTGATTGCGACAATGATATTGCGGTCGAAAAGATTCAATCACAACTACCAGAAAGTTATGTTTGCCCAATCGCACAAACTCCACGAGGCGGGCGGCATTTCTATTTTCAATACCCCTCTGATATGGATATTCCTACCAAGACAAGCATTTTTGACCATTGCGACATAAGGGGGCAAGGGGGATGCATTGTGTGTCCACCTTCCATAAATAGCAAAGGCGGGCAATACAGATGGCTTGATGGACTAGAGCTTACACCTGAGTCCTTGCAAGCACCACCTGAGCCATTGCTGGCGCTTATGCGCTCCCTCACAGGAGCGCATAATATTATTAATAAACATATACATACTAAGGGTTGTGGACAGTGCCCCCCTGTTTAGTGCCGGGCGTAGGGACAACGATTTATTCACCCTTGCCAATTCCCTAGTAAAATCAGGAATGCCAGAGGGTAAAATCTTTAAATACCTTTATTTTATTGTGCGTTCGTGGGATGAATGCGATGAAACATGGATAAATACTAAGATTCAGAGCGCATTAAAAAGGCAAGAAACGAGAGAAAGAAACCTTTCTGAGGAAATAAGAGAGTATGTTTTGTCCACAAAAGGTGTGTTTTTGTCCACAGATGTCCACAAAGATTTAGATTTGTCCACACGTGTCCACAAAAAAAACTGTTCTGAGGTTTTGAGGCGTTTAGTTGAGGAAGGGATTATCGAAAGGAACGGAAATAAGAACGGATGTTTCCGAAGAATTGAAAATCATGTCGAAATAATTGATTTCCAAAACACGCCTGCCGATGCAACGCTTAACATAAAACTACCATTTCAAATTGAGGATTACGTCAAGATTATGCCCAAAAACATAATAGTGGTGGCGGGTGAGCCGAATGCGGGGAAAACTGCATTTCTTCTCAATGTGGTTCGGATGAACATGCAGGATCACGAAATTTATTATTTCAGCTCCGAGATGGGTGCTTTAGAGATGCGGGACCGTTTAAGCAAGTTTGAGCTCCCATTGAATGAGTGGCGATTCAAAGCGATAGAAAGAGCTTCAAATTTCGCTGATGTTATTAGAGCAGACGCCATAAACATTATTGATTTTCTTGAAATCCACGATGATTTTTATAAAGTCGGGGGCTTGATAAAAGACATTTTTGACCGGCTTAAGAGCGGCGTTGCCTTCATTGCCATACAAAAGAATCGCGGCACGGACTATGGGCTGGGGGGTATGCGAAGTCTTGAAAAACCGCGGCTTTACCTGGCGATGGAACCGGGGAAAATCAAGATTGTAAAGGGCAAGAATTGGGCGAATCCGGAGGTAAACCCAAACGGGTTGGAACTTGATTTTAAGCTCGTTAAAGGTTGCAGGTTTATATCAACATCAGGCTGGAAAAAATCAGATTGTGGAGCTTTTTCATTGAATTAGGAAAATTTATGGGAGAAAAAACTATGCAGATAGTAACAGCGGTTGCAAAAACTACGCCACAAAAGGCGATTAAGCTTGAATGCAAATGTTGTATGGGAATGGCAAAAAGTTTTAGCTGCGATAGCAAACTTTGCAAGTTGAACGGCAAGTCTTTCTCACCTTTGAGGCGCATCAAAGCACATTGCCTGGACTGTGTAGAAACAAGGCAGGAAGTAAAAGACTACACAGGAAAATTATTTTCTGAAGACAGGCTTTGTAATTTACATCCATATCGGTTCGGACATAATCCCAAAAGGAAGGGTATGGGCAGCGCTGAAAATTTCAGAAAAACGTCCACTCACGATATGGTTTTGGCACTTAAAAGCTGATTGGGAGGTATATATGGTAGTTTTGCACATAGAGGTTAAACAAAGTTCTATCAACCGTTTTGGTGACAAGTATTACTCGTGGAAAATGAGGAGAATAAACATGGTGCAGGATTTGACGTTAGCTGCTTTAGTGTTTTTGCATTGGTGTGTGATTGATGCCGTATATTCGAACTGCTGGGTGTTTTTTAAGATGACGAATTGGAAAAGCTATTATTATGAAAAAACGATACGCAAATATTAAAGAGGTTTCTAATTATACTTCTTTGCCTGTAAAAACGCTATACGATTGGGCAAGTTTAGGTCGTATTCCTTCAATTAAACTTGGCAGACGTGTCCTTTTCGATATTGAGGATATAGACAGGATAATGGCTTCCTTGAAAAGAAACACTAATCAGAACGAAAAAATGGTCAATAAAATTGTTGGAGATATTCTCTGTGGAAATGTATAATTCCCGATGCGGTCATACAGACACAATCAGTCCCGGGAAGGGAGGTATTTATGTTTAAACGGGGTGGTGTCTGGTGGACTTGTATTCGGTATAAAGGTAAAAAAATTCAAAAAAGCCTTGAAACAACTGACAAAAAACTCGCTCAAGCAATAGAGGCAAAGGTTAGGACTGAGCTTATAGAGGGAAAATACTTTGAAAAGCACACAGGCGATAGCAAAACCTTTAGAGACATGATGGAAAAGTTTATGAAAGAGCATGCTCCAAATGTGTCAACCAATATGCAAACAAGCTATAATTCGTCTTTAAAACATCTGAATCCCTATTTTGGGGATAAAAAGTTGTCGGAGATATCCCAGAAGAAGATTTCTGAGTACAAGGTTTTAAGGAAAAGTGAAGGTGCAAAACCTGCTACCATTAACAGGGAACTTGCAATGCTCTCAAAGGCTTTCAATCTTGCCTTCAAGGAATGGGAATGGATTAAAGAGAATCCCGTTTCTAAAGTTCCCAAAGAGAAAGAGGATAATGAAAAGGATCGTTGGCTGACAGGGGAAGAAGAAAAAAAATTACTTGAAAATTCCCCTCAATGGCTTAAAGATATAATTGTATTCAATTTGCATACTGGTTTAAGGATTGATGAGTTGCTTTCTCTTGAATGGCAGAGAGTAAACCTGTTTAGCAAAACAATCTTAATTCAGAAGTCAAAAAACGGAAAGCCAAGAACTGTTCCATTGAATCAAGATACGATTGACATATTAACACCGAAGTCGAAAGTAATAAGCATTAAAAACGATTTAGTGTTTACCAGCAGCGCTGGAACTAAAATTGACAGTGACAATCTTAGGAGATCGCTTGGCAATGCATTGGAGAAGGCGGGTATTAAAGATGTTACTCCGCATACACTCAGGCATACCTTTGCCACACGTCTGTCACAAAGAGGTGTGGATATTTACAAAATAGCAAAACTGCTGGGGCATAAAGATATTCGTATGACACTTAGGTATGCACATCATTGTCCTGATAGCCTGAGGGATGGGGTCCGGGTATTAGAGGCTGACTACAATTCGACTACAGTTGAGGAAAAGCGAGAAGTGTCGAATGCCTGAAACTCTTGAATTTATTGGTGGAGCTGAGGGGATTCGAACCCCTGACCTTTTGAATGCCATTCAAACGCGCTCCCAACTGCGCCACAGCCCCACCTAAATGTTCTTAACCACAGAGGACAGAGCACTCAATAATTATTTCTCTGTTTTCTCTGCGATCATTTGAGTTTTCTGAATGATAAAAATAACATGATACATAATTATTGTCAAGGTTTTTCGGTCTGAATTTAGATTGATTAAGACTGAAATTCTGATAGAATTTTATTTTCTTTATGGATTTGGGAATAATAATATAAAACATAGAGTCGCAGATACGGCATTTTTTTAACAAAAGTTTTTTTCCGGTTTTCTCTGTGCCTCTGTGTCTTTGTGGTTAAGTATTTAAGGAGTTTTGGATGGCAAAGAGGGAGTATAACTTTACTGATATCGAGAGTAAGTGGCAGGGATTCTGGGAAGGGTGCGGGTTATTCCACACCAATGAAACCAGCACGAAAGAAAAATTCTATTGTCTGGTCATGTTTCCCTATCCTTCGGGTACCCTGCATGTGGGTCACGGCAGAAACTATATCATTGGCGACGTAGTTTCGCGTTACAAAGTTATGAAGGGGTACAACGTGCTTTCGCCCATCGGCTGGGATGCCTTTGGCCTTCCCGCAGAAAATGCGGCCATCAAGGGCGGGACTCATCCCGCCGTCTGGACGAAGAACAATATTAAGGCGATGAAACGGCAGCTTCACCGATGGGGTGTCGGTTATGATTGGAACAGAGAGCTTACTTCCTGCAATCCTGATTATTATAAATGGACGCAGTGGATATTTTTAAAACTCTACGAACATAACCTGGCATATAAAAAGAAGGCGGCTGTGAATTGGTGCCCGTCCTGTGCTACCGTACTGGCCAATGAGCAGGTTGTCGACGGTTGTTGTGAGCGGTGCGACAGTCCTGTGCGCCAGCGCGACCTTGAACAATGGTTCTTTCGTATCAGTCAATATGCCCAGAAACTGCTGGATGATATTTATTTGTTAGAAGGCTGGCCGGAACGGGTCAAGACCATGCAGGCAAACTGGATTGGCCGTAGCGAGGGTACCCGCATAAATTTTAAATTAGAAGGTTCAGGCAAAATTTTATCCTGTTTTACCACACGTCCCGATACGCTCTATGGTGTGACCTTTGTCTCTCTGGCGCCGGAACACCCTATTATTGCAGAATTGATTTCAGGCATTCCGCAGGAAAAGTCCGTGATGGACTTTGCAGAAAGGGCACGCAATCAGGGCATGGTGGAACGCACGGCTGAAGGAACGGAGAAGGAAGGTATATTTACCGGCAAGTACGTCATTAATCCCGTTAATAACAGCAGGGTTCCCATCTGGGTAGCCAACTATGTCCTCATGGAATACGGCACAGGGGCGGTTATGGGCGTGCCTGCTCATGACCAGCGGGATTTCCTGTTTGCCAGGAAATACAAGCTGCCAATTCAGGTCGTTATTCAGCCTGAAGATGCTGAACTGAAAGCAGACACAATGAAGGAGGCGTACGTCGGCGACGGCATTCAAGTCAATTCGGATATTTTCAATGGCATGCCCAACACAGATGCAATACGAAAGATTACTGAATACCTCGAATCAAAAGGTCTGGGCGCAAAGGCAGTGACTTATCGATTGAGGGATTGGCTCATTTCCAGACAGCGGTACTGGGGAGCGCCGATTCCCATTATTTACTGTGAGAAATGCGGTACGTTACCTGTACCGGAATCGCAGCTTCCTGTGATTTTGCCTGAAAATGTAGAATTTAAGCCGCACGGCATGAGTCCGCTGGCAGAGGTGGATTCATTTAACAATACGAACTGCCCAAGGTGTTCAGGAACGGCCCGGCGGGAGATTGACACTATGGACACCTTTGTGGACTCAAGCTGGTATTTCCTGCGATATCTTTCGCCAAAGGATGATAATCAACCTTTCATTACGGAGAAGGTTAATAAATGGCTGCCAGTAGACCAGTACATCGGGGGTGTGGAACATGCCATCCTGCATCTCCTTTATTCGCGTTTCATTACCAGGGTGCTTTACGACCTTGGTTATATCAATTTTAAAGAACCTTTCAAGCATCTCTTTACTCAGGGCATGATTATCAAGGATGGAGCGAAGATGTCAAAATCCAAGGGCAATGTCGTGAGTCCTGATATCCTCATTGACAAATATGGGGCAGATACGCAGCGTCTTTACATCCTTTTTATAGGCCCTCCCCAGAAGGATGCCGAGTGGAATGACCGTGGAGTGATTGGTGCTAACCGATTTCTGAGCCGTCTATGGCAGAAGATTACTGATTATGAAGAGGTGTATGGCGGGGTACCACGAACCGAGATTAATATCCAGAAACTTTCGCCTGAGGCAAAAACCCTTTACCGCCTGACGAATCAGACGATTAAAAAGGTCACAGAAGATTTGGAAACTTCCTGGCATTTCAATACTGCCATCGCATCCGTGATGGAGTTATTGAATAACGTAGATTCGTTTAACGTAGTTATACCCCACAATGCTGCGGAAGAGCTTAATTTTAACGTCTTTCGCCACACCATGGAATCTATCCTTTTGTTAATGGCGCCATTAGTTCCACATATCAGCGAGGAATTGTGGGAGATAATGGGGCACAAACCTAGCATTTTCCACCATTCCTGGCCCACCTATGACAAAAATGCCATTCAGGAGGAAACGGTGGAAATCGTTATCCAGGTTAATAGCAAAGTCCGAAGCCATCTGTCTGTGCCGGTTGATGTGAGTGAAGACGAATTGAAGAAACGGATATTGAATGACGAACGGATTCAGACTTTTTTGGATGGCAAGAAAGTTGTCAATATGATCATCATTCCAAAAAAACTGGTGAATATTGTGGTAAAATAGTGTGATTTCTCTCTTAGCGTTCGAGCTTGTTTGTATCCTTTTTCCGTATCATCAGGGTTACTATGACCATGTAGATCAGAACGGCCTGGAGAGAGAGAAGCAATGCATCCAGGGTGTTTCCGTTCCTCAATACCAGGGTGCTCAAACCAAAAGTGGCTGCAATGAACAGTATAAAGAAAACGGTTTGCTTCCTGGAAAATCCCAGCATTTCCAGACGGTGATGCAGGTGATCCTTTCCGGTAAAACTGAGCCATTCACGGAAATTGGATATCTGTTTATTTTTAACGCGTGTAATTGTGGTATAGAGCATATCAAAAATGAGTATTCCCAAGATGAGTATCGGCATTGCATAAGCCTTAACAGGCTCTTTAGCTCCCCATCCACCCATTACCGTCAGGCTGGCGAGCATAAATCCCATAAAGGTGCTGCCGCCGTCGCCCAGGAAAATACTGGCAGATTGCTTATATCTTAAATTGTACGGAAGGAATCCGAGACTGCTGCCCAGTAGCGCAATGGAAAGATACATCAGGTAATGCTGCCCCGACTGAATGGCAAGGAGTCCAATAAACAGCGAGCTTACAACTGTCAATCCTGTTGCCAGTCCGTCCATGCCGTCAAAAAAATTAAGAGAGTTGGTGATACCCAACACCCAGAGCATGGTAATTATTATTTCAAATAGCCCCCACCACCAATTGTTTGGCAGAAAATCTGCAACGACACCGCATCGGATCATGACAAATGTGGCTATAATTTGAACGGCCAACTTCAAGGTTGCAGGCAGTGATTTTATGTCGTCAATAAGTCCCATGATAAAAACGATCGTTGCGCCTATGGCTACCCCCTTTAATTCGAGTGAATACACGTCGTTGTGGATAATGGTAACAGCAAAAGCCGTGTAAATCGCTACGCCCCCCATAAGCGGTGTGGCGTTAGAATGAATCTTGCGGCCGCCCGGTTTGTCGACTACATTGAAACGGACTGCTATAGCTCTTACTACCGGCGTGGTAACGTTTGCGATTATATAAGAAAAGATGAGGATATAAAGCCAGAGAAGATGATTAGACGCAAAACTTTTTTGTACGCCGGGGATGAGCAAAAAGATAAGGATCGGGAATATAATGAATGAATAAATACGGATTATTTGTTTAGTTTCCATAAAATTATTTATTTTATAGTCCTGCTACCGTATTTTTAACAAATCCAATAATTGTATTCATGCTTTTTTCTGTAAGCGCTGGATAGATTGGAAGCGATACAGCCTTTTCCCAAACATGCTCTGTATTGGGAAAACCTGATAAATTTAAATACCGGTGTAACGGTTTGAATACAGGCCTTTCACAATTTATACCTTTCTCTTTTGATAATTTCAAGAAGCTTTCTACATCACAACGCAACTTAACGGTATAGCGATAATATATATGTTTGCTATCCTTGCTATGATTGACGGGCAAAGAGCAAATATTTTTAAATTCATTGTGGTATTTTTGGGCAATACTTCTGCGAATTTCAATAAAGGTATTTAATCGTTTTAGCTGGGAAAGTCCTAAAGACGCCTGAAAATCCGTCATTTTATAATTATATCGTGTAATGTAACTTTCTTTATTGTCATAATCCCTCAAGTCCCTTATCTTCCTTAAGAGTTCCTCTGAATTTGATACAACCATCCCTCCCTCTCCCGTAGTAATCACCTTGGTGGCATAAAAAGAAAAAATGGAAATGCTGCCGAACGACCCTGCCATCTTGTTTTTGTATGCAGCGCCAATGGACTGGGCGCAATCTTCAATCACCGGAATGCCCAGGGCTATGATTTCTTCCAAATCCGCGGCAAGACCAAATGCATGCGGTACGATAACAGCCTTGACACGGGGTGTCAATTTTCTTTTTAAATCTTCCACATCCATATTGAACGTATCCGGATGGATATCGATCAAGAGAGGTGAAGCGCCCACGTAATTAACTGCGTTCAGGACTGCAGTGCATACATAACTCGGCAGTGCAACGGCATCTTTTCCGTTGATATCCAGTGCGATTAAGGCGAGGTGGAGGGCTGCCGTGCCTGAAGAAGCTGCAACACCGCCCTTCACGCCAATATAACCTGCGAGTTCCCGTTCGAAATTTTCCACCATGTCGCCCTGTGCAATATTCCCTGATTTGAGAATGCTGGAAACAGCAAGGATGTCAGTTTCGTCGATTGTCGGTCGTGAATGTGGGATCATTAAATTAGGCTGGGTTTTAAAAACAAAACCCAATAATTTTTATTTTTACCCACCCCTCAATCCCCTCCCAGGAGGGGACTTCTTAAATTCCCCTCTTGAGAGGGGCAAGGGATGTGTCTATTAATTGCCTAGATGTCAAATGGTCAGGAAGAGACGCTCAGATACAAAACCCTCAGCGTATGTTACCCTGCCTTGAATACCGCGGAAAGTTGCGGCGGCCTTTGCTATCTCAAGGATCGAAAGACCCTCGATGTTTGTTTTGCATACTTGAGATGCATGTGCGTTCAGCGCTGACAATTTTTCATTTAATACGCTGCCAATGTCAACAAATACATTGGGAGTAAAATTCTGGGTGGTAGGTCCTTCATAGAAAAGCACATTCTGGACGTACCGCGTTGCCGATACCGTAGCCATGGCAAGATTTCTATGGTCCTGATGGGTGTCGTCCGGATAGTTTACAAATATTAATTCTGGTTTAACGCTGCGCAGCGTCTCCTCTATCTTGGTAATCAGGGCTTTATCAATGGGAATCTGGGTATCAGAATAGTTACTAAAAAAAACCTCTTTTGCCTGGAGTATTTTCGAGGCATTTAATTGTTCCGCCCTTCGAACGCTGCCTATCCCGCCCGATCCGCCTTCTGTTACGATGAGTAAAAATACGGAGTGCCCTTTTCTTCCATACCGAATCAGGGAACCACCACAGCCAAATTCAATATCGTCAGGATGTGCGCCAATGGCCAACAAATTCATTGCCTATTCCGGCTCCTTATGATTTCCATGCTGCGGTGACCATGATTAAATAAGAGGTCGATGACCGACATAAATGTTTCAAATGGCTCATGAAGTTGAGAGTATGCGGGGTGATGAAAGTCCTGGAATATAACCTGTATGTCTGCCTGAGCAAAAGCATCAAAATTCATATATTTTGCTCCATCTTTACCTGATAAGTACGTATCGGCCTGAACATGCTTACAGATGTCGACCAGCCGCCGGGTTGGTTCTTCGCTCAGGGAAAGGCGTGACGCCAGCACAATTTCCTTATTAATCCCCAACGCCCTGTTTAAATACTTAATGATGTGCACGTTGATTTCTACGAGGTATTCCCAATGGTTCGAGAAGGTCTCTTCAAAGAATGACTGATGTTCTTTGAAAAATGGGGCTTTAGAATAGTTGTAAACCAGTGCATTCAAGTGTTTTCTTCGCCAATAAATGGTATTGTTTATTTTTACAGAATTGATCTTTTCGGGATAATTATACAGGACAGGAACGGTAATCCACTGCCAGCCCTGCGATGTCCTGATACGATTACGATTCTGCCACTCATTTTTTTTGTACTGGACGTTATCCAACAGCACAAATACATCGGCACGATCAAGCTTATCAAAGTAACCGATCCAAGGCAAATATTGCGGCTGATGTATCGCAACTATCATTAAGATAATTATACTTTAACTGTATGTTTTTCGGTGTATACCAGCGCCCCCGTCTTGCATGCCTCCACACAGGCCATGGTATCAAACCCCATGCAATCATCACAATTAAAGGCAAATTTGAGTTCGGTATTTTTTGTGATGGCGCCGAATGGACATGCCGTTACACATGCCCAGCAACCCACACATTTTTTTGTGTCAATGACTACATTTCCATCCTCATATTTTGTGATAGCCCCGTACTCACAGGATTCCAGACATTTCGGTTTGGCGCAATTCTGGCATACCGTCATGTGCGGCTTGTCTTTCCGTATGGACACCTGTAATCTGTATTGTGATTTTGGGGTTTCTGTGAATGCCTCATACAAATTTCTTGACGCAGAGTGTCTCACGGCACATTCGATCATGCACTGTTTGCACGTCACACATTTGTCTTTGACGAATTTCTTTTTCAACATTTGCAGATGCTCCTTGAGTTTGTTAGATAAATAAGTAAAATAATTTTATATTAAATCTCAAAATGTCGCAACCAAAAAAGATGAAACGTTCAATATCAAAAATCTTTATCTGATAATACAATTCACAAAAGGGAGGCAAATGAAAATAATGAAATTTACCATGATCAACTATTTATTGTCTTTTGTCATTATTAATGTTGCAATACTGACAGTTACTATTGCTGGTGAATCAGAGCGGCAAATAGGATATGGCCGGGGTGGAAGGATGCAGGGTGGATTTGTATCTGAACGTTCAAAAGAACCTATCCAGCAAATTCCCATCAGCTTTGATTGGAACATCGCAAAGATAGAATTGGGAAAGAAATTGTTTTTTGAACCCAGATTGTCCAAATCCGGCTGGATCAGTTGTAATTCCTGCCACAACCTCTCAACGGGCGGCGCAGATAATTTGCCAACCTCTATCGGGCATAAATGGCAATTTGGCCCGATAAACGCACCCACTGTCCTGAACGCAAAATTCAATCTGGCACAATTCTGGGATGGCCGGGCAAAAGATTTGAAAGAGCAGGCAAAAGGCCCCATAGCCAATCCTATGGAAATGGCTTCAAACCATGAACTGGCAGTGAGTGTATTGCAATCAATACCGGAATACGTGCAGTGGTTTAAAGAAGTATATGGAGAGGGGAAAATCACCATTGATAACGTCGCTGACGCTATTGCGGCGTTTGAAGAGACGCTAACCACTCCAAACTCAAGATTTGATTCGTGGTTAAACGGCTATGATGAAAAAATTTCCGAATCGGAGAAGGAAGGATATAATCTATTTAAGGATAAAGGCTGTATAAACTGCCATAACGGTTTTGGCGTGGGAGGAAACTCCTTTCAAAAATTTGGCGTTGCAAAACCCTATGACAAAGATACTCAAACTCTTGGCAGATACAACGTAACGAAAAACGAGGAAGATAAATACGTATTCAAAGTTCCATTGCTAAGAAATATTGCCCTGACGGCGCCCTATTTCCACGATGCCAGCGCATGGAGTTTGAATGAGGCAGTGAATATCATGGCCGAATATCAACTGGGAGTAACGCTTACTGATGATGAAACGAACAAGATTGTGGCGTTTCTACGAACCTTAACCGGAGATCAGCCGTCAATTATTTTTCCAACGCTGCCACCCTCAACTGCAAACAC
>JAHFOY010000155.1 GCA_023261485.1 Planctomycetota bacterium
ATTTAAACCTCCAATTTATTGATTTGATTCTTAAATTGGATTTGGAACAACATTATTTGAAGCTGAGGACTTTTAGTTCACAGGAAGACGACCTTAAAATGGTCGAGGAAAAGATTGACGATCTTGGTTTTTTTGCCGAGGTCTTTGACCATATAGCATCAAAAGATAACCCGTTGTTGTCTAACGAAGATTTATTCTTGGATTTAATGAGAATAGAACATATTATTGAAAATAACAACTGGAAGGCAATACCGGCATATGCAGGGTATGTTTACTCTGCAGTGAACAGGCTTAATGGACAATTTAAACTCCTCGAAGAATACAGCCTCTTTTTAACATATGCGAATTGCATCGAAAAGTTTATTGCAAAATTAATCAAAAAATTATTTAAACACAAATCGGATATCCACAGCGAACTTCATAATTTAACGGCAAATTATAACGAATTAAAGAAGCTTTCCCTGGTTTCGAATCATCCGATATTACAGAGCGATTACCAGGAGCTTCTGAATTCCTTTAGCAAACTGCTGGCTTACCTGGATTTCTTAACAATACGGGATGCGAAAGCCGGAGAATCCGATAGCCACCATGATATTGTTCATCTTGCTGAAGGGTCGTCAAATAAATTCCTTAATGTAATGAAAAAATGCATTGAGTCAGTTTTCTCGGTAACGATTGATATTTCAACAAAGCCGTTTATTCAGCGTGATCAGGGTTTGAAAACAGAAGAGGAAGAAGACCTTCAAAAACTCATACATAAATTTAATGAAAATCTGGAAAAGTTGGCCAATTTGAAGACTGCTAAAGGTGAAGATGCCTTTTTGGAAGCAAAGAAGTGTGTGCCCCAGCTAACAAACCTATCCGACGTACTAGACCAGCTAAAAGAATTAATCAAGAATATAGAGAATAAAAGGGATAAAGATTTACATGATCCATTTAAGGCTATTTTTGCGAAATCCAACAAATTTGAGATCCTTTATCGGGACTTGAATGACCTGGGAAATATAGAGGCTCAACGGCAACAGGAGTCGATTCATGGAATATTAGCGAATTTGCAAAAACTTCTCTTTGATAAGCCGCTGAAGGAAAGTGCCTATCAGGAAATTATACATAAGATTAGTTCTCTGGAAGGTTTTGTTACCAGTAAAAATAAATCGTCTCACGAAAAAGGCAGCGATGCCGATCCAACTACGCAGAAACTGAATCAAAATCCTGTTTTTAAGAGTATTATTGACGTTAAAACGGGTATTCAAAATATTATCGAGAAAGAAGCACGGAGCAAAAAAATCGACACTTTTAAAGACGAATCCGAGTTCTTTTCATTCAGTGATAAGGAACTGAATGCCTTCCTGGAACGTATTGAAAAGTTACATGAAAAATTAAAAGATACCTGCTATTACAAAAATATAGCGGAGTTTGAGGCTATAGAAAAAAATCTCGATCGCTTGATTGATGAAGTAAAAGACATCGAATCCCATATTTCTACTCATACCAGAAGTAATGATAAAAAGGTATCCAGGGAACCGGATATTCATATCGACTACTTAAAGAGTTCGCAGTTAACAAGAAGAAACCTTGAGAAGGCGATTCTCCTATTACAAAACCAGATTGCCCAAATGCACGGATTTATTCATGCAATTGAAAACTATTTACAGCGGCACTCGTTTATTCATTCAGGGGTGGCGACCAGCGTACTTTTTGATCAAATAACTTATTTGCTGAGTAATATTGATGTAAGGTTATTAGATATGACCAAACCGATAGAAACTATGTTTACTGAAAGCGTCAATACCATCTTCCATTATCAGGTTGGTGAAACATTTACCGAGCCGAAAAAAGAGAATATTGACGAGCTCATGAAAGAAATAGAGAAGAGAACTATTGTCAGGCAATATCAAAACCACGAAAACCCCTTGCACGATTTACAGTTGAGTTAACCTCTCTTTTTTAGCACAACCATTGTAATCCAATAGAATTGTCTTAAAACCATAAAATGGTTATTTGTCAGACAAATTGGCAAATAGCATGCTAAATAAAGGTGTTTTTTAATTAAGAAATTAAAATGAAAACGATATCAATATTTACAACTTCTTTCGTCTGTCCGTTGGTTGTGGGTATTATGCTTTTCATTTTGGGTTGTGAGAATCCCAATATTAAGAAGGCTGGCGAAAAAATCAAGGAATCCTCAGTAAAGACAGGTGAGGCTGCTAAAGATCTCGGACGGGGTATTTCAGAAGAGACCACGTTGATTATAGAAGAAATTAAAAAAGGTACCAACATAGTAGCTGCAGAAATAAAAGAAGGCGGTATCCTGGTTTCTAAGAAAGGGGAGGCGTTGGCCGACAGGGCCAGGGAGGAATTTTCAGAGGTAGCCATTACGGCCAAGATCAAGGCCAAATACGCCAAAAGCCCAAAGGTTTCCGCACTTCATATAAATGTGACGACTGTGAAAGATCAAGTTATCCTTGCAGGGAAGGTGCATTGTAAAGAAGAGATTATAGAAGCAATCAACCTCGCATTGAGCGTGGAAGGTGTAGAGAATGTAACATCTTTACTGGAAATAAGAAAATGACGACGCAAAGTTCCAATACCGCCTACGAAAAGCTTCCACTAATCGACCTGAAGGCACCAAAGGTGTTGAGTCGTAGAAACAGGGCTGAAAATATCCCATCAGAATCAAGTATCTTGCAGGACTCAGAAGATGCAAAGACGATTCTTACATTTGCAGGCTTTGATGGAAATTTGTCCCCGAAAAGTATAATGGGGGTTACTGAAAAATATATGATTGAAACACAACCTCCCAACGCGGCAACCCGTTCCCCCGAATCTTCAAACAGTGATATGCGGCAAAAAGGCATCCGAAAACCTCACTACACCCGTCTTTTGGTATTTGGCAAAAATTGGTATTCCAGGCTGCCTGTTGTTTGCCTTTAAAGGTCATTGCTGCAAGTCTGGGTGGGAATGCTGTATCAGGAAGGGTTTTGTTTAATAGTCATTCTGAAGAATGTGGTGGGAAGTTAGTCTATGAGTTCGATGGTAAAGGTACCGAAATGATTATAGACCTGAAACGTGGAGAGAGTACAAGGGCGCAGCGCCTTATTTTCCTGGGAATAACATAATTAGTGTCTGGACGAAACTACACAAACTGATTATTAAAAAAAAATCCCTGAGGATTTGGCGTCCTCAGGGATTTTCAATTATTCAAACATCAAGAAGGTCTTATATCCATTCTTCGGATAATATGTTGCCTTCCAAACCGACAACGATCTGTTTGACCGGTATCTTGCGTGAAGCCTTTTCAGCGCCATCCTTGGCGATTTGCGCCAGGCCAAAACAACAGGGTACCTGCATTATTATTACCGACAAGGTATTGATCTTTGCGTCATCAATCAATGACTTTATCTTCTCAACGTAAACTTCCTGGTCTGAATCCAATTTTGGACAGGCAATTGCGATGCTCTTTCCTTTGAGATAATCTTTATGGAATTCTCCAAAGGCGAAAGCCGTACAGTCTGCGGCTAATAATATATCCTTTCCCTGGAAATAGGGTGCCATGGGAGAAACAAGATGCAACTGAATTGGCCACTGCCTCAGTTGGGAAGGGCGTTTTCCTGTCTCGCTGCCCTCTTGATTTGTCTTTTCACTAAAATCTATGGTTCTTGAACCTGGACATCCACTCATTTTGTCACCTCCTGTAAAAATTTTTCTTCTAATTCTATAATAAATTTCTCATATTTCTTTGGCAGTTCGTCTCCTACGGAGGCGTCTGCAGCGTTACATTTGCGGAACATTTCACCAACCTGTGTTGTGGATAACTGGCGGTCAATCCACGGATAAAGGATTTCGTCTTCCTTTTTGATATGTTGAGTCAATAAATCACGGTACGCAAGAAGATTTTCCTTGACCTGAGTTTTATTGTTTTTCTCTGCGCCCTCTACGGCCTGTCTCACATATCCCCTTCCGGTATCATGGTCCTTGTACATGACCTGAATAATTTCTGCCTTCTCGTCAACGTACTTGAACAATATATCTTCTTCCTTCATATGATGATATTTGTCGGCATACGTACGGATAAAATCCACACAACTTAAGATCAGATTTTTATCTACCCTCAAGCTGCTTTCGGTATACTCTGCAATTGAAGGAATCAATGCCAGGAGGCGTTTAATCAGTACATGTTCATCAACAAGCTTTTTAACAGGCGGTGAATAGGTAATTTTCTTCGGCGCTGACTGTGTGGTCATATCCACCACAGGTTCTGATATTTTCCTATCCGGATAAATGGCCTTTTCTATTCTATACATTAAAGTGGCTTCTTTTTGCGGGCCGAGATTATGTATCCCGACAACGTCCTTGAGGAGACAGCTTCCTACCGTACACGGGACGCAGCCAATGCCGTATTCCTCAAGAATACGACCAACCTCCGGGTAGGTGTTAATAATTTCTTTTATTTCTCTGTTTAATACCTTAAGCAATAAAATCCTCCTTTTAAAACGGTGTTAAAAGTAACTAAATTAAAAATATATCCAGACTAAAATTATAGCGAATACATATATTTTATGTCAAGCAAAGAAAAATGGTTATTTAGTTAATACTGAGGACACGATATCAGGAGGGGAATCACAAGCAGTTACCCATTTATCAAAAAGTCGGACTTTCTGACCGCAGACGGTTGAATCTGTAACAAAACTCGTCGGGTTTTTGCTAACGGCACAAATAAGCTGCGGTGGTAGGAAATCAATAGGTGAAATGAGCAAGTAATCTCTTGCGAAATTAATAATATAGTCGTCAGCTTCATTGCGTTGTTAGATCATTTTTTTATAATACGTTAAATCTTTGTTCCCCAATATTAAGCCAGGAACACTAATATCTTCATCGATTTCTTCCCAGTGAATTCCTGTTCCACCTCCACTCAACTCATAATTATTTCTTTGTTCAGGAGTAGCATTTAACAAACGTGGAAAATAAAGTAACGGAATAGAAAGTTGCCTTCCATCCGTTAGAGCAACCCACATATTTTCTTTATCAAACCAAATTTTTGTTGCATTTGCTTCAAATGTTAAAGTGTTCATTCCAATTCTCCTCTATTAATTGACTTTTATCTTCTATCACTTTTCTGAATTCATTCAATATTTGAAAAGAAATGAAATCTATGTCCTTTCCAATCAAAAACTCTTTTGCTGAAATGCCCTCTACGCCTATGTCTATATCATGAGTGATTGGTAATGTGTTATTTTGTTATTGTTTCTACTATGGATATGTCTTTTTTTATCCACTCATTTACTATTGTCGCAACCTCTATGCCTTTTTTCTTCGAAAATTTTCTTAGCACTTCCATCATGTCTGGCTCGATGTAAATAGGTAGATACAATTCTGCATCTGGACGATAAAACTTACCTCTCTCACCCTTGGAAAAATCGTATTCTTTTTTCATTTACTTTCCTCCTGATACTGTCTTGACTCTTTTCTCGTTGCCTTGCGGGCAGAAATAATTCTAATTTTGCAGCAGTCGGCATCCAACTGCTGGAAAGTATGTACTACAACCAACAAAATGCCATTCATGTCAATTCCAATTGTAGCCCATCGGTCTTCATGTTCGCTATGCTTAGTGTCGAAGATGGCTATCATTCTTGGATCAAGAAAAATAGTGGATGCCAGTTCAAAACTAATCCCATGTTTTTTTCTATTTGCTTTTGCCTTATTGGGATCCCAATCGAAATAATAACGCATCTGTTACTCCCATTTATGTTATACTTCGAATCCTGATAACGTAAAGATCAGTGAATCGAACCACTGAAGCTCATCAATAGCAAAAAAAATGATGTGCAATCCTCAAACCATCACAGGCTAAAAAGTGACCTGTGGTTCGATTTCACTGCAGCGTATGGTTATGCCTTCTATATCATGTGAACTGTTCTATCCCTATGCACTTCTTTTGTGTTTTCAATTGGAAA
>JAHFOY010000031.1:0-798 GCA_023261485.1 Planctomycetota bacterium
AGCACTCTATGCTTCTTGATTTTATATAAGAATTTAAAGAACTTCTTACTTACTTTTTTATGGCAGGTTCTATCGTAATATTCTTACCTCTGATTTTGACATCTTGCATGGCGTCCTGGACATCTTGTGCATATTCTGCCGGCACTTCGACAAAGGTAAACTTGTCAAAGACCTCGATGTCTCCGATTACCCTGTCAGAAAGACCCGTTTCATCCTTAATAGCGCCCAAAATATCTCTTTTGCTTATTTTTTGCTTTTTCCCCACATTGACAAAAAACCTCACCATCCCCAGCGCAGCCCCCGTATCGCGAAAGTCGTCCTTCTGTACCGGGGATTCTTTGTCGTTTTCACCCATGACAATTTTTAACAAAGATGCGGCAATATCCAGGGAGGTATACTCTTCCTCGATCAGCCTTTCAACCCAATTGATATATTTCCCCAAATGCCCCGCATCGATAGACTCTTTTACCTTTTCCAAAAGCAGATTTGTTTTAATTTCCTCGACGTCTGCGGGAGATGGGACTTCCTGAAATGTTATTTTTGTCTTTGCGTATCGTTGTATATCCCTTATCTGATAAATATCCCTGCCCACCACAAAGGTAAAGGCGCGTCCAGTTCTCCCCGCCCTGCCTGTTCTTCCAATCCTGTGCACGTAATATTCCTCATCATGCGGCACATCATAGTTGAACACTGCTTCTATATCTTCGACATCAATTCCCCTGGCTGCCACGTCGGTTGCCACTAAAATCTCAACGGCGCCTTTCCTGAATTTGGACATAACTCTATCCCTTTGCGTCT
>JAHFOY010000031.1:808-25251 GCA_023261485.1 Planctomycetota bacterium
AAGTCCATCAGCCGAATATCCTCTTGCCTGGAGGTGACTCACCAGTTCATCCACGCGTTTCTTCGTATTACAAAACACCAAAGATAATTTCAGGTTGTAGGAATCAATTAACCGGGACAGCACCTCTGGTTTTGACTTCTCTTTGACTTCATAATAAAACTGCTCAATACTGGGAACCGTCAATTCCTTATGCACGACCTTTATAAATTCCGGGTTGTCCTGATACTTTTTTGTCAAATTCAAAATAGCCTGAGGCATGGTGGCGGAGAAGAGAATCGTCTGCCGCTGCTCCGGGATTTTCTTCAAAATAAATTCGATATCTTCCCGAAACCCCATATCCAGCATTTCGTCCGCTTCATCCAATATAATTATTTTTACGTCATCCAATTTTAAAGTACGGCGTTCCATATGATCCATGACACGGCCAGGAGTACCGATAATAATCTGCACGCCCTTTCTTAATGCTTTAATCTGACGTTCTATGGGCTGCCCCCCATAAACGGGTAATGTCTCAATGCCCTTTTTATATTTTGATAGTTTTTTCAGCTCTTCTGCGACCTGGATGGCCAGTTCTCTCGTGGGACACAAAATCACCGCCTGCACTTTCCTGCTTTCCGGTTCTACCATCTCTAACGTTGGAATCCCAAAAGCGGCTGTCTTCCCTGTACCGGTTTGAGCCTGTCCAATTACATCCTTTCCTTCCAGAATAGCGGGAATGGACTGGTATTGGATCGGAGTTGCTTCCTCAAAACCCAGGTCAGTAACTGCTTTTTGTATTTCCTTCGACAGTTGTAAATCATCGAACCGCAGTTTTTCCATGGTTACATTATCTTTATTTTTCATTTTAACTGTTTTTTATCACCCTTTCTCCCAAACACCACGCACATAACAATAAAACCTAACAGAATGGCACAGAACGTAATATATGCAGCAATCAACAACTTTCCATATAACCCACCCATTTTATTCTCCTAAATTACACCGACATCCTTTTTTTGCAGCCATCCTTTTCTTACTTCTTTAGCTACCTTTTCCTCCGTACCTGTTTTTGATTCAGCATCTTGTTTCACACCCACAAAAACGTACACATTATACCAATCGTCTTTTTCCCCCTCAATCAGACATTCCGCACCGTCATGTATTTCGAACTTAGGTTCGTATTCTTCTCCCGGCCCGTACCTCACCTGGCATTTTGAGGCAGTGACTACTCCACGACTTACGCCCTGCTCTTCGTAAATTTTAATTCCAAGCGATACTACCGCGACAAATAAACCCACAGAAAAACCTATCATAAATCTCTTCAGCCATGAATATTTGAGGACGATGAGGAAAAATAGCAGCAACATCAACACGACGTACAGAGACACTGCCAGTAAGATTAATTCGTTCCCGTTCAGCAGAAAGAACCAGAAAAATATTCTTCGAACCACCACTGGGGTTTCGTTTGGTAATTCTTTATCTTCCGTGGAGTTTTTTGCCAGTCTCAGGTTGGCATTCAGATCGGCATTTCTTGGTATAAGCCTTTGTGCCTTTCGATAGTTTAAAATAGCCCTGCCCAGTTCTCCCTTACGGTAATAGGTATTTCCCAGATTATAATAGATTTGCCCATGCCCGAATCCATGCGTCAAAATCGTTTCGTATTGTGACGCTGCTTCTTTTAACTTTAGTTCCGCCTCCTGATTATTTCTTGCTGCGATACATTTTGCCGCTTGCAGATATTTCTCATTTGCATCGGTAAATAATTTTATAGCCTCATCCTTTGATATTTCGGATTTCGGATCCCCGGTCTGAGTCGAGGGCAAGTTTTGGATTTCGGATTTTGGCCCTCCGCAAAACGCACCTTGCATGCCTGAAGCCATAAAGAAAATGATAAATAAAAAAAGAATGCTTAGTCGTACCCTCGTCATAGCAGCCTCTCCAGTTTTGTAATGAGTTGCTCTGCAAGCTTTAAAGAATAATTCATTTCGTCTTTTGTTCCGCCGTCTTTCGAAAAACGCCGGTAATCGAAATCGGTCAAACAGCCGGAAACCTCCGCAATTATACCATCATCAACCCCTCGTTGCTTTAATAAAATGCTGATATTGTCGCCGGTAGCGCTCGCAGCGGAAATATTAAATTTATCAGCCAGATAATCTGCCATTGATCTGGAAAGGGTTGAGTAAAACTCTTTTGGGGCGTTCTGCGAAAGCGCAGATTTTGCCATCGCCAATCTCTTTTTTGCTATTGCATGCGCCCGTTTATCCCTGGCGTATCCTACATCTGTTTGCAGCCTTTCTTTTTGTCTCGTTACAAAAAAAGAGACTATGACCGCAAATGCCGGAATAGAAAGGCACGCTATAATAAAAGGGTTTTTATAAATATAATCTTCCTGATTCCTCAGTGAAGACAGATTCGTCATAATAGGCAGTATGTCCTGTGTCAGTATTTGAGCTTGTTGTTTCGCAGAAGCGATATTATTCCCTGAAAGCGTCAGTTGGATTGGCATTTCCTGTTCACCTGCCTCGACAACAATGGGTAAAGGTTCTTTGGTAATCGTCCTGTACTGTCCTGCATGCGGGTCAAAAAAACTGAATACTACTGCGGGGATGGATTTCAAATCCGTCTTTTGCGGTTCGATAACCTTGCTAAACACCTTGCGTCCGCGAATCAATTCCTCCCGATTGGTGATTTGGGTAGTGGATTCGGCAGGATACAGTTTAAAATCCTTTGCATTATTCAGTACCAGCAAAGGCTCATTTATCGTTTGAATGTTGCCTTCGCCGTATACCGACATGGACAGCGTGATCGGGTCTCCTATTTTTACGCGCTGTGTCTTCATCGAAACATCCATGTCGTAAGCGCCAACAGCGCCATTAAATTCTTTGGGTTTGCCCTGCTCAGGCAGCGTCTTAACCTTTACGGTTATTGACCCCGTTGTCCTCTCAACGGGATACCTCTTCTGCCCTCTGCCAAAAAAGTCGTCAAAAAACGCATCCGAGAAGAAGTTGTCAAACGGCGTATCCCCCTGGTCTCTTCGCTGTTGCAGAATCAAATTACATTTCAATTTTGCCGGTGATACAACAAGGTCTCCGGAAACCATCGGGAAAATTGCTGTGCGTAATTCCAATACATTGTACACAATCCCATCCCGAATTTCTTCGTACTGCCTTTGGCTGCCAAGTTTTTCCTCCATAAAGTTTTTTGTGCCCGGCGACACATAATCAATGTCGGCAACCGGCAATCCCTTTTGAAAATAGAATCTAAATGACAGAATAATCTGCTCGTATATATAGGCTTCATTCTTGTCGGTACGCAACTCAACAAAAACAAGCTTGCCAAGGTCTGGCGCTTGCGAACCGGGTGAGGGGGTAGTATCAGCTACTTCCACGGTTACAGGACTGGAAGAATAGACCTTCCCCTTGTATTCAACCGTAGAAGGCCCAATCGTGAACCTGCCTTTAGCGGCAGGCTGCAACACGTAAGTATACCCTTTACTGACGGAAACAACCCCATTGATGATACTTGTCTGCGCTGAAATTTTTGGACCGAATAACAAGGTAAATCCTTCAATACCTGGAAATGAAGGCGGCGAAGTGTCCTGCGTCCCGTGAATAGTAAGAGTCAATTGAAGCCTGTCGTTTACTGTTAAGGAATTCCGGTCGACCGTTGCAGTTAAATTAATCTCCTGGGCATATGTATTACTAATACATCCAAATATAATTACGACCGAAATTAAAAAACCAAAATACCCGACGTGTTTTCGCATTTTATAATATCCCATCTAAAATATAAATATTAAAACAAATTACCAATCCTTCTCAACAGACTTATGCTGGGAATGCTGCGTATCTCTTACCATGGCTCTTGCCTCTTTTTCGGACTGATTCAGGGCATCCAGCAATCGTTCCGCCTCCTCTTTCGACATCTGTTTCATCTCCTGAGGCCGCTGCTGTTGCTGTTCCTGGGGCTGGTCTTTTTGTTTATCTTTGTCAGACTGACCGTGATTTTTGTCTTTTTCGTTCTCATTCTTTTCCTGTTTATTTTCCGGAGCGGGAGGTTGTTTATCTTGCTGTGGTTTTTGTTTTTCTTTGTCCTCGCCCTTATTTTCGCCGGACTGTTTGTCTTTCTTATCCTGATCTTCTTTCTGCTGTTTGTCTTTTTGATCCTGATTTTGCTGCTTCTGCTGCTGTTCTTTCATCTTCTTATCAACGAACTCATAGTTATATTTGGCATCGTTTTTTAATGCATCAAGTTCCTCTGCGGTGGATATTGTTTCGTTGATACAATCCACTGTTTTTTTATAACATTCCAGAGCCTCTTTCATTTTACCCTGCCGGTACATGGTGTTGCCCATGTTAAAACTTGATTTTGCCTTCATTACGCTAGCATCGGATTTTATCACCTTCTCAAATAATTGAGCAGCTTCGCTATATTTGCCCCTTTTGTACTGAACATCGGCAATGTTAAAATCCAATTGCGGTATTTTCGGGGAATCTATCTGTGCATTTACATATTCATCCAACGCCCCGTCATAATTGCCATCCAGGTAAAGCTGATTCCCCTCCCTTATTTTATCGGCCAGAGGGTCTATCCAGCCGATGGATGACCAGCCAAGCAATAAGGCCAGGAAAAAACTCAATAATTTGTATCCCTTATTCATAATATTCTATGGAAAAATAGTTTAAAAGTTGGGTTCTATTTTACATAACCAAACTTTCATATTTCCTTTGCGCCCTCTGTGCCTTTGCGATAAATTACTTCCTTTTTTCTATCCATCAAAAAACTTTCCAGAGCGATAAGAACTACTGCGATAAAAAGAGGAATCTGAAAACGATTTATATATCTTTTCACCCGCTGGGTCTTATACGTGGACTCTTCTATCTTTGCAATGCTATTCTTGTAAATCTTCTCCAAACCCCACTGCGTTCCGTACGCCGGCGTATAAAGCCCATCAGTTTCCAATGCAATTTTATTTAAGGTAATCTCGTCCAATCTTGATTTGATGACCTGCCCCTGCCTGTCCTTCAGTAATGTATCATTACCACTTTCATCCTTAATCCTGATATAAGAGCCGTCTTTCTTTCCGACTCCCACCGTATAAATAACAACACCCTCTTCTTTTGCCTTTACGGCTGCCTTTATGGGGTCATCCTCATGATTCTCGCCATCGGTAATCAATATGACAGCCTTATGATTCTTTGAATCTGCCTCAAATGTGGAAATACTTTTTCTGATTGCCTCTGCAACGGCAGTGCCTCCCAGGGGGATAATATTTGTGTTTAAATCATTCAGAAAAAGGCGAAATGCGCCATAATCCGACGTCAACGGGCAATAGGTAAATGCCGAACCTGCAAATGCAACCAGGCCGACTCTATCTCCTTCCAACACATTCAATAAATCTTCGACTTCCCTTTTTGCCACTTCCAATCTGTTGGGTTTCACATCGTCTGCCAGCATGCTCCGTGAAGTATCAATGGCAATCACAATATCAATACCCTTTTTCTCCACCTCTTCCCAATGATACCCCCACTTTGGTTCGGTGAGCGTAAATATCAGGAAGAGTACACCAACGATTATCAATGCAGCCTTGAGCCATTGTCTCTTCCAATTAACTGAAAGACCGGATTTCTGCAATAATTCGATACTTGCAAACGTATTCAAATCCTTCATCTTTTTTCTGAAGACGATAGCGTATCCAAGAATTAAGAGTAGCACTATCGGGAGTAAATAAAGATAGTTAAGGTTTCCGTACTTCATATTTTATAGTGTTTATGGTATTTTTCTGAATCTTGTTTTGGTTAAACCTAATTCAAATAGTAATAAACCGAAGGCCGGCAGTAAAAAATAATGAAACAATTCGTTGTATTCCGTATAATGAGCCACCTCTGATTCGGTTTTTTCGAGTTTGTCTATCTGGCTGTATATCTCTTTCAGCGATTCCGTATCCGTTGCCCTGTAATATTTTCCATCTGTTATTTTTGCGATTTCCGTTAGAGACTCATCATCTATATCAATTTTCACCTGTCTCATCACCTTGTTCCCGAAGAGGTCTACTGCAGGAAACGGGGCAAGCCCTTTTGTGCCGGCGCCGATCGTATAAATTTTAATGCCAAAGGTTTTGGCTATTTCAGCAGAAGTAAACGGGTCTATCTCTCCTGCATTGTTCCTTCCATCCGTTAACAGAATGACTACTTTACTCTTCGCTTTAGTGCCCCTGAGCCTGTCCACAGACGAACTAATGGCAGAACCTATCGCCGTGCCGTCTTCAATCATCCCGATCTCCACCTTCTCTAAAAGCTGCAACAACATCCCGTAATCCAGTGTCATGGGACACTGCGTATACGCCCGTCCGGAAAATACTACCAGGCCTATGCGGTCATTTGAACGCCTTTGTATGAAATCTTTCACTACCTGCTTGATAACATACAATCGGTTATACCGTCTGCCTCCCATCTCAAAGTCTTCCGCCAGCATACTTCCAGAAACATCCACAGCAAGCACAATATCAATTCCTTCCGTCGTGACCCTTGTTCGTTCATTTCCGTATTGAGGCCGCGCCAGGGCAACCACAAACAACACAATGGCTGCAGACCGGAGTACAATCAATATATATCTATAACGCTGGAAAAATGAGGGTTTTAGTTTCTTTAGCGTCTCTAAAGAGGGAAAGAGAACCTGGTTTGTCCCCTTGCGGCGAAGGTAAAAATAAACTAAGGGTGGAAGAATAACAACAATTAATAAAAGTATTAAAGGGTCACGAAAAATCATTGAACGCAATTATTATCTTTAAAATACTATATGGTGGATATGTGAATTTGTTCGCCTTTTTCAATGGCATTCCATATATCTGATTCGGAAAGTTCTCTATCTATTAGAACATCAACCATGGCCTGGAGCGCACCGTTGGTTGTTTTAAGAAGTTCTTCTATGCCTCTCTCTGATGTAAAATACCTGTTCATAATCATTTTGTCTTGTTTATATACACGGGCTCCCGCCAACTCCTTCTTATTCCCCATATCTAACTCGTATTCCATTAAAATACCTTTATCCATGAAACCTATATTTAAACACACATTAATACCGTCTACAGTCAAAAATTTAACATCCCATTTCTTAGAAAGGATTTCCTTAATTTCCGGCGTGCAATAAATACCCCACACTGTTTGCAAGTTTTGTTTGAGTCTCGCAAGTTCTTCATCTGAAATTTTACGCATTTGTGCCCTTGATGCCTTTTTACCTGTTTTACCTGCAACACCTTTTCCGCGGCTTAAATATTTATCTAAAAATTTTTCTGGCGCTTTTACCATTTTTTTTACCCTTTTAAAAAAGGTTTAAGTTCGTCCCCCTTACCAAAGGGGGTTTTACGCTTCACACCACCCTAAAAACCGCATGAATAAAATGAAATTTCCCGTACAATTCTTAAGTTACCCGTTCATTTTCTATCGGCAACCACCTCCTTCTCTTCCATGCATTCTCTCGTTTCATCTATAAACCTCTTCGCTGCGTCATAGGTCTCTTTAATTTCTAAATTGGACGGCCCGTATTTAGCGTACTTTACCATATCGCAACGCTCAAGAAATTCCCGAAACAGTATTTTGTGGGTATCGTCCAATTTGTTCGTATGCGCCATTTCCGCAAGAAATTCTTCTGTCGTACGCTCCGGCGCAAACAAACCAAACCGATCCTCGATATAGTGGCGCAGAATGTTTGTTATGCGATAATAATACTCCCGAATCAACCCTTTTGCGACCAGATCCTCTCCCGACAGCCTTTCCAGTAATTCATAAGCAGTCTCATGAGGCGTTCTTTTGATAAACTGCTGTTCCTGAATTCTCGATCTCTTTTTAAATTTATAGATTAATCCATAAATAATACCCGATAATAAAAGCACTCCCATGCCGATGGAAATCCATAAAATCAAACGCTTGAAACTCGTGGGTACGTCTACGGGAGGAAGAATGTCTTTTATATCGCCGGAAATTTCTCCTTCTTTTATAACCCCCTTAACATCAATAATCACTTCATTAGTAGCAACTTCACCGTCACCCTGGCTATCCTTGTATTTTATTTTCAAAGAAGGAATCGTATGACGACCGATTTCATATGAACTCAGCAGGTAGTTTCGCTCAACAACCGAAACCCCGTCTTTTTCTCTTTTGGGCGTCCCGGCAATGCCGGCTTCTTTTATAGCAACCACACCGATTTGCTCGCCAACTTCAGGAAATTGTATGGCAATATCGCCTTTATATTTTACCCGGATTACAAATTTTATTTTATCGCCAATCGTTACTTCATCTTTATCGACACTTGCAATCGCCTCTACCGTCGCCCTATTTCCCGCATCATTTGATTTTTGAGCAAAAGCAGTGTCTTTTGAAAGTACCAGTGTATAAACAACTAATACCAAAATCAATAGTTTACTGAATATCCGATACCCTTTTATAGCCATGTCAGACAAAGATTGTTTTTCAACAAATTATAAATATTCTATGAGTTTTCGTATCAGTCCCACCCCTCCCCTAACCCCTCCCACAAGGGGCGGGGGAAAAACGTTTACTCCCCCTCGATGGGGGAGGTCAGGCGGGGGTGCTGAACTGCTATGAATTTTCTTTAATATCTCTTTTCCCGTATCCTGAAGAAGCGGACAATAGGCTCCACATAATGTCTGTTTGTATTGATCACAATTTCGTCAACACCCATTGATCGAAACAACCTCGACAGATCCTGCCGCCTACGGTTATTTAAAGCGCTAAATTCCTTTCTTGCGAGTGAATCTGCCGTATCAAGCAACAATATCTCGCCGGACTCTGCATCTCTTAATTCAACAAAACCCACTTTGGGTAATTCTTGTTCCCTGGGGTCTACAATGGTAATCGCAATCACATCGTGTTTTTTGTTTGCTATGCGCAGCGCATGCGCATAATCATTTGCTATAAAATCAGACACAACAAACGAAATTGTGCGCCGGTGGGTTATCTTGTTTAAATATTCTAACGCAACAGAAAGATTTGTCCCTTTGCCGGTCGGCTGTGTACACAGAAGTTCCCGGATGACTCTCAAAACATGTTTTGGGCCTTTTTTTGGCGGAATAAATTTCTCAATTTTGTCCGTAAACATAATCATGCCTACCTTATCGTTATTCTTTATGGCAGAAAACGCCAGGATTGCGCAGATTTCTGTTGCGACCTCGTTTTTCAATTGCTTTATTGACCCAAAATTTCCCGATGCACTCACGTCTACAAGGAGCATCACGGTTAATTCGCGCTCTTCTACATAACGTTTAATAAATGGACGGCCTATACGGGCAGTCACATTCCAGTCAATTGTCCGGATTTCATCCCCGGGCTGATATTCCCGCACCTCGTCAAACTCCATACCCCGTCCTTTAAAAACGCTGTGATACTCACCCACAAACGCCTCATTGACAAGACGGCGGGTATGAATCTGTATTTGCTGAATTTTTTTTAATATGTCTTTTGCGATCATAATAAATCTCTAGCGTAACTTGCCTCAAAGTGATAAGAAGCATCTAAAATTTTGGTATTGCACACAAATAAAAAACGGTTTAAACAGTTTAAGCCGTTTAAACGGTTTATCATGTAGTTTTCTTATCACGGCACTTCTACATTATCGAATATCTTTTGAACAATACCCTCGGAATTTATTTCCTCTGCCTCAGCCTCGTATGTCACAATTACACGATGCCGAAGGACATCCATCCCTATTGACTTAACATCCTGTGGAGTCACAAATCCCCTGCCTTTTATAAATGCGTGCGCCTTGGCGGCAAGTGTAAGATAGATTGTTGCACGAGGGGAAGCTCCGTATTCTATGAATTCTTCCAACTCCAGGTTATACGCCTTTGGATCTCTCGATGCGAATACGATATCAATAATGTAATCCTTGATTTTGTCGTCTATATAAATCTCATCAACTAAGGCACGCAAACGGAGAATGTCCTTGGGGGATATCACGGGATTTACATTAAAATCCCTTTTAGTCAACGCCATGCGTTCCAGTATCTCACGTTCTTCTTTCTTATCCGGATATGTAATATTCAACTTAAACATGAAACGGTCCACCTGCGCTTCGGGTAACGGATATGTGCCCTCATGTTCAATTGGATTTTGGGTAGCCAACACAAGAAATGGATCGTCCAATTTAAAGGTCTGATCTCCGATTGTGACCTGTCTTTCCTGCATCGCCTCCAGGAGCGCACTCTGTACCTTTGCAGGGGCACGGTTAATCTCATCGGCCAGGACAATGTTAGTAAAGATAGGCCCTTTCCTCACCGTAAAATCACCGCTTTTGGGATTATAAATAAGGGTGCCGACCAAATCGGCAGGAAGTAAATCCGGCGTGAACTGTATCCTTTGAAAACTGGCTTGCAATGCCCTGGCAAGCGTCATAACTGACATCGTTTTTGCCAATCCCGGAACGCCTTCCAGTAATACATGTCCGTTGGAAAGGATGCCAATCAACAATCTTTCAATTAAATATTTCTGGCCAACAATTACCTTGCCAATCTCATACATCAGGGTGTTCACAAAATCACTTTCTTGCTTCACCCTCTCTGTGATCTTTTTAACATCCGATTCCATCTACCCCTCCACCGCAAATTATTGATTATTTAAAATTAAAATATGCTTTAACATAATATCCGTTAAACAAAAAATACTATAGAATTTGTTCCTTAATTTTACATACCCAATCATTTACAGATTTCTGCCAGGTAATTATATATAGCAAATTTTTCCGCTTTAAACAAGCATTACATGAACAACCGGTTATCAATATAAAAGTGCTTGACACCCTATTATAGAGATGCTAGGATTAATTCGTTTTGGCATTAAAATTTTTACAAAAACATTATCAGGGACAAGTGTAAATATTGCTCTTCATTACAGTAATATTTAATTATTAAACAATAATTCACATAACAATCCTGAAGGTTTATATCATAAAGTTATAGTCTAAAACAGAGAAAAAAGTAAATATACGTTGTCAAAAGATATTCCCGTAGTTTTGGTCATTGGTAAACAAAGTGTAGGCAAAACTACGCTTATTAAACTTATTATACCTCGTTTGAAGAAAAAGGGATATCGGGTTGGTACAATTAAATACAACATCCCTTACTTTGAAATTGATTACGAGGGAAAGGATACTTATACATACTATCAGGCAGGGGCGGATGTAGTCTCTATATCCTCACCGGAAAAGCTGGCAATCATAAAACGGGTAAACCAAAGATCTCCGTCAATAAAAGATATCATTAAACATAATTATCGCGATGTTGACGTCGTGCTTGTCGAGGGGTATAAAAAGTGGCGACACCCTTACATCGAGATTTATAACAATCACGGACAAATAGAATCAGCGGACAAAGAACGTAAAAACCATTTAAAGATTGCAAGCGAAACAAATACCGGGTCTCCTATACCAACTTTTAAAAAAACCGATTTGAAAAACGTCATAAAATTTATAGAATCGAAGATAAAGGATAAACTCGAATGGAGGTGATGAGTATTTCTGGAAAGCATCATGAAATTTATTACGAATCAAAATCATGCTGTAATTTTACATAAATAACATTATATTTTAGGAGGATATTTCGTTGAAAAAGATTTTTATTTATTGTGCTATTCCTATTGCAACGATGTTTGGTTTATATTTTGGGTTTGCCAGTTCTACAGTAAATGCAGCAGATGTTAACAAGACTTACAAAGACACCTGTGAGTTATGCCACGGCCCAGATGGCAAAGGGAGCGAGGCCGGCAAACAATTCGGTGTACCTGACTTTTCTAGCGCTGATTATCAAAAGTCCAGAACCGACGCACAGATGAAGGAATCGATGACCAATGGTACAAAGAATCCAAACTATGTAAAACTCTCAGACCTTGGAGTTGACCTTGCAGACCTTGATGCGCTCATTAAAGTAGTTCGAGGATTCTCCAAATAAATTAAAATCTATCAACAGGTTTTAAGCAACTCTATAAACTAAAGTATAGAAGGGTAGAACATGAAAATGTTCTACCCTTTTCTTTTGAATATGAAGAATGAATATGCACGGAGATATAATAAAAATCGATGGCTCTCTTGGTGAAGGCGGTGGACAAATCCTGCGTACAGCCCTTTCACTATCGGCAATTACAAAAAAACCTTTTGAGATATATAACATCCGTGCCAATAGAAAAGTACCTGGTCTCAGCTACCAGCATCTTCAAGCTGTCAACTCTACCGCCCAAATCTGCAATGCGGAGGCCGTAGGGAATCAACTCCGGTCCACAGACCTTAAATTCTACCCGGGCGAAACACAGGCTGGTACGTATCATTTCAACATCGGCACGGCAGGTTCTGTCTCTCTTGTTTTACAAACCATCTTCTACCCGCTGAGTCTGGCAAACAAACCCTCTTCAATTACCATTATTGGCGGCACACACGTTACCCACAGTCCCTGCGTAGACTACCTCAGGCAGCAGTGGTTGCACTTTCTAAAAAAGATCGGCTTTGATGCAGAGATACAGACTCTTAAGGCCGGATTCTATCCCCGCGGCGGCGGTGAGATTTTAATCAAAATAACACCAAAAAGCCCGAAGCATCCATTACAAATCGAGAACAGAGGAAACCTCATTCAGGTAAAGGGCATATCCTCAGTAAGTAACCTGGACATAAATATTGCTCAACGACAGCAGTTACAGGCAAAGAAACGGCTTTTAGAGCACAACATACCACACGAAATATCCCTGGAAGAAATCCCATCATTTGGAAAGGGAACAATGCTCCTGCTGACAGGGAAATTCGAACACAGTCAGTGTTGTTACTTTGGACTGGGTGCAATTGGGAAACGCGCAGAAACGGTTGCCGATGAGGCCTGCAATGAATTCTTCTGCTTTCTAAAAACCAGGGGCGTCATTGACGAATATCTAGCCGATCAACTCATCATCCCCCTTGCCCTCACGAAAGGGACGTCGCAATTTATCACGCCCAGAATTACACAACATCTGCTAACGAACATCGGGATTGTAAAGTTGTTTTTACCTGTTACCATTGATATCTCCGGAAATTTATCTGAGGAAGGATGTATAAAAATAATGCAGCCATCCAATTAGATTTCCACTCAAATAAAGACGCTATCAAAATTAATTCGGATATATTTTTTTCCCTTGCTTTTACAACAAAAGAGGTTATAAAGTTTAGATAAGGCTGTCTTCAGTAACAACAGAGATACTGAAAAGAATACTGAATCAAGTCCAGCACAGGATTCAGCATGACAACGTGTCTTATATAGTATTGGCACGAAAATACCCCTCACCCAGACACTCCCCCACAAGTGGCGAGGAAACTTTCCCTCTCTTGATGGGAGGGATTAAGGAAGGGGGATATATTTTCATACCCTTTTGTGAGCTATTATTATGGCTTATGAAAGTTTACCCTGTAAAACCTTTTTTTCAGGTCTTTCAATTTTGACAGTTTTGACAGAAAGGAGATGGTGAAATTATGAAAAACAAATCCTTCGGTCTTTCATGGAACAGATTTAGTTTTTTGTGGTTCACGGCAGTCGTAGTTTTATTTTCTGTTACAGCAATCGTTAACCTGTCTGCATTCGCATCAACAGAGAGAGGCGTTAAATCAACTGCACCAGCGCCAACATTACCACAGATTCCAGAGGGATTCAGTGATGTCTCCGGATATGTGAGTGATTCCAATGGAAATGTCCTGCAAGGAGTCATAGTGACTATTGCAGGAAATACCTTTTCAAATCGTACCGAAACAAATGCAGACGGCTATTACGAATTTACAAACCTTGCCGCAGGATACTATACGCTTACATACGAGAAAGAGGGCTACCAAACCGATACGCTGGATATAAACCTTAAAGAAAATGAGGTGCGAGATCTTGGAACGTTTACTTTGGAAGAGGAAGAAATCGTGCAAACTACAATCTTCGGCTATGTTGCGGATATTGATGAAAATGCACTGCAGGGAGTTACAATAACTATTGAAGGTGGTAATCTTTCAGATAGCACCGAAACAAATGCAGACGGCTATTATGAATTTACGAATCTTACAGCGGGAAGCTACACACTCACATACGAAAAAGAAGGCTACAATACAGAAACAGTGGATATAACCCTTAAGCAGAATGAAATGCTAAACCTTGGCACGCTCCTCCTGGAAGAAATTGCGAAAGCCAAAATATATGGCTATGTTTTAAATATCAGAGGTAACCCAATTGAATCTGCGAATCTAAAGCTCAAAGGGATCAAAACAGGCTACGATAGTACCACGTCCTCAGATGCAGACGGATTCTTTGAATTTACGGATTTAGAGGCAGACACTTATATACTCATTGCAAAGAAGAAGGGTTACAAAAGAGCAAAACAGACGATAAGTCTCGGAGAGAGAGAAGCAAAAGAAGTTGAGATTAATCTAAAGAGAACTAGCAAGAAAGCAAAAAAAACATCTTCAGGACGATAATATTTGCGATTGCGTGATTATAGTATTACTGTGTAAAAACCTTCCTTTTTAGCAAGTATTTTAAGTGACGAGTGTCAGGTGTCGTGTGACGAGAAAAAACGTCACCCGCCACTTGCCACACGTCACCTCTATTCACTTTGGTTGCGGCTCCGCTGTGCTATGAATTTACCTTGCATGCCTTGAAAGACAAGTAAAATGATATTTGTATCAACAATGCAAATCTAATTGGGTATTCCCACAAAATAACAATGTCAAAACCCATTGATAACGACATACGAAAACTTGCCGTATCCGAACAGGACAAAAACATCGTCGTAACGGCTGGCGCAGGAACCGGCAAAACCACCCTTCTCGTAGATCGAATATTAC
Source organism: Planctomycetota bacterium (assembly GCA_023261485.1). GTDB lineage: Bacteria > Planctomycetota > Brocadiia > Brocadiales > Brocadiaceae > Wunengus. The sequence goes on from JAHFOY010000031.1 coordinate 15,635, forward strand.
ATCTGCTCTTAGGTCATAAAAGGTTACAAAAGGAAGAAAGCCCCATCCCCAGGATGGTAGCCATGACCTTCACGGAGAAGGCCGCAAGTGAAATGAAGATACGACTGATGCAAGAACTTGAAAAGATCGTATCATTTATCAATGGACATACCTCACAGGAAGAAGGGAAAAAAACTGAAGAGCTTCTTTCGGATATTCGTGATTTTTATCAGACGACACCCGGTGAGGTCGTACGCCGTGCAAAGAAGTCACTTGAGGACATCGACAAGGCCATTATTGGCACTATTCACAGCTTTGCGGCCTATATCCTGCGCCTCTATCCCATTGAATCAGGAGTGGTACCCGGGTTTATAGTGGATGAAGGAGACCTCTTTGATGAACTATTTGATAAAGAATGGACAAAGTGGCTCGAAAAGGAACTTGCGCTTAATTCGCCCCATGCAAATATATGGAAATATGTACTCAAACGAACAGACATTGAGTCTCTCAAGGAGTTAACCAAACAGTTGTCAGGATTTACCATCCCCCTTGATTCCCTTATGGCAAAGATGGGTAACAAATCCGTAATAGATCACCCCCACCCTAACCCTCCCCCATCAAGGGAGAGGGAATCTGGTAATCGAGGATCACATGTACTCCCCTCCCCTGGTGTGATGGGGCTAGGGGGAGGGGGTGCGGCATTGTTACATCCACCGCATATCCAATCCTTGGCAGACCCATTAACTAACAAAATCAATGAGGTTGTCTCTTCCTGCGAAAAGCCCAACAACAACCTCCTCACACAATTACATGAGCTATCGAAGATTTTGGAGTCAGTAAAAAAACAAGGTATCGGTTATTTGAATACGCTGGAGTACGACCTCGATAAAAATCCATCTGAGGCAAGGACTGGCTGGACATATGATGGATTCTCAGCCGCGCAAGAACTTGTAAAGGAAAGTCATACCCTTCTTAAGAAATTGAGAACCGTTGATGAGGCATTTGTCACAACAACAATAGGCCTCATTCTCCCTTTTGCAAAAGGATTCCGGCAGACCTATTTATCACAGGGCTATGTCTCTTTCGACGGACTCCTCACACTGACTAGAGATTTGCTGCAAAACAAGGCATATCGTCATATCCGTGAAAAGCTCAAGAACGAATTCATGGCCATACTCGTTGATGAGTTTCAGGACACTGACCCTATCCAATACGAAATCGTTCTTTTTCTTTCCGAGGCGCTGGGTCATTACAGCAAAGATGCCCGTAATGTAACCCTTGAACCGGGAAAGCTTTTTATCGTGGGCGATCCAAAACAGTCGATTTACGCCTTTCGGAGGGCGGACATCGAGGCTTATGAGCAAGTGGTAAAACAGGTGTGTGACCATGACAAGACATTGAAATTACAGGAAAACTTCAGAAGTCATGCCGGCATCATTGAGGTTGTAAACCAATTATTTGATGGAAGGATTATGATAGAACAGCCTGGTTTACAACCCCGTTATGTTCCTATTCATGCAAATAGACACAAAGAACATCCCTCGCAAAAAGTTGAGGTTGTTCTCGTCTCTGACAAAGAAGGAGAAAAACTCAAAGCAGATGAGGCCAGAGAAGCCGAGGCCGAGTGGATTGTACGGTGGATTACAAAACACGTGGATAAGGAAGGCATAGAAGATACGCTGCCAGGAAACGAACCTCGCAAACTGAAATACAGGGACGTAGCCTTGCTTCTCCGTGCATTTACCCAGGTAAGGCCGTATGTAGAGGCTCTCAAACGATACGGTATTCCGTACATTGTGGAAGGAGAAAAATACTTTTACACCACGCAGGAAATCCTCGATTTTACGAACCTCCTGCGCATCATAGAAAATCCCCACGATACGATTGCCCTGGTAGGCGTACTCCGCTCGCCAATCGCGGGCTTAACGGATCGCGAGATATATGAACTTAAAGAAAATCATTTATTAGACTACCGCAAATCAATCTCAGACGAAACATCTATGTCTCGTCGTGACACAAAAGAAATTGAAACCAATTCCCCTGAATCCCCCTTTATTAAAGGGGAGTTAGAAAATCTTTCCTCGGATGTAAAGAAAATCACAGAACCATTCTACGATTTTTTAAGAAAATTCCATGTACGATCAGGCACAATTCCCGTCTCACAACTCATTACTGAAATTATAGAAAATACCCATATCGCCGAAATTACGGCCTGTGCCTGGCACGGTGAACAAAAGCTGGCTAATCTCTGGAAGCTTTACCAGATGGCGTGCGACATGGAACAATCCGAAGGCATTTCGTTAAAAACATTCATAGAACGCATCAAGGCACGGATAAAAGAGGCAAAAGAAGAAGGAGAAAGCCCCCTTTCGGATGAAACATTAGACGTCGTGAAAATCCTGTCCATCCATAAATCGAAGGGACTTGAATTCCCCGTTGTAATACTGGGCAACTTGCATGGTGAAGTGAGAAATGACAATGAAGAACTGGACTTGGCAGTTTTTGATTGGACTACATCTACAACGGGCATTGTAATTGGCAAAGGAAATCAACAGGTGCGGAATTTCCAGAGTATCGTAATTGAAAAGAAATTGAACGACCGCTCGTGGGAGGAGGAGAAGCGCGTCCTGTACGTAGCCATGACCAGGGCAAAGGAACGATTAATTCTTACCGGCGCATTGAAGGATGACGACAAATCATATATGGGACTAATTACAAAATCCGTAAGGGATACCGCGGGCATCGAGCTTGGTGACGAAAGATTTATGAGCCAAAGGCTCACAAAGGAAGATGGAAGTTTATCACCCTCCCCTAACCCCTCCCATCAAGGGAGGGGAAATGCAGGAGACCTTCCATCAGGTGAGGAGAATATAACATCCGGGGAAAATAAAACAGACAAGGAGGAGTCCCCTCTCCCCTTGCGGGAGAGGGTTAGGGTGAGGGGTATTTCTAAAGGAAAATTTCCTTTAAGAAATGCCGAGGTCTTTGTCGAGCATTTCAGGTTTGATGGGACACACCATCCCTTAAAGCCCTCAAAAGAAAAGGAAATGGATATTGACTGGACATCGTTTGTAGAAACATGGAAGAAACGAAGGGAGGCAATGGTTGCAGCAACACAGACGTCACCTTTCACTTCTCCATCCGCCATTTCCAGGAAAGAAGCAATTCCGGGAGAGCCTCCTGCTATTCTGAGTGAGGTTGAGAAGGCTACGGAGGTTAGTTTAAGCCACGCCGCAATAGTCGGCTCTATCTGCCACAGAGTATTGGAAGGATGGGATTTTCAAGGAACAAAAGAAGAACTCGAAAGGTCGGTTGAATCAGCCATAAAATGGGAACTCACCATTGAAAAAATTAATGACACAGAACTAATAAAAACTGAGGTAATAAAGATACTCTCCAACTTCATTGGCTCAGAGGCTCATAAAGAATTACAAGATGCGCAGATACTTGGACGAGAAGTGCCCATCCTGCTCAACTGGGATGGGCAGATCATGAGGGGTACCATTGATATCCTTTACAAAATAGTCGACCGTATCATTATCGCCGATTATAAAACAGATCACGTCAAAACAAACGAACTTTCAGTGAAGGCGGCTAACTACAACTATCAGAGAGATGTTTATATTGAGGCAGTCAAACGTAGTCTCAAAATAGACAACCCCGAATTCAAGCTCATCTTTCTCAGAATAGGTAAGACCTTATCTATTTAACGCTTTAATGGAAAATTGTACTATCTTTCAATTCGGAATGGTAATATGAGGTTAAAAAAGATTTTATGAAATTCAAAAACATCGATTGGCAGTCTGTATCCCATATTGCAACATCTGTGGCTGTTGTCTTAGCATTAGCAGTTTTTGTATGGCAAGTAAAGGTAAATAGAGAAGAGCGTAAATTTTCATTACTTCTTAAATATATGGATATGTATGAAAAACTAACAGACAAAACTGAGAGCGATTGGGATAAAATTAAAGTAGCGATTAGAAATAATCCGGTAACAAAATATGAGATCCCTGATAGGTGCTCAAGCCTTGATTATCTTAAACAAAAAGAAGGCGCGTCACGATTATTTTCAATTCCTCGATACGATGCCCTAATGAATCATAATGTTGAAAGTTTTTTCGGTGAATAAAACATATCAAAGATATTCAATATAATTTGGTTCTTCTTACTTCCTTAAATTCAAATCTCATTGTTAATTGTCAAATTATCCTTTCAGAGGGTACAGGTCTTACTTCCTGATGTTGCTGTGGCTTCTTTCCCATATGTAATAAATTAAAATGCAACCTTACACAACTTTATGCCCGTGTCAAATGACGGTATTTGATGCGGTGGGGCTGGTCGGCTGCAACGCCGAAACGTTTCTTTCTGTCCGCCTCATATTCCGAGTAGTTCCCCTCAAACCAGAAGACCTTGCTGTCGCCCTCGAAGGCGAGGATGTGGGTGGCTATCCTGTCGAGAAACCAGCGGTCGTGAGTGATCACCAGGACACAGCCGGAAAAGTTTTCTAAGGCGTCTTCCAATGCCCGCATGGTGTTTACGTCGAGATCGTTCGTGGGTTCGTCCAGCAGAAGCACGTTGGCGCCTTCTTTCAGAATGCAGGCAAGATGCACCCTGTTCCGCTCTCCGCCCGATAGGGCATTCACCGGTTTCTGCTGGTCTGTCCCGGAAAAATTAAAACGAGCTACATAAGCGCGGGAATTGACCTCCTTGCTGCCAAGCCTGATGATATCCTGTCCGCCGGAAATTATCTCCCATATGGTCTTTTTGGGGTCGAGGGTTGCGCGGCTCTGGTCAACGTACGCAAGCTTGACCGACTCGCCCACCCGAACAATACCGGCGTCCGGTTTTTCCTGACCGGTAATCATGCGGAAGAGCGTGGTTTTCCCGGCGCCGTTCGGGCCGATGATTCCAACGATCCCGCCGCGCGGGAGGGAAAATGTCATCCCGTCCACCAGGATACTGTCCCCGTATGCTTTGGCGACCTTGTCCGCCTCAATAACCATATTGCCCAGTCGCGGGCCGGGCGGGATATAGATTTCCAAATCCTTTATCCGGCTTTCACTTTGTTGTCCAAGAAGTGATTCGTAAGAGTTAATGCGCGCCTTCGATTTTGCGTGTCTGCCCCTGGGAGTCATCCGTATCCATTCCAGCTCACGCTGCAGGGTCTTTTGGCGTTCCGTCTCCTGTTTTTCTTCCTGCTGTAATCTATTTTGCTTTTGCTCAAGCCATGACGAATAATTCCCCTTCCAGGGGATTCCGTACCCCCTGTCCAGTTCTAATATCCAGCCGGCTACATTGTCGAGAAAATAACGGTCATGGGTTACCGCTATGACGGTGCCTTCATAATTTTGCAGGTGGCGCTCCAGCCAGGCAACCGTTTCTGCGTCGAGGTGGTTCGTCGGTTCGTCTAAAAGTAAAATGTCCGGTTTTTGCAGTAACAACCGGCAGAGCGCCACACGGCGTCGTTCTCCCCCTGACAACACCTTTACCTGCATGTTTCCTTCAGGGCAGCGCAGGGCGTCCATTGCCATTTCCAGCCGGGCATCCAGGTCCCATGCGCCAAGCGAGTCGATCTTTTCCTGCACCTCACCTTGCCGTTCGATCAGCTTGTTCATGTCTTCAGCCGACATCGGTTCGGCAAATCGTTCGTTGATCCGGTTGTATTCATTATGAAGGTCTACCAATTCCTGCACGCCCTGTTCCACAATTTCACGCACTGTCTTTGTTTCGTCCAGATGCGGCTCCTGTTCAAGGAATCCAACCGTGTAGCCGGAAGAAAGGGTTGCCTGTCCGTTGAAGTCCTTATCCACTCCGGCAAGGATGCGCAGGAGGGAACTCTTTCCGGAGCCATTTAAGCCCAAGACGCCTATCTTGGCGCCATAGAAATAGGAAAGCGAGATGTCCTTCAGCACGGGTTTTTTTTCATAATGTTTGCTTACCTTAAACATGGAATAGATAATTTTGTTTGGTTCATTACTCATTTCGACGGCCTCTTTGGAAAATGTTTTAGAAATATAACAATGCAGAAATATTTGCTTATGAATACAATTTCATGTTTTAATATATCAACTTTGCTGTTTAAATAATATTAAACCATATAACATACCAAAATCAATGGTACAATGCTAAATGTACAATTCAAATTTAAAAGGAGTATCAAAACTATGCAGACTATACTGGCACATAGATATGTTTTGGCTTTCGTGGGTATTTTAGCGATTTTAATACCGGGCACAGCACATGCCCAGGAGGTTCATGAAAACAGAGTTATGAGCCACGATCTTGAAGTCGAACTCCATCTCAAAGAACACACACTAAGAGCCTCTGACCACATGCTGGTATCATGCGGAAATGCGGAAAAGGTTTCGTGTCTCATTAATAAATCATTCCAAATCTTATCGGTTAGCGCTTCAAATATGAAGTTAGATTTTAAGACTGCGTCGAGTGGAGACGGACAGCGTTTGGAGATTACAATACCGCCGGATTTGAGAGAGTCAGATAGCCTGGCTCTGGATATTGCATACGAAGGCTGTCTTTTTGAAAAGCCCGGTTCACCGGAAAAGGAGGATGTTGGAGAAACTACGGGCACTATTAGCGAGGAAGGTGTCTATTTAAGCCCTGCCTGCCTGTGGTATCCTGATATACCGAATTCACTGGCAACTTTCAAGGTGACCGTTATTACGCCCGCAGGTTATGAGGCCGTGACGCAAGGTATTCTCGTAAGTAAAAAATCAGTTGATAATAAGACATATACCACCTGGGAAGAAAAAAACGTGTCTGAGGATTGCCATCTGGTAGCCGGAAGGTATAAAGTAACGAGTATCAAACATAACGGGATTGATATTTACGCCTATTTCTTCCCGGAGGAACAGGGTCTGGTAGAAACGTACATAAACGCTACGAAACGCTATATGGATATGTATCAGAAAATTTTGGGGAACTACCCTTACGGGAAATTCGCCATCGTAGAAAATTTTTTCCAGACGGGTTACGGCATGCCTTCCTTCACCCTGCTGGGGAACACCGTAGTAAAATTACCCTTTATTGTAGACACTTCATTAGGCCACGAGATATTACACAACTGGTGGGGTAATTCCGTCTTTGTGGAGGAATCACAGGGAAACTGGTGTGAAGGGCTGACCGCATACATGGCGGATTATTATTACAAAGAACTCAAAGACACCACCTCAGCCAATGACTATCGCAAGGATATTTGCAGAAAATACACCAATTACGTAACCGGGCAAAACGATTTTCCCTTAAAAAAGTTTATCGGCAGAAGAGACCAGGCAACACAGGCCATTGGATATGGAAAGACGGCGATGGTATTCCACATGCTGAGGCAAATGATCGGGGACGACCTGTTTTACCAATCAGTCAGGAGGTTTTACAAAGAGAAACTCTGGCAACAGGCTAATTGGAAAGATATTCAACGCATATTCGAAGACACGTGCAAGATGGAATTATCCTGGTTCTTCGAGCAATGGATTAACCAGGCAGGAGCGCCTTTTATCGAATTGGGTAAGACAGAAGTTACGAAGTCAAGCAACGGTTGGTTGACAAGGGTGGAGATTATCCAAACTTGTCCCCAAACACTATTGGGGAAAGGTAAACCGTATCGCCTTTCTGTTCCAATTCAAATGGAGCTGGACGGTGGAAATTTTTATACCGTTACGGAAATAAAAGAATCGTCTAGCACTGTTGTTCTACAAACCTCGTCTCAACCCGTGCATATTGCCGTTGACCCTCAATGCAACGTGTTCCGACGCCTGCACAGAGAAGAAATCCCACCCACGATAGATTTCATATTGGGAGATCCTGATAAAATCATCGTATACCCCACTGGCGGCGAGGGTTCTTCACAGGCGGCGTACAAAAGTCTAGCAGAATTATTAGCAGACAAGGATGGAGCCGTAAAGGCCGATACCGGGATTACAGAAACGGAGATGACACAAAAAAGCCTGTTCATTCTGGGTGGACTGGCAGAGAATAAACTGGCGAAATTATTTCCCGATAATTTACCCGAAAATTTCACCATTGACGAAGGCTCGTTTATGGCAAATAAAGTTACATACAGGAATAAAAACAACTCCCTTATCGTAACTTCCAAAAATCCTAAAAACATGGAGAAAGGTATTGCCTTGTTTTTATGTTCCAATTCGGATACGATTAGAAATGTCGGATTTAAGATTCCTCATTACGGAAAGTACAGCTACCTGGTTTTTGCCGACGGAAAGAATGTTGATAAAGGCGCCTTTGCCATAACCGACAGCCCATTGCAACGTTACCTAAAAAAATAACTTTATCTTTTCATGGGTATGAAACTTATGCTTCGGCAAATGAAATCACTATTTCATTTGTGAAATTGCAAGTGTCCGAATTAGTTTATTTACGCACAAATAGAAAAGTATCATTAATTTTTAAGTATTACTGAAATTTACCACTTAGAAGATATTTTAAGTATTTTTGTTTTTTGTTATTAAGTGGGAACGGTTTTTGTCATTTATACGAGGTTGACAATGTATGAGTTACAGGAAATGTACTAAAATTAAAATTATGAAACAACTGCTTTTTATTTGTGCCTTATTTGGGTTTCTGTGCTGGAATGTTATATATTCAGAAGATACCTTGGCGGAAAAAGGCTATTCCGAAGTAGAAGTGAAAGACGGCGGTACTATCGTTGGAAATGTGAAATACATGGGTGATTTAACAACATTGTCATTAAACCTTTCCGCTGACTGGGAACTACCCGAAACATCAAAGCCTGCTACCGAAAAATTTATTGTCAATACGATTAATAACGGGGTTAAATACGCCGTAGTTTCGATGACGGATATTACAAACGGCAAAAAAAGGATAATACCAACGATTCACCCCATTATAGACCAGCAGAGAAATACCTTCATCCCTCACGTTACTGCAATTCTTTCAGGAACCACGATTGACATCTTAAATGGAGACGAAGAGTTGCACACTGTCCACACCAGGACGATTAAGAACCAGCCATTTAATCTTGGGACAACCTATAAACAGAGGATATCAAAAACGTTTGAGTATCCTGAAATTATTAAACTAACCTGCGATATCCATAAAAAATCGTATGCATGGATTGTCGTTCTTGATAATCCGTACTTTGACATAACCGACAGGAATGGATATTTTGAAATGTGTGATATCCCGCCAGGCACTTATAAAATACAGGTATGGCACGAAGAGTTAGGTAAACTAGAAAAGGAGGTAAAAATAAATCAAAAAGAAATTTCCAATATAGAATTTATTTATTCTCAATATTAGATGATAATGAACAAGTAGTTGTATTGGCGAAAACAATCGGTTAGGTTTATAAAATCGCAATCAGAAAGGAGGATGGGCATATATGAAACCTAAGGCTTTGTTGAATAAGGTTGGCTTATGGAGCGCTACGGCAGCGGCAAGCGCAGCACTGGTAATAGGTATTGCGCCTATAACTGCTAAGGCACTTAATATCCCAACGGAGGTTACAGAGGAGGGTAAAAATACCTATAAGAAATATTGCAGCGCCTGTCACGGCGAGGAAGGAAAGGGAGACGGACCTCTTTCAAGGTCAATGCTTCCAAAACCACGTGATTTTACAAGGGGTGCATATAAGTTCAGAACGA
>JAHFOY010000032.1 GCA_023261485.1 Planctomycetota bacterium
GCAAAGATTTCACTAAGTGTCTTTTCAGTTCTTCCTGTTGTCTCATTTAAGATTTTGCGAAACACGTGGTTTTGATCAAATCCTTCCAGGAAGTATTGGTTCAAGAGGTTCATCTCAAGCCTTAAAGATATTGCGCGCCGTATTACCTCTAGACCCTTTACGAGTTGATATGTCTTCAAATATCTTTTGATAATCTCAACCTCTATTCTTTTGCAATAATCTTCAATATATCGTAGATATGCGCCATCGAATATCAAATCAATGATAAAAGGCAGCAATTTGTTTCTTACCCCCCCTTTTTCTAAGAGAGCGTTACTGGATTTATCTTTTTGCGCCGTTGGATATGTTAGGGTTTGATTATGGTTCTGCTGTGCTATGACCTTCTTGGAAAAGGAGACTGATTCCCTGAATATCTCAGGTAAAGCAGTTGCTTTATCTTGCCATGCATCGTCCAACTTGTCTGTACTGATAGTTCCTCGAAAATATTTATCTACGCTTGTCCCAAACACCTTAGACTTTATAAATTTCTTCAGGTTATGGACGTCATTCCTTAAGAAGAAAAGGTCGCAGACAGCAGTATCGGGTGACAAATCTCGAATCTCATATAGTCGGTTGTAATAATAATCATCGAGCAATGTCTCGAATTCGTACAGATGCTTCACGTGTGTAAAATATGCCTTCAAAGGGGTATTATTCAAGTTCGTCAAAACGTCCTTGAAATCATCGCTGGACAGCAATTTTTCGAAGAATTTCTGGGTGAGTAAACTACACTCCAGGACGTTGATCCGTCCTGATACATAACACCACTCGTAATGGCGTACATTATTTTCCATATTGCATAAATATTCAATTTAAAATTCAGTATCGGACAATCTCAGCATATCGTTTAATTTTGGGATTAAAGTCGTCCGAAGGTTTTTTACAATAGTATCCAGGGTATAATCAATCTCATAATGCTTTGTCTTTACAATAAAACCGCCTATTATATCAATAGTCGTTGTATTCGGGTTGATCCTTGTCTTTCTGCCCTTGTTAATGTCCTCGATAAAGGCATTGGTTATTCTTTTTACATCCCTTGCATTAACGAATAATTCTCCTTCCAGATGATCCGTTATATTTGCCAGCCATTTTCCGATCAATGTCAAATAATCCTTGTCAGGAAGTGATTGTATTCGACTGATTGCGCGGTGCAAGACATCATCAATTATCTTATTTTTCACCTCCAGTAATTCCATTTTACAATCGCTTTTTAATTTGCCTAAAAACCTTTTCATATCTTCTCTGATGTGTTCTTCTTCGGCATGTAACATTTCCTGGTATTTTTCCCCTAAAGAGAGACTTGCCGTTTCAGTCTCGTTGCGAAACTGTTCTTCCGCCGTTTTGATGATTTGTTCTGCCTCTCTTTGTGCGTTTTCTATAATGTAATTTCTGATCCGTTCGATGGACATATGTCGTATTAAATGCTAAGGAATTTCAAATACCCCCCATAATCCCCCCGTAAACGGGGGGAAAGTTGCCGAAGGCTTAATCTAGTGTTCAGGAATTTCGATCTTTTTAAAATATGTAATGGATAAACACACCCCTACCCCTCTCAAGAGGGGAATTTAAGAAATCCCCTCCAGGGAGGGAACCCACCCCTCAATCCCCTCCCTGGAGGGGACTAAGGGGTGGGTAAAAAAGTCGTTGGGTTTTGTCTTTTAAACCCTTACCTAATTTTATATATTTGTCAAAAACCAGGTAAAGCATGGATTGCTGCGGTAAAGGACAATCCCCCTTCTTTGGTCAACCATGTAATCAGCAAGATGGAAATCAATAAGGCAATAACGGCATAGGTTTCAACAAGCGCAGGAATCAATATTGCACGCCCACCCTCTTCAGGTTGTTTTCCTGTAAGATTGATAGCTGCCGTTGCGGCCTTGGCCTGCATGATTGCGGTTATATATTCTACAATGCCCATGCATATAGCAATCAGGAGAATTGAAAGGCCAACAGTAGGGGAAATGTTTATATTTCCAATAATAATACCCGAACGCAGGGCAATCATAATAGCGCCAATGAAGCCGTAAAAACCCTGGGTGCCGGGCAGCGCCATGAGTACGAGCATCTTCCCGAAGAGTTCGGGTTTTTCAGAGAGGACACCTGCCGCCTGAGACGAGGCAATCCAGATACCCTTTGCAGAACCCAAACAACTCACGGTAACTACAACAATAGCGCCAAGGACAACCCATCCAAATCCCGTTTGCACGAAATACAACTTCAGTAAATCTGTCATGGTATTAAACTCCTCATGTAAATTCTTATGATATTTATCTGAAAAATGCTTTTACCATCCCCTTAACCACTTTCGAGAGCTCTGGAATTATACACCTGTTTTTGACAATGAATGATACCCATTTCCCCTCCTTACGAAGGAGGGGTCAGGGGTGGTTGTATGGTTGTAATAATATTGTGCAAAACACCTTTAATATTTTTCATAACATCATTGTTAGTAAATCTTAACACTTTAATTCCTAATACTTCTATTCCCCTTTGCCTCTGTTTATCGTGAATCATTCGAGAATTGTAACCGTGAACATCACCGTCAATCTCGATTGCTAATTTTTGTTCCGGGCAGTAAAAGTCAACTACATAATTATTAATCCCATATTGTCTTCTAAATTTTAAACCATTAATCTGTTTCCCTTTTAATTTCGACCAAAGAAATATTTCTGCTTTTGTCATTCTCTTTCGTAAATACTGTCTTTTCTTTACAAATTCTTTTTTATTGAATATCTCTGTCATATTTGATAACCACCCCTTTATCCCCTCCTTCGCAAGGAGGGGAAATACTTTTGTTACACTCTTTAGTGCATATAATAATGATAAATATTAATGGAGATGGATCATGTTATTGTTTTTTTATTCCGTTGAGTAAGTGGTTTTCTTTCATCCGAGATCTTCTACCATTGGAGGTTCATCATTAACCGTTTTCTTTAAGAATTATGCGCTGGTTACCAAAGCCGTAAGGCTGGAATTTTGGTGCGCCTCCCTCATAAAATCGTCCGAAAAATTCAAGGAATATTAATCGTGCCGGATGGATAAATGCCCCCAGGATACTCATGACAAAGTTAAACATATGACCTGTGACAAGGATGATAATAAATAGTATCACGCCAATGAATGTCCCTGTTTTGAACAAAGAGGCAACGATGTTAAACGCCATTCCAATAATTGATGTTGTAAGGCCAAGAGCCAGGATGCGGGTGTAGGAAAGGATGTCTCCAATAAAACCGGAACATCCGTAGGTGCCTACAATACCATATAAACTGACAATCCCCGTGAAAATTTTGCCGGCAATCCCCTTTTCGTTGCGTCCCTGTGTCGAGATCAATCCGGCAGCGCCAATAATGGCAAGGTACTTTCCCATACTGACAATATGCTCCGGTATTTTCAGAAATATAGTGGCCGTCAATATCAAAAATCCCGGCAACAGTATGAGCCACAGTAATCCGTCACATATGGCATTCATGAAGTTCTTCCTTAAAATTTCTCCATACATCCTGAGTATGATGCCATAAAATTGATTCAACACACCCAATCCTATGGCAACTAGGAGCGCGATAACAGGCTTTGAAAGGGGATCTAAGAGTGAAAGCCGTTCTTTTACTTTTAGCAAAATGTTATTTTCACCCAAATACATTGGGTTGTACAAGTCTCCTGCCCATCCGCCAGTTAGGGCGCCAAAAATCATCGTGCTAATGCCGGCATAAAAAAAAAGTTTCATAAAGTTGGAAAGCGGTTCTGAGTGTCGATATTTTCTGACCATCCATGCAGAAAAGGCGGTTAAAAATAACCCATAAAATACATCTCCAAAACATAACCCGAAGAAGATTAAAAAGGATACAATGACAAAGGGTGTTGGATCGAAGGTAAAATAATTAGGCAACCCGAACATATTAATTAATAGCTGGGCAGGTTTAAAGAACCTGTTGAGTGTAATAGAAACTGGAACTTTATCAATCGGCGAAGGTTCTTCATAAATAACCGATGCCTGTGGAAATTCGTTATTGAGTAGTGAATCGAGTCTCAACCTGTCTGTTGTTTTAACATATCCAACCAATACGAAGAACCTTTTAGATATGGCACATCTGTGCTGAGCAATCATTTTGTTTCGCTCGTTTTCCCAATATCCCAATAGAATTTCCAGAGAATACCATTCGCTGGATAACTCAAGTAATCGTTGTCGAATCATACCTTGTTCTTGAATCACACTGGCCATTTCTGAGGTTAATTTGTCAAAGTGGTCTTTTATGTTATCCGATAGAACTGGAAATGGTATTTCCTTAAGATCAAATTTTGCGATTACCCTGAGTGCAGCATCTTTATCGTGGTTTAAATATGCAAAAAGGATTTTCAATTTCTCTTCAGTTTTTGAAACAATCTGCCATGAAAGAAATTCGTGGGACGGTTCATCCTTTAAGAACCGATTCCATCGAGACTCAGATACCTGACAGTAAAAGAATGAAACATTCCTGATATTCCCGATTTGGGTAAATTCATCCGCCAAAGGTAAAAAATAGGTAAGTTTGTCTATTTCCTCTTTTCGCTGCTTTTGCTGTTTTTGAAGAGCCGCGTATTTTTCGTATTGAACCTGACATTCTTTGTGGATGGATTCGATATCCACACGGGAGAATGCGATATCTAATTCCTCTTGAGTGACTTGTAATGGTATGGGGAAGATACCTTCGACAAAACTTTTCTTTTTTTGAAAGAATGTTTTCAAGATAGAGAGGATAGTATTTACCTTCTGGATATTTTTCTCGATTTCTTCGATTACTGTAGGAAATCTCTGAAAGAAAGAAATCGATGAATTGTCGATGTGTGAAAAGGTGTCAATGATATGGACAATATTCAGTTGGTAAAGCTTACTGAGAAACCACCGGGAATCTTTTGAGGGAAGCAAAATAGTTAATTTATTTAGCTTGTCAATTGCCATGTTAGCTCTCGTAAATGTGTTTTACTACCCACCTAACGGTATCTTCTATGCTTTTACTATTTATACTGAGAAGTTTGTTTTTTAGCGATTCAGATTCATTTCTTAAACCTTCTGCTTCAGTCTTTTGCTGTTCGGAGATTCTTGCATTTGATATCTCCAGTTTTTGACGATATTCATTCTCAAGGGTTGTCTTGATAGATTCGATCTCATGGTGAATGCCGGCAACAATCTCTCTGGCCTTCTTCCTGGCCTCATTTACAACGAGATCGGCCTCTTCCTCGATTTTCAGGATTTCTGTGATGAGATGGTTGCTCATAAAATTTTCAAATTATATATTGTGATTGCCGATTATGTTACGTTGAAATGTGTGCCGTTTCAAGAAAAAACCAGCGGTTTCTTTACCCGATTCTTTAAAAATGTTTGCTATTCATAAAATTGATTTTTAGAATAGAAGCCATTATTTAAAATATTCCATTCAAGGAGGCTGCCGTAAATGGGAAATATATCTCCCCAAGAGTTTGTAACGCTTATATCCAAATATCTGGATACAGAAAGGTTAATCAGGGAAAATCCCTCTGTTACGAAGGAAATGATTGACGCACTCCTCCAGGAGATTTTCCGGACTAAACAAGGAAAAGAATCCCCGGATACCCGTCAGCCGCATCACGAAACTACGAGACACAAACAGAAAGATATTAGCGAACTTATCATCCACACTGACGGGGCATCCAGGGGAAATCCCGGTAAGGCAGGCATTGGTGTGGCTATCTTTGACAAGGATCACCGTCTTATTGAAGAAGCGTGCAAGTTCATAGGAGAATCCACGAATAATGTGGCTGAATACCAGGCAATGATACTGGCGGCTCAAAAGGCCATTACCTACCATGCCCGAAAGGTAATTTTTAAAGCTGACAGCGAACTTCTGGTAAGACAACTCCATGGCTCCTACCGTGTAAAAAGTCAAAATATTTTACCTCTTTATCGTGAACTTACTGGACTTCTTGAAAAAATACCTGAGTGGAAAATTCAACATGTACGCAGAGAGGAAAATGCGTGCGCCGACGATTTAGCGAATCAGGGAATCGACTCCTACCGATGATAGAGAGATGAATAAAGGTTTATATTTGTGATTTACGATTTAAGATTGAAAAATCGCAAATCTGAAATGTAAATCTAAAATCAAGCGACCCGGCTTACCAGCTTTGGGCTTTTATAAGCCCTCTCTCACGATGGGTTCTAATACCTCCATCATTTTGTTGATATCCATTGCGATAAGACTCGTCAATGTTACAAATATGTAGAGGGCATTGGAACTGGCGTCTTTGCTTGAAGCATCCCGAAGCCGATTCATAAAATGAACGTTCACTATTTCCAGCTCTCTGTAAAGTTTTTCAATGCCCTTCAAGTTCCAGTCAGGCTCACATTTGCCTTCGCCAGAGATGAGATATTGTTTGATAAGATAAGTCCCGACCAACCGATGCACGGTTTCTTCCAGACCGGCAAACGGCAGATGAAAGTATGCCAGCGGTTTAAGCCTGGAAAGAATAGGGCAACTGCCGGAAGCCATGATAAGCCCAAAAAGGGACTTCAATGCCTCCTGTACGTCACAGTTTTTAAAGAATGAGCGGTTTTTCGTATGTACCCATACGTCGGCGCGTTCGGTAGAAATGATGTCCCCAAATTTCTCCGTGATTTCTTCGAGGTCAAGGGCGGCAGGACAGTGCTTGTGGATTGCTGTTTGAAGTGGACAATTACTGCACTGGTTGTAATTTAATTTTGTCCAGAAGGAGTGGGTTTCCCTGCTTGATCCTTCCTGACTGCCTTGTCTGTCAATATCAACAGCAAACGTATATTCCTTCCCATCCTTCAATTTTAAATTGTAAGTAATTTTGTCCATATATCACGTCCCTTTATAGCGCCTGCCATAATTAAGAGGATTGAGGTATTTATTAAATCACTCTGTCTGACGTGTTTGAAACTTATATAACCAGAATAATCGCAAAGATGTGATCTTTGCCAAGTGTATAATTACTTACATTAATAGCAAATATTATCATATAGGGTATAGAAGTGCAAGTATCATATAGTCTGGATATCAGCAACGCGCCCCATAAATCACAGTTAAAATTCGTTTCTGTTTTTTAGTTCCATTATTTATTTTCCATGTTATCATTTTACTTGTAAGTATTTAGCCACGGATGAACACGAATCTACACTTTTCTTCTTAAATAGTTTTTATCTTTTCATTCGCGCCTATTCGTGTAAATTCGTGGCAAAACAGTTGTATATTTAATTATGCGAGGATTGTTGAATCTTGTCCAGAATATCAATATATCTGAAATTTCTGAGGCCATTCACGCTGTTTCCACCCGCGATTGGTATGATTTCCGGCGGGATTACGGCGTTCGGGGCTTATCCCAAATATGAATTATCCTTAAATATCGTAATGAACATTGCATTGGGATCGTTAATGGCGGCGCTCCTGAATGGGGCGTCGAATGCACTGAACCAGATTTACGATCTGGAGATTGATAAAATCAATAAGCCGCACCGTTACCTGCCATCGGGTAAAATCTCAACAAAAGAGGCGTGGATACTTGCAGTAACGCTATTTATTATATCACTAATCCTTGCCGGATTGGTGAATTGGCAGTGTTTTACGATGGCTGCCATTGCGACCGTTATGACCTATTTTTATTCCGCCCCGCCGTTGAGGACGAAACGGTTAGGTATTGTTGCCAATATTACGATTGCCATACCGCGTGGCGTGCTCCTGAAGGTGTGTGGCTGGTCTACGGTAAAAACCATTTATAAATATGAACCCTGGCTAATAGGCCTGGTCTTCGGTCTGTTTTTACTGGGGGCAACCTCTACAAAGGACTTTTCTGATATCAAGGGCGACAGGGCAAACGGCTGTATGACACTTCCCATAAAATACGGCGTAGGCCGTGCTGCATGGATGATTGCAGGATTTTTTATCTTCCCATTTCTCTTAATGCCTTGGGGGGTTTTCCGGGGTATTTTAACAGGAAACCCGCATATTTTAAGTATTGCCGGATACTGCTTATCTGCATGGGGTTTGTATGTTGCGGCTCTATTAGTAAGGAAACCTGAGGAATTGACAACCTCGGAAAACCATATTGCATGGAGACACATGTACTGGATGATGATGACTACCCAAGTTGTTTTTGCAGGGGCATATTTAGTATGAAAATTCACCGCAAAGACGCAGAGGACGCAAAGAATGATCAAATTTGGACACGGATAAACACAGACTTTCAGGATTTATAAATATAAAATTTATGAAAACAATTATTTTATACCTTTGCGCTCTCTGCGCCTTTGCGGTGAGTGGAAACTTACATGCTGCTGAGATTCCAAAGATAGTTATCCTCGCATTTGACGGGGCTGATATGAATCTGACAAAACAGTGGATAGAGGCAGGACATCTGCCGAATCTCGACAAATTGCAGAAAATTGGGTGTTTCAAACCTCTCGTGCCGCCTTATCCGCCGCAAACACCCGTTTCATGGGCCTCTTTTGCCACGGGAAAAAATCCCGGCAAGACCACGATATTTGACTTCCTGAAGAGGGACCCCAAAACCTACATGCCGGATTTTGCCATGAACTCTGTGAGTAAACAGCAGGTGTTGTGGGGAAAGCGGACATCTGTTATCATCGCTCCATCGATAGGGGCTGTTTTATTTCTCGTCATTTTTTTTAGCCTCTTTTTTACGCAATGCACAAGAATAACCCTGTTGGCATCTTCAATCGGAAGCGCAGTAAGTATCTGCGGAGTATTATTCTTTCTGATAGACCTTTATCTCCCGCAAGAAAAACCCATTGTAATTAACAATCGGCAAGGCAAGACGATCTGGGAATTAGCAACTACGCACGGAATCAAGACGCGTGTCATACGTTTTCCCAATACATTTCCTCCAGATACTATTGAAGACGGCGAGATTCTTTCAGGGCTGGGAGTTCCCGATATTCGTGGTACCATGGGTACCTTTTCATATTACACGAATGAGGTGGTAGAGCAGAACAAAGATACTGAAATGGGAGGAAAGGTTATTCAGGTGAAGTTTTCCAATAACAAGGCAGAAACCATTATTTATGGTCCGCGGAATAAACTCTTCAAGAGGCCTCCGGGTGAAATAAATCTGTCACTAATGTTGGAACTTGTTCAGAGCACGACAAATCGCAGCGAAAATATCCCTCCTCTTTCCACTCCTTTGCAAGGGGTGGATGAAGGGGGGGTAAGAAACCTGTCCAAAAAAGAGAGTAGCGAAAATACTCATCTTTTGAAAATCGAGGCATCCGGTCAAACTCAGATTTTGAAGGAGGGCGAATGGAGTGACTGGTTTGTCTTGGAATTTTCATTCAATCTTTTCATTAAGATGTATGGGATCGCCCGATTCTACGTTATTTCCATTGAGCCGTTGAAACTCTACATGTCTCCGGTCAATTTCCATCCACGGCATCCCCCGCTACCTATTTCCTACCCGAAAAACTATGCAGGAGACATAGCCAAGAATATCGGTTTATACAAGACACTGGGTTGGGCTATTGATACCTGGGCGCTGAATGAAGAACGGATTGACGAAGACATCTTTCTGGATGACACAAATTTCACGGTAAACAAGGAAATCGAGATGTTGAAAATATTTTTGGAAAAGCAAGACGTCCGGCTCTATATCCAGCTTTTCGAGTTTACCGACCGGATACAGCACATGTTCTGGCGATTCAGAGAAGAAGATCATCCTGCCTATGACAGGGAAAAGGCCGAGAAATACAAGGGCGTTATTTTTGAGTATTACAAAAAGATGGATGAAATTGTGGGGCTTGTGATGGAGAAGCTGGACGACAAAAGTATTTTATTTGTGTGTTCCGATCATGGTTTTAATTCCTTTAAAAAGGCGGTAAATTATAATACCTGGCTTGTTAAAAACAAGTACATGGCGCTTACCTCCGAAGGTGATAGCAGAGAGAAAACCCTTGAAGACCTCTTTGGACGCGGCCAGTTCTGGCCAAATGTGGATTGGGATAATACGAAGGCTTATGCACTGGGATTAGGCGATATATATATCAATTTAGAGGGTCGAGAGGCATACGGTATTGTGAGACCGGGGAGGCAATATGAAAAGTTACGAAATGAGATTAAGGAAAAATTGGAGGCGTGGGTAGACGATAAAAATGGCCAGAGACCTGTACGCCGTGTCTATAAAAGGGAAGAGGTTTACAAGGGATTTGACCCAAATCTGGTTCCTGATCTTATTGTAGCCAATAATAACGGCTATCGTGTATCATGGCAGACCTCGTTGGGTGGGATACCCAAAGATATTTTAGAGGATAATAAAAAGAACTGGAGCGCCGATCACTGCTCACTCGACCCGGAGATTACAAAAGGTATCTTCTTATCAAATCTGAAATTCGACGTGAATGAGGCAAACATTGTTGATATCTTTCCTACGATTTTACAGTTGTTGAATATACCTATTCCTGATGATGTTGATGGAAAGGCGTTAAAATAGGACACGGATTACGCAGATTGAACAGACAAACACAAAATTTATGAATACAAACAATAAAATCAATCCCGGTCTTCTGGAACTCGACCTCTTTTGCAAGGGCATGAAGATTGACGGGAGTTGTGACCTGGAACACGATGCCCGGATGGTTACTCGTACCCGTGCAGGTCTGGGGAGCGGTCTGGAAATCATAATACCAGCCTATCCGGAAGATATTTACATGAATGTCCCGCTTCTTGAAAAATTCGTGAAGGACTCTCCTTACACATTAATTAAAAGGGACGGACAATACATCGTTACAAAAGCAGGAAGGGACGTTGCCATAATTCGGTTACCCCGGCAACCGGCTTTTTATACCCAAAAGACGAGCAACGGCACACTCATAGAGCCATAGGGTCAGACCTTCGGATTTCAATTGACAAAATCCGAAGAATGGATAAAATGGAAAACCATGTCAAGACCATTACGATTGGAATTCGAAGGTGCTTTTTATCATGTCACATCAAGGGGCAATCTGAGAGACAGAATATTTTTTGATGATAAAGACAGGGAAAAGTTTCTGGACATCTTAAGAAGAACAAAGCAGAGGTATGGATACCTCCTCCACGCGTATGCCTTGATGGGAAATCACTATCATCTTTTTTTAGAAACACCAAGGGCAAATATTTCTCAGATTATGCAGAATATAAACACAAGTTATACGGTTTATATAAACAAAAGGCATAAGAGAGCTGGCCATCTCTTTCAAGGAAGATTTAAGGGAATAATAGTGGATAAGGAAACATACTTAATTGTTCTGTCCCGATATATTCACTTAAATCCGGTACGAGCCGGGATGGTGGAAAACCCAGAGGATTATAGATGGACAAGCTATAAGGAATATATAGGCGCTTGTAAGGGAAAAGAATCAATGGTAGATACCGCAGAAACCCTTTCCTCCTTTTCAAAGACAAAAACTGCGGCAATGAAGGTATACAGAGAGTTTGTGACGGAAGGGATAGGAGAAAGAAATAATCCCCTGGAAAATGCGGAAGCGGGAGCTATCCTTGGCAGTAAAATATTTATAGCACAAATAAGGAGCATGTTACAGAAATGGAAGCCCGACAAAGAGGTTCCTCAGTTGAAAAAACTCAGGAAAGTACTTCCTGTGGATACAGTAATCAAAGTTTGTTGTAATTATTACGGCAAAAAGGAAGAATACTTACTGAAAAAAGGTAAGGAAAAAGGGGAAAGACAAGCAGCGATATATGTATCAAAAATAATGAGTAATGCGAAGAATACGGAAATAGGGAAGTCTTTTGGTATACAGGGGTCAACCGTAAGCGAAGCTCTCAAGAGAGCAGAAGCCAGGATACAAAGGGAGAAAAAATTCCAGAAAGAAATCGAAGCATTAAAAAAGCAATTCATTATTGAATAATGAAGGTCTGACCCTGTCGTGCTGTGACCCTGTCGTGCTGTTTTATAGAGGAACTTCTAAGCGGTGATGTGCTAATAATAAATGAGGATGGATGTTCTAATGCCAAGGGAGAATCATTGCTAAAGTTTTCTAAACAGTTTCTTGCTACAATAGCTTCTGTGCAGCAAGAAGGCTATCAATTAAAAGAGGCAAAAGTGAACTTCATTGTTTATTGGAAAAAACCTGATACAGATATTGAATTAAAAATTATTTTACCGGAATTGTATTTTGAAAGATAATTGTATTTTATCAATCTGGGAAAGAAAAGAGTCGCATCTTAACAGTCTGTCCGAGAGTTCACTTTTCCACGATTTCTCATGTCGTAAGTTCTTGTATATAAATAGCTGGATTTTTGCGATTCTGCATTCTCGGACAGTTTGTCAATGTGTGATCCCCATGGCTCTGATAGGGGCGGCCTGTATATTGATTGAATAGGCAAACAGGCAGCTCCTGAAGGAGCTACTATCTGTTATGGCATCCTCTCTTGCTACAAACAGGTTGCTCCTACGGAGCTTATAGGTAATACGTTTTCAAAAAACTAAATTGTTATTGAGATCTTTTATGAATACAAACAATAAAATGAATCCCGGTCTCTTAGAACTCGACCTCTTTTGCAAGGGGATGAAGATTGACGGGAGTTGTGACCTGGAACACGACGCCCGGATGGTTACTCGCACCCGTGCTGGCCTGGGAAGCGGCCTGGAAATCATCATTCCAGCCTATCCGGAAGATATTTACATGAATGTCCCGCTCCTTGAAAAATTCGTGAAGGACTCTCCTTACACATTAGTTAAAAGGGACGGACAATACATTGTCACAAAAGAGGGAAGGAACATTGCCGTAATTCGTTTACCCCGGCAGCCGGCCTTTTATACACAAAAGACAAGTAACGGCACCCTCATGTCCCGTGTGGGCACAATGCAGGGAACCTATCTTGCTATATATCCGGCACAGGTGTGTGGCTATTGGAAACCGGAGGATAAGGTCAATTGCCGGTTTTGTTCTACCGGACTGAATGTAGGGTACAGCGAAGAAGGTGAGAAGCGTGTGCAGGACGTCGTTGAAACAGCCATTGCCGCTAAAAAGCAAGAGGGAGTTACCTTTGTCCATTTCAATACGGGATATTATGACGGAAACGAACTGGATGTCGCAGAACCATACGTCAGGGCGATCAAGGAAGAGACAGGTCTTTTAGTCGGTGTGCAGTGTCCACCGTGTAAAGAATTGTCAAAATACGACAAACTCAAGGCGCTGGGGGTAGATCATCTATCATTCTGTTTTGAATTGTATAATCCTGAATATTTCAAGAAATACTGTCCTGGAAAGCACAAGACTCTTACCCAAAAGGCCTTCTTTGATGCAATGGAATATACATCAAAACTCTGGGGGAATGGGCGTGTTTCCGGTGAAATTATTGCAGGGATAGAACCAATAGAAGACACTTTAAAGGCCATTGATTACATCACCAGTGTCGGCGCATTCCCAACCATCTGCGTATTTCGTCCAACTCTCGGCACGGAAATGGAGGATTACCCATCTCCAAAATATGAGGACATGGTGATTGTCTTCCGCAGGATGTATGAAGCGCTCATTAAAAACAACATCCCTATCGGTATTGCCCCCAATATTCGCGTAAGCCTTGTGGTTCAGCCTACAGAGGGCAAGTATTTCATCGAAAAGAAAAATTTGGGCTATTATAAATATCAATTCAGGTTATCTCTCTTAAAGATGGTTTACCGGCCACTGTTTCGTTTGAAGATGATGTTTCATTAACAAAGATAGCATCCTCATAGAGTCTCTGGCAATAAATACAGCGATGGATTCGACATCCATTAAAGCAAAAGGAGACCAAATTACTTGAACCATTTCTTTAGTCTGCGCTTGACCTCTTCGTGTGAAACACCTTTCCCCTCTCGAATTTCTCTTTCCCCATGTCTAAACTTCGTATTGACGTAAAGAGCATGGATAATGTCATCCATAGTGGCATTATCAGGAAGGGAGTCTATGACTTGATTGTATAGGAAGTTTCATTTTATTTATGCGGGTTTCCAGCATATCTGGCAACCGCAGGCTAATACCTAACCTTGCTTTAACTCTGCCATTCATGGCGGAGATATGCAGGTGTAAAAATAATCATTGTAGAGTCTCTCCTTTAGCCATAATTTCCCTTGGTTCAGGGCTAAAGCCACTATTGGTTTCGTTCTCTAACCTCAGGCTAAAGCCTGGGGTTAGTGCAACGTATATGAATTCAAAGAGTAGTATGGGGTGAAGCCTATCTGCGTGCGGATACGCACAGGCAAGAGTAGCGAGCCCATCCTTCATGATTATCCTGGCAGCAGAAAAAGTCGCCGAAGGCCGAATTTATTTGGCAACGTTTTTAATTACCATTATAATAGCAGGCTAAAATCCGAATATAGAATTACTAAATTAAATATAAATCCGAAATTTGACTGTATAAATACATTTGCTCGATCTTACGGAAAAAAACCTCAACAAAAACATCTTTAAGCTGAGCATTCCCGTCGCTATTGAAAATCTCCTGCATATGAGTGTTTTTATCATTGATGCCGTGATGGTCGGGCGGTTGGGGACGGATGCCATTGCCGCAGTGGGTCTCGCTGGCGCACTCTCCTTTACCATTACCATGATCTTCTCTTCGGTCAACGCTGGCTCTGCTTCTATTGTTGCCAGACATATTGGCGCAAAGGAAAAGGGGCAAGCACAGGTTGTCGGGGCACAGGCCATTTTTATGGCGCTTGCAATGGGTATTATCATCACGCCGCTTTTTCTCCTGTATGCAAATAATATGCTGATTTTGATGAGCGCAGAGCCTCGGGTTTCAGATCTCGGCAAGGGATACCTTCAAATTGTCGGAGGGTTCGTTGTATTTCGCCTGATAATTCTCGCCTGCAATGGGATTCTACGCGGGGCGGGTGATACCAAGACACCCATGAAGGTGACGCTTATCATTAATTGCATCAATATCCTTCTAAATTGGTTATTGATATTCGGTGTAGGGCCTTTCCCCAAATGGGGCGTTGCTGGCGCAGCGTGGGCTACTGCCAT
This sequence comes from Planctomycetota bacterium, assembly GCA_023261485.1. Classification (GTDB taxonomy): domain Bacteria; phylum Planctomycetota; class Brocadiia; order Brocadiales; family Brocadiaceae; genus Wunengus. The sequence goes on from JAHFOY010000032.1 coordinate 15,029, forward strand.
AGCTTATATTATCGGTACGGTTTTGCTCTGTACAAAACTCTTTACGGGAAGATGCGTTCTGCACATCTCTATACGCCAGACAATTCATGTCCATTTCGAATCTCTAAAAAGGATCGTCCGTATCTCTATTCCTGCGGCTATTGACGCATTTCTTACTCAAATGGGTTTTTTATTTTTTACCAAGATTGTTACAATACTTGGTACTGTATCACTGGCGGCACACCAGATTGCAATACGGATCGAATCAATATCTTTTATGCCCGGCTTTGCCCTTGCTGTTTCAACAGCCACATTAGTTGGTCAAAGTCTCGGGGCAAAGAATGCAAACCTTGCGTTGCTCAGCATGAGACGCAGTTGTTATTTTGCACTCTCTCTGATGGGATTCTTTGCCCTAATTTTCCTGATATTTCCTGCACAAATGGCCATGCTGTTTAAACCCGAATCCAGCGTACTTTCTCTGGCGATGGCCTGCGTGATGATTGCCGCTATTGAGCAGCCAGCCCTTGCAATATATATGGTGTATTCTGGCGGTCTTCGCGGCGCAGGCGACACGATAAGTCCCATGATTATAACCATTGTCGGCACATTATGCTTCCATGTGCCTGTTTCTTACGTTTTCGGTATTACGCTCGGTTGGGGGCTGCCAGGCGTATGGTTTGGCTCTGCCCTTGACTGGATTTGCCGTGCCATTGCCATTTATATCCTTTATAGAAGGGGCAGATGGAGGCGTGTTACTGTATAGTACATCAATATTCTCAATGTGGATCAGAGACATCGTTTGCACGCTTCAGTAAGGGATATCTGCTTTTCATTCGTTTGTGCATTATCGGGTTGTTCTGCGTGATGATAATTCATAGTCGGTTAAGAGGTCGTAGAACAAGTCTGGCTTTTTTTCCTTTAGCTCAATCATATAATCAAAAAATTTCTGGGTACCATCCCCTAAAACCTTTCTTACTTTTCCCATTAAGAAAGGATGTTTCTGTGCTTCATAAATGAAAGGCTTATCAGGGTTCGCTTGCTTAAACAATTTAACATCCTGAATGAAATGCAAAATATAAATCATTTCCTGGAATAGTGTATCCATGCCATAAGTGCTCCCCCGTTCCATGAAGTCCTGAAATACATGATAGGCATACACGTACTCCTGAATCACCAATTCCATTGCATCCAATGAAAAATATTCCAGGTGATCCGCATCGCTACGCATTTGCTTCAATTCTTCTAAACTTGCATTTTTGATTTTCGACATGGTTATTACCGGGAATTTTAATGAACTAAAATTGGTGATAAAAAGATTACGCATCTCTGATCGATACAGGTAACTCTTTATGTACATCAATTGATTAAATTTTTCTGCCTTTTCTTTCCTTTCCAAAAGCCTTTCTATCAATAACGCACCCAGCAATATTTCAAGGGGTATTGCAGCCACGTGCAACATAAACTCGATATGTGTCGCATAGAAAACATATAAAAAGAATGACGATGCGGTTATTAAAGAAATGTAGAGCCAGGCTTTTTTGGTAAATTTCGCCAAAGACAGCGTAAATTTCAACGAAAAGCTCTCCAGACGCCTTGATTGATTAACAGCGGTTTTCTTGTATACACTCAATAAACTCGTTTGCGTTGCAATGATAGACCTGAGTCTCTCGGTTTCGTCAAGCATGGCGCTCTCGTTTACGTAGATTTTTTTTGATACAAAGGGTAATACCGCTATCCTTGTATTCAAGGCGAGATATTTGAACATTTCTGCCGTATTCCGTGGAACCCTTGTTTTCGAGAATATAACCACTGTAAATAAATTTCCCGTAGGTAACATACTTCCAAACCCCAATGCCGATTTAATTCCAAAAGGGATCACAAATTCATCCTGAGCTGGGATATGGAGGCTTCCCAGGGCATCGGGCACGTGAAACACATTAAAAATCTTACTTTCCAGCTCAATCTCAAGAGTAGGACGAGGATATAGCACCTTGTCAATATCTATCCCTAACTGGTAAACCAATTGGGCGATCATTGGATGTTGTTCCACTGTTTGCTTATCTACGAGGGGAATAACGCGGTGTCCTTTGGAAAGCTTCTTTGAATTCCACTCAGGTTGCACTCCTACTGTTGCTAAGAGGACTAAGCAACTCGTAGTCTTAGTCAAAGGGTGTCCTCCCGGCATCTTGCTGGCTAACTGACGTAATTCTTCGTCAAGGATTTCGTATGGATATGTTATGAAAAGGCGTACCAGTGCAGAGGACTTTTCACCTGTCCGCCTGTCAATAAGGTGGTCGTGAAAATAGTGAACCACCGAATCTGCCAGTTCCTCTATATCTTTCGCTTTATACCCAAGGTGCTCGAGTGCATCTCCGCATTGGGTCATGTCCTGGATGGTAAATTTCGTTAAATCATACATAGCTTTATCTGCCTGTATTACTCATAGAAATGGCAATCCAATAACTGTTCCGAAACAGCCCTATGTCGAAGGTGTGTTATAGTTGGTTGAAATTTGAGATAGCGGCTCATAAATTGGTGAAAATTTGTATTGTATTTTAGAAAAAATAAACACCAAAAAGAGACGGTAATGAGAAGGGTAGTAAAAATTTGTGGGAAAAGCAAGATAAAAAGCAGACGTCGGAAGATGAATTTTATTTGAACTATTCTTATAATTATTATACGATCTTTCGAAATTACCATATACTGGCTTTTAAGATTTTCGCTTGACTTACCGTGGAAAAGGTATTAGCATGCTTCTGGTTTCGTGAAGGTCAAATGAAAACTTATTCAGATACGTATCATGCCTCTTAGAAATAAAAATCTAGCGAATATCCTCGTTGTTTCGAATCTTCTTCCCTATTTACTGTTATGTTTAACACTCGGAGGTTTTCATAATAGTTTTTTTAACACGCAGCATTGTAACAACAGCCACCATCATATAGCCCACAAAACAATTGATGCCTCTCATGCTTCACACATTGAGGTATCAGAAAACACTTATCAGCACGACTCCGAAACATGTCAGATCTGTCAGTGGTTGAAGACTCCTTCAACCGTCGTACAATTTTTAACATTAGACACAGAATCCGATTTTGTCCGAGTTAGTTCTCCGCGAAATTCAAATCCAATACTTCCGTCTTTATCCATCCATAAATTTACCATCCGGCCACCGCCTGCTTTCTCCTGTTTTCCAGTATAATCGTAGTAAATTACGTTAAATTTATCAGGACGCAAATTTACGCTGATTTCCACAGATTCGCCGTGATCGCTTAGTTGAACGACAATAATTTTGTCTTTTCACTTTTAAATCCCGAAGATCGGTGGCTTATCTGTGTCCAAACAGTATAAATTAAATCATTTTACAGGAGAATAGTTATGAGACAGATAAGTTATATACTGTTCTTATGTATACTTATTGCAGTTAGGGGAGAACGGCTTTTCGCTCCTGACGAAGTATATGGCGAAGAAGCGCCGACAATCAATAAAGATTACCAATCGCCAAATACCACAGAAGGAGTGGAAGAAGGCACAAAAGAGATCCGAATCAGAAAAGATGAATTTGATGAGATTGTGGGTCAACTTCAGGGTATGAAGGCGCTTCTTGAGAATATGAAACAAGATTACGATACCCGTTTTAAAGAGATGCAGACAAAGATTACTACCCTTGAGAAAGAAAAAACAGAACTGGAAAAGAAACAATTAGAACCGGTAGGTGCAATTCATGAATTGCCCCCACCTAAAACAGAGAACGAATTCCCCGTTGCAGAGGCAGAGACAGAAGCCGAGAAAGTTTCTGTGACAAAAGAAGAAGTACCTGTACCTTCGCAAACAGATGCAAGTACAACTTCACCTCTGCCCTTACAAACAACGGCAGGGTCTATAGCGCCGCCAATAAGTACGACTCCACCTGACCAACCTGTAAGTCCCGGAACCGGGCAGTGGTCGCCGGCACAGCCTCTTACCGTATGGAGCATGGGAAAGAATTATATGAATATCTCTTTCGACGGGTTGTTTTCTGCTGCGGGTTCAACTGCCGAAGATTTAGAAACCCTTGAGACGGGTGGGCATGACCCTATACAACGTGGATTTACCGTGCAAAATCTGGAAACTGTATTCGAAGGGGCAATTGACCCTTATTTCAAGGGACAGTCAAATATTGTATTTCAAATTGATAAAGACGGCGAGTCGTTTCTTGAAGTGGAAGAGGCATACCTGACCTCGATGTCATTGCCTTTGAATTTACAGGTGAAGGCAGGCACCTTTTTTACTGAATTTGGCAGGTTGAACCAATTTCATCCTCATGCGTGGGATTTTGCCGACCAACCATTGGTAAATGGCAGATTTTTAGGCCCGGATGGGATGCGAAATCCTGGGGTACGGCTTTCATGGCTGGCGCCGACTGATACCTATACAGAATTATTCTTCACCATACAGGACAGCCAGGGTGAGACTGCATACAGTTTCAGAAACAAAGCGGGATTATTTGGCCGGGAAGCAGTAGAGACAGACGTTCGTAATATGGAAGACCTCCTTTATGTCCCCCGTATTACAACCTCCTTTGATTTAACAGATGAACAGACCATTTTATTGGGCGCATCTGCCGCTTTTGGGCCAAATTCAACAGGGACAGATGAAAATACGTTAATTTACGGACTAGACATGTTCTGGAAATGGAAGTCTAAATATGCCGCTGGTGGTTTCCCCTTTGTAACCTGGCAGGCAGAAGTTATGGGCAGACGTTTCGATGCTGGGGAAGATATAAGTGCGGACTTGCCGGAAGAGGTTTTGAATAACTGGGGTAGTTATTCTCAAATTGCCTGGGGTTTTAAAAAACGATGGGTAGCCGCACTTCGGGGAGATTACGTTGATGGTGAAAAGTACGCAATGGACGCTTCTGGTCTCGAACGCTGGAGACTATCTCCTAATCTTACATTTTATCCGTCAGAATTTTCAAAAATTAGGCTGCAATATAATTATGATGATGTATTAGGAAATGATAGTACGGAACATTCTGTGTTTCTGCAATTCGAATTTTTGCTGGGTTCACACGGGGCGCATAAGTTTTAAAAACTGTTGATCACAGAGGCCGCAGAGGAAGATTAAAGACAAAAAGTAAAAGATAAAAGAAAGATGAGTAGGATGGGTTAAGCGAAGCGAACCCATCACAAAGTCTGGATTTAGGTTGCAAGTATTTCCGCTTACATCTTACAACTTACACATTTAAAAGGACGCTACCATGAAAATTAAATATCAAATATTTCTCAGTTTGTTATTCCTGTTAAGTTGGGCAGCCGCTGCCCATGCAAAATTAAATATCGTAGCGTCAACGCCGGATATGGGCGCTATAGCTAAAGAAATCGGTAAAGACAAAGTTGAGGTGACGAATATTGCAAAACCCACCGAAGACCCACACTTTGTGGATGCAAAGCCGAGTTTTATTGTTAAACTGAATAAGGCAGATATGCTTATTGAAGGTGGGTTGCAATTAGAAATCGGCTGGTTGCCAAATCTGGTTGTGGGTGCAAGAAACCAAAAGATACTTGCGGGGGAGAAGGGATATCTGGTTGCATCTGCCGGAGTTCCCGTAATAGAAGTGCCTACCACAGCCGACCGCGCCATGGGAGATGTCCATCCTATGGGAAATCCCCATTTCATGCTCGACCCGGTAAATGGAAAGATAGTTGCAATGCATATTTGCGATCAATTGTGCCAGATTGATGCTTCAAATGGTGCTTACTATAAGGACAATTTAAAGGGTTTTATAAAAAGACTGGATCAGAAATTATCCGAATGGCAAAAAATGCTAGAGCCTTTTCGCGGAACAAAAATTGTCACATACCATAAAACGTTTCCTTACTTTGCAAACCGTTTCAATCTGAATGTAGTTGGGACGCTTGAGCCAAAGCCGGGAATTCCTCCTTCACCTACCCATATTAACAGTCTTATTCCAATGATGAAAAATGAAGGAGTGAAACTCATTCTTATAGAACCTTTTCGGGAACGCAAAACGCCTGAATTTGCTGCATCTCAAACGGGGGCAAAGATTGTTGTATTTCCGATCATGGTTGGGGGGCAAAAAGAAATAGAAGACTATTTGTCTATTTTTGATTATACTATTAACCAGGTTGTATCGGCACTGAAAACGAAATCTTAAACATTCATGAATACAGACAATTGTATCACACTTGAAAATGTAGCTATTGGTTATAGTGGAAAAGTTCTCCTCAAAGACATTAACTTTTCTATAAACGCGGGGGAGTTCGTTGTCCTTTTTGGACCGAACGGCTCCGGGAAAACCACGCTTTTCAAGACAATTCTGCGGATTATTCCGCCTATTCAGGGCACAATCATTTACGGCGACGGTCATCCCACACGATTTGGTTATGTACCGCAGCGTCAGTTCCTGGATGAAATATACCCTTTTACGGCGGAGGAAGTGGTATTTATGGGCACATTCGGACAGGCGAAACCATTTTGTCCTACCCCGAAAGCAAATCGCGATTGCATAGAACAATGCTTAAAGGACGTGGGGATGCTGGACATGAGAAGGAAATTGTTTTCCGAATTGTCCGGCGGCCAGAAACAGCGGATACTCATAGCGCGTGCATTGGCTACAAGGCCCAATGTTTTGCTGCTTGACGAACCCATTACAGGGGTTGATGTCCTTGCCCAAAAAAAGATCATAGAACTTATCTCTGATTTACACAAAAAACGCCAATTAACGATTATGTTGGTTACCCATGAGGTTCATCATATTCCAAGCTGGGTAAATAAAATAATCCATATTCATCACTATAAAGTAGTGCTTGGCTCACTGGAAGAGATAATTTCTTTATCAAGGATCGATGAAATACTAACTTAGGGATAATTATAGATGGAACAACTGCTAGAGATACTTAATCCACATTTTCTTTTGAGAAACGCCTTTTATGCAGGATTGATCGTGGGATTTGTATGTCCACAGGTCGGTATATTTTTTGTGCTGCGCCGTATGGTTTTATTGGGAATAGCCCTGCCTCAGGTGTCAAATGCGGGGATTGCCTTTGCATTTTTATTACATACACTAGGATGGCATTTTTTCCCGCACATGGAATCTGAGAAGACGATGGCCTTGACAGGTTCGGTTGTCTTTGCGCTCATTGCTATCTTTACTCTGGCTATTCTCGAACGCAAGCAAAAGGGGTTTACTGAAAACCGGATTGGGTTTACCTATGTGCTTGCAGGAGCAGTTTCTATATTGTTTGTTTCCTGGAATCCATACGGACAAACAGAGGTGCTTTCCATGCTTAGAGGAGAGATTGTTTCTATTCCCAATTTCTATTTGTGGTCAATGTTTGCCATTTACGGGGCAATCTTTATCTGTATAATCGGCTTCCATCGTAACTTTGTCATAGTATCGTATGACACAGATATGGCAACCACACTGGGCAAGAAGGTTATCCTGTGGGATATTATGCTCTATTTGATTATCGGCATAGTTATCTCCTTCGGAGTAATGACCGTTGGCCCGTTGGTCATTTTTGGTTTCCTGTTGATACCACCAATTGCGGCGAGAATGGTTGTTCGCGGTATCCTCCCTTTTTGCGTCGTTTCATCCGTCATAGGGACTGCCGCATCTTTTATTGGTTTTTACATTTCATATCGTTTCGACCTTCCTACCGGTCCCACAGACATAGCAATCCTCTGCATAATACTCGTATTACTGTATATCGGGAAAATTTTAATTCGATTGAAAAGATAGGTTGAAAGATATCCATTCACGGATATAATAAATTATCATTCGAAAAAGACGCAGATTTTCGCAGATAAACGCAGAGGTGCAAAGATTCTGTGTTCATCTGTATCTAAAATAAAAACAGAATTAAACCAAAGGAGAAGTATTGTGAACCGTGTAAAAATTTTAAGCGTGGCAACAGTATGTAGTAGCTTGTTTATATCTTTATCGAATTCAACGCATTGTTTTTCTAGCGAAGCGGCTGTTACAGGCGAAAGTACGAATAAAACAAAAAAAGATAGCCCGTCTAACCATCTTGATTTTGCGAATGAACAATATAAACAGGGCTTGAACTATGCGAAATACGGTCTTTATGATGAAGCGATTGAGATGTATAAAAAGTCATTGGTAATTGAACCTAATAACACTGATGCCTATAAAAATATTGGTATTGCTTACACACAAAAGGGCATGCCTGACAATGCCATCGAGGCGTTTCTGAAGGTTATAGAACGAAAACCCGACGATTTCGATACGTATTACAATCTGGGGGCGGCATATTTTGATAAGGGTGCTTACAACAAAGCCATTGAAAGCTTTAAAAAAACCATTCAAATAAAACCGGAGTATCGATCTGCGTATTCTATGTTAGGAGTTGCTTGCTCTAATGTTGGTATGTATGATGACGCAATTCAGGCATTTAAAAAGCGCATTGAACTAGATCCGAATCTGGCTATAACCTATTCGAACTTAGGCATAGTATATTCGAAGAAGGGTTTGGATAAAGAGGCTTTGGCAGAATACAAGAAGGCGTTGGATATTGACCCGAATCATGAGAACGCCCTTTATAACATAGCCCTTCTGTCAGATAAAACAGGAAATATAGATGAAGCCATCCAATATTACAGCAGAACGGTTGAAGTCAATGTAAGTAATTCAGACGCCCAATATCGCCTGGGAAAAAATTATATCAAGAAGAAGCAATACGACGACGCAATCAATGCCTTCCAGACGGCTGTAATGTCTGATCCATCCAATATAGAAATTTATAATGATATCGGCAACGCCTACAAGGCAAAAGGCATGGCAAAAGAGGCCGAGGGCTATTTGTCCCTGTACAAGAAGCAGTCTTCAAAGGCTAAAAAAACAAAACAGCAATAAATTGCAGGGCGGGGTTTCTCTCATAACGCTAACTTAAAATGACGGATCAATTGAAACGTAGATTGAATAAAGAATTAGTAGAGACAGGTTTCAAACCTGTCTCTACTGTCTGCGTCCTTTGCGTCCCAGCGGTAAATTACCCCGCTCAATACCGGCTTTGTATTAAAACATCTCCGCCAATTTTTTAGAAATCACGGCAAGATTTTTATCTTTGGTCAGGAATTCAACCTCGTTCGGATGTACTTTTAAGTCGATAAGTATTTCCTTTATCTTCTTCCATCCGGCTTCCAGCTTTTTCCCGTTCGTTTCTATATATAAATTTGATACTAATTCCCCCAGTTTTTGTATCAGGCGCAGGTCTTTGTTATCATAAAAATTCCTAATAACCTTTTGTTGGTAAGGGGTGTATCCTTTCTCATTACTCTGACTCATGCAATCTCCCCAATCTGTCTTATTTAAAGTTTAAGCATTCCGTACTACCGGCAACGCAACCGTCTCGGTTGTGCAAACAATAATTACACCTAAATTATATGTGAAGATATTAAAGGTGTCAAAACAACTTTTGCCGATGCAGCCATTCCCATGCATAGTATTCCTTCCTTGACGTATATAAAATTAAGGATATAATCCACGAAAAATCAAAGTTTGATTAATACTCTAATAATTATGTAAAAAGGAACGGTATATTATGCTAAAAGAAAAATTCGGATTCATTGGTGGTGGAAAAATGGGGGAGGCCCTCTGCAGGGGTATTATTAATGCCGGACTGGGCAAGGCCGAAAATATCATGGTCAGTGATGTAGTTGTAGAACGATGCCAACTTTTAAATAAGGAAATCGGCGTAAAGACCACACAAAGCAACAAAGACGCCGCAACCTTCGCCGATGTTATTATATTAGCCGTAAAGCCTCAAATGATGGGCGATGTGCTTGATCAATTAAAGAACGATATAACCACTCGCCACCTGGTTGTATCCATTGCCGCGGGTATACCTATACGATTTATCGAATCCAGACTGCAGGTGGGTACTAGAATCATCCGTGTAATGCCTAATACCCCATGTCTGATTGGTGTTTCTGCGACGGCCTTTGCCCTGGGCAAGTGCGCAACCGATGCGGACGGACAA
>JAHFOY010000156.1:0-1930 GCA_023261485.1 Planctomycetota bacterium
GAACAATTGGAAGGGCTTGGCAGCCCACCAAAGAATACGCAAGGTTCGGAAAAAAATGGAAGTTGAGAAATTGTTACATTTAAAGTAATGTTTTTAAATCATTTACTACGCCAAAGGCAGGTTAGATATGCATAAAGTAACTATTGATGAGGCAAAAGTACAATTGCCTGATTTAATCAAAGAAGCAATTTACGGAGAAGATGTTATCATAACTAAAGAAAATATCCCTATAGTTAAAATCGTACCGGTTTCACAGGAAATACCAAAACCTCAATTTGGTAATGCAAAGGGATTAATTACTATATCCAAAGATTTCGATGAACCACTAGAAGATTTCAGAGATTATATGCGATGAAACTCTTGTTAGACACCCATACCTTTCTCTGGTTTATTATGGGTAACACAAAACTTAGTGATAATGCCCGTAAACTGATGGAAGATACAGACAACGAAAAGCTACTCAGCGTAGTAAGCATCTGGGAGATGGCTATCAAAGCGAGCCTTGGCAAGCTTAGTTTTGCAGAACCTTTTGAAGTACTTATTCCACAGCAATTAAAACTAAATGGTATTGAATTGCTTAACATTAAAACAGAACACGCTGCTATTATAACGACATTACCTTTTCATCATCGTGACCCATTTGATCGGTTACTGATTGCTCAGTCTATGGTTGAACGCCTTCCCATTTTAAGTGCGGATATAAACTTTGATAATTACCCTATCGAAAGGGTTTGGTAATTACTATCGACATAGGAATCCTATGGAAAAACTTGGATTAATCGCCGGGAATGGCCGATTCCCTATTTTGTTTGCCAAAGGGGCGAGGGAAAATAAAGTCCCTGTTATTGCCGTTGGAATTTTCAATGAGGCGTCGCCTGAAATCGAACAATATGTTGACAAACTTTACTGGGTCGGTGTTGCTCAGATAGGCAAACTTATAAAAATATTTAAGGATGAACACATTACAAAGGCAGTTATGGCCGGTGGACTCACGAAAACAAACATGTTTTCTTCCTGGAGAAACCTGCGATTCCTGCCGGACCTGAGGACTATCAACCTTTGGTACAGAAACGTTAAAAAAAGGGACGACCACTCCCTGCTGGGAGCTGTTGCCGATGAATTATTGAAAGACGGTATTGAATTGCAAAACTCTACACTTTACGTACCTCAACTCCTTGCTCAAAAGGGCATATTGACGAAAAAACAGCCGTCAGAAAAGGAATTGGAAGACATCCATTTCGGATGGCCTATTGCCAAAGAAATCGCAAGGCTCGGCATCGGGCAGTGCATTGTCATAAAAGAGAGGGTTATTGTGGCAGTAGAGGCGCTCGAAGGCACGGATGAAGCCATCCGGCGGGGCGGACACCTTGGGAAAGGAGACGCCGTGGTAATAAAGGTCAGCAAGCATGATTTCGACCCGCGATTTGATATTCCAACCGTGGGTTTGGAAACTATAAAAACGTTAAAAGAATCCTCAGCGTCCGTACTTGGACTCGAGGCCGGGAAAACGCTTATTCTGGATGTGGAAGAAACCATCAAGGCCGCAGACAGTGCACATATAGCTATCGTTGGAATGTAAATTCGTTGACTGACAACTTATAACTATCCATGCAACAAACAATAATCGGACTAACAGGGGCAACTTTCATTATTGCCCTTACCCATGCCGTAATGCCGAATCACTGGATGCCCTTTGCGCTGATAGGAAAGGGACAAAAGTGGAGCTTGACGAAAACCATCTGTATCACTGCTATCGCTGGATTAGGCCATTCCATTGCAACATGCATTTTGGGAACCATTATTGCCCTTCTCGGACTTCACATAGCAAAATATACGGAAACCATTGCAGAGCCATTAGCCGCTTCCATCCTGATCATCTTGGGGATTGCATTTATTGTCATCGGAAGATTAAGACCCTGCAAACACAACC
>JAHFOY010000156.1:1940-5848 GCA_023261485.1 Planctomycetota bacterium
ACTTTTCGGACAAGACGATTGTCATCTCATTATTTATGATGTTAAGCTGTTCGCCTTGTGTTGCCGTACTGCCAATATTTCTGGCTGCAAGCACATACAGTTGGGGCATGCTTGCATTGCTCTCGATAATCCTGTCTGTTACAACCGTTTCGAGTATGTTGGTGCTTACAGCGCTTGCTTACAGCGGTGTAAGGAAAATAAATCTTTGCAACATTGAACACTACGAAAGAGAAATCATCGGCGGGATACTTTCCACCATCGGTATTATATTCCTCTTTGTACATTAAGCACTTTAACGCTTATTTGTTGCTGATTTTGGCACAAATTTCTGATGTACAAATTACGATTTTAGATTTAAAAATTCTCAAATCCGCAATCATAAATCTAAAGATCAGAGAGTCGCGTCTTCAAAAATCCGTTTTTTAAGAAAAGAACAAAGAATCATTCGCATAGTTCCGGCAATACTTCAGGGGAAAGCTCCAGCACCAGCAGGGGGACATCCGGTACTGCTTCCGATCCGTCTTATGTAGAGTCTTTTTCGGATACCAATGGTTCCAGTCGGGCATATACCGAGAGCGATAGCGAGGGATATTCAGAATCGCTTATGCCAGTGCTGGAAGAAATGCCCACGCAGGTTTACAGCCTGGAAGAGCAGGTTTACAAGGCAATGGCCATCATGGTAAACCAACCCACGCAGAACGCCATAATCAAGATGCCGGACAATCAAACCAAGCTGGTTATAACACCCACCGTTGAACCGGGTTTTGCAAGAGATAAACGGGTCGCCAGATTTAAGGAGGATTGTTATAAGCTGGCAAACTTTGTAAAAACCGAACAAGAGGCCAAAGAGCATTTAGAGAAACGTATGCTTGAGCTTAAACAGATTACCAGTAATTCATTTTCACTTTCAAAGCTGTCCCTACAGATTTTCGAGACAGCACAAAACCCAGTCTTAAGGGGTAATTCTCTAAACTAATCTTTTGAAGTGAGTGAGGTGTAGGATGTTGCCAGTAATAATTATTGGTGTTATTTTTTTGCAGGTGTTGAGGAATATGCCAATAGCAAACAAATCAGAGGTGACTTTATTTGGAACAAGAAATAGGGAAATTAACCACCCGTATTTAGACTCGTTCGGGTTTTGATTAGGAGTTAAAAATATGCTAATTGATAGTGAGGATATCCGATCACAGTTCACAGAAAACCTTCAAAAATTGATGGGGTATATAATGAGCAGATTCCCTGGTGTTCCTCTTATTTTTGTTGATAAAAAAGAATGTAAGGAAAATTTGGGTATTCCCTTTAGCGAAGAAGGAAATGCATGTTGCTTCACAAAGGAAGGAAATATGTATGTTGCCTTGAAAGAATTAGACTCTCTATTGGCGAAAGAGCCAGATATTGCTCATGAACTTGGGCATTTTTGGTTAGAATCGCATGGATTTCCACGACGATTGCAGGTCCCTTTCAAAACAAAGGATGAAAAGGAAAGGGATTATTATTTTGCTCGATTACATGAGATCATGGAGCACGCTATTATTTATCCCTGGCTCAAGGATAATTATAGTTTTGACTTATACATCATTGGTACGAACCGGTTAGTAGAATTTCTTCGCAATGAACTTCCAAAATTAAGTAATGAATATTCAATTTATAAATACCCGTTGCAGAAAGTAACGTTAATTATATATTATCTTAAGTATGATACGGAATCTGATGACCGTGGCTTGCAGGATAGATTAGAAAAGGCTTATTCTAAAAGCACACTTGTAGAAATGAGATATATTGCAAAACGTGTATTGAAAATTATTCGCGGTTTATCAAATCAGGAACCTGACCCAAAGTGTTTTAAAGAAAAATATTGTGAAGTGTTAAAAACTATTGGAATTGATAAGCAATTCTGGCCTGAATATATGCAAGATTAGGGTATTAAGAAAACTATATTGAAATACCACCTTTATTTTCTCTTTAACCCGTTTAGCATATAATCAGTGTATCCAGCCCCATTACCTCTTTAGCTCGCAGACAAAACACGCATGCTAAAGAAACACCGCTTTATTAAGCACTAAAAGTTTTGTGTTATTCAGAGAAGATTCCCCGCTTAGTGGGCTCTTGTTTGAAACGGAATGGGGGCTGGATAGAGCTTTTGTGTCTCAAGATATTACATACTTTGCGGAAAGGGCGAATATCATCAAGACTTTTAGACAGAAATACGACGTGCACAGGGAGGTGGTCGAGGACAACATTAATCGGTAGTTAGGGGCAAAGTAAGGAGGCATGACCAGCCTTTTGGGGTTGACAAGAAGTTATTAATCATTATGCTTATTAAGAGAACAGTTAATTTATGAAATAGTTTTTATTAACAACTGAAGAAAGGAGGCCCAGACATGGCTAGAACAATCAGAGCCAGATTTTTGCACGGTGTAATTGAACCTTTGGAAAAAATTGAAATACCAGAAGGCAAAGAAATTACCGTCACCATATTTGAAACGCTTACTAAAGAATTTATTCATGAGGAAGAACAAAGGGACAGAGAATGGGGCAATTTAGCTATGAGCAGTTTCGCAGTCGATTGGGATAATGAGAAAGACGCAATTTATGACAATTGGAAGGAGCATTATCATGTACAAAAGAGGTGATATAGTTTTAATCCCTTTTCCCTTTGCTGATCTTACTGGCGCGAAAACCAGCCTTATAATACTACAATAGTATCCTCACATCCCCTGTCCGTTTGGTAAAATGGATGGCATCAAAATATTCCAGCAGCGGGACTGCGTATTTACGCGAGGTTTTGGTCAAATCCCTGAACTGCGCCACACTGATAGTACCCTGTTTCCTGATGTATTCCCGGATATTTTCCTTTAATTTATCGAGTACCGTTGTATGGAAACACAGGCCATTTTCTACCTCGACAAGTACCTTCTGTTCAATAAGCAAAGGTATCGCTGTCTTGCTGGCAGAGCCAAATTTTGTATACACTTCTTCTGTTGAAGGTGGAGTAAATCCTGCCTTTAAAAATAGCTCTGCAATTTTGTCTGCCATACCTCCTTCTTGCTTTGACACCTGAATCTGAAAGCCCATAAGCGAGAATTTATTGTCCATAACTTTAACGGCCTTTTCGTTCTTTAATAAAGAGAGGGTTGCCGTGATTAACAACGGATGAATTTGTTTATCTAAAAGTGTTTTCAGATGGGTTTCGTCAATCCCTGTTTTTAAAGGATTCTCCTTATGAAATTTTCTTAATTCATTCAAAATCCTTTCCTTCAAAGACAAAATGTGGGCTTTATGGAAAGTGACGTTTTTCCCCTCTACAGAAAATTTCATTAATACGCCTTTATTTACAAGGTCTGCAATAATCTTCTCTGCAATTGAGGGATGGATATTGACCATTCTTGACACGTCACCAATGGCAGGAGCGAACGACCGTTCGCCCCTACAGACAACGTTATTTAAATAAACTTGCCCTACAATATCGGAAAGATTCCCGTTGGCCAGAATCTTTAGGGTTTTCAGGGGCTCTTCTTTAAAACGTTTCAATCGTGTTGTGTTGTAACCAAGAATCCTGCCTCCGCCAATGGTGTATGCAGGTGAATAGGAACGGATAATGAAGCGGTCTTCTCTTTCTGTTGTGATAAGATTTTCCAAGAGAAACTGACACAAGGCTTCTTCTCCAGGATTCAATTGATCTCTGTCTAACAGTACAACACGCCCCATAACCTCTGAGGTATTAATGTGAAACCGTATCCTTGCCCTGTTTTTCAATGGGTGTTTTGCGCCTTGAATCAATCTTAATGAGGCATCCACAATTTTGGTGGGTTGTAAATATCCGGGGACTGAAAGTTCGTAACCACGTTTGATTTCGTTAGATTTGATACCTGAGAGATTAACCGCCGCCCTCTGTCCTGCAAATGCGG
>JAHFOY010000157.1 GCA_023261485.1 Planctomycetota bacterium
AAATTGTTAAGATATTTACTACCCATGTGGCATCGCTAAATGAAACTTTATCTTAAAGACAAATCAAATATTGTAGTAATAGGCGGTGGACCCGCAGGCAGCTTCTTTGCCCATTTCGTATTAAGACTTGCCAGTGAATATGGACGCAAAGTAGATATAACCATCCTCGACGGAAGAGATTTTATTCAAAAGGGTCCCGTTGGCTGCAATATGTGTGCAGGCGTCCTGTCCGAAACCCTTACCAATAAAATGGAATGCGAGGGGATTGTACTGCCAAAAACACGCGTCCAACAAGAAATAGACGGCTATTATTTTCAGACACAGGAACGTGGCATCCCGTTATACCATCCAAAACCGGGGCACAAGCCAAAAATTATCACCGTCTTTCGCGGAAACGGCCCCCGATTCTCAGAGTTAACAACCAACATCAGTTTTGACGATTTTTTACTGAAACATGTGACATCACAAGGGGCAAATGTACTTTCCGCTGTTGTGGAAGAAATAGACCTGCCAAAAAATTCAGAGGATTTAGTGAACATTGTATACAAAGAGGCAGGCGTACGAAAAAAGATGTCCACCGACCTTGTCGTGGGGGCATTCGGACTTAACACTGTCCTGATAAAAAGGATTGTAGGCGAGGAATTCGGGTATCGAGAACCCCAATCTGTACGGACATGCAATGCGGAACTCCACCTGGGACGTTCCTTTATTCAGGAACACTTTAATAAAACAATTTACGTGTTTGCACTGGGCATAAAACCTATCAAATTTGCTGCCTTTATACCGAAAGGGGATTATGTTACCGTTTCACTCGTTGGAAAAGAAGACATAACAAAGGCCAATTTAATAGAATTTATAAACCATCCCAAGGTCCGGGAACTTCTGCCTCAGGGATGGTCACTGCCGAAAGATCTTTGCATCTGTTTTCCAAAAATACCGATTTCCCACGCCGCACACCCTTACACGAATAGATTTGTCATTATAGGGGATGCCAGCATCTCACGTACTTATAAAAATGGCATCGAATCCGCCTTTGATACGGCACGGTTAGCCGCTCAAACAATCTTTAAACTAGGCATTTCTGAAGAAGATTTTAAGAACGGATATTATAAACCCGCCTTAAAGCTCCTGGCCCAGGACAACTTCTTTGGCAATCTCATGTTCGGCATCCACGACTACACTACGTCACGAAAGGAATTGGTAAATGCACAAATTGATCATCTGGTCAAACGGCACGATGCCTGGGAGTCCATCCAAATTAACAACATCCTGTGGAATATGGTCACCGGCAACGCCAGTTATAAAGAGATTTTTTTTAAGGCGATTAACCTGCGTTTGCATTTTACAATGTTTCCTCACATCTTTTATGCTGCAATGAAACAGGAGTATGAAAATATTAAAAACCGGACACACATCAGGCATGAGAAAAAATTAAAAACCCTAAAAGAATTAGGTCTGGGACCACTGGAGAACAGCCAAACTGTTGCAATAATCGGCGGAGGGCCGGCAGGCGCCAGTTGTGCAATTGCCTTGAAAAATCTCGCAAAAAAAAGAAATATTGATGTGGACGTTGTCATTTATGAAACGAAAGACTTCGAGGGCGGCATCGAACATAACGAATGTGCAGGCGTCCTCTCACAACCCATCGAACACATTATTGAAGATAAACTTGGAATTCCTTTCCCCTGGCATCTTGTTAAGAGGGAGGTTCCCGGTTATTACCTCCATACTGATGGTTCCGTCATCAAACTTGACGGAGAAGGAGAAATTTCCTATGCGCTGCGCAGGATTCAGTTTGACGCCTATCTCTTGCAAAAGGCAAAAGAGGCTGGCGCAACCGTTATACAAAGCAAGGTTACCGATGTAGAAATTGGCGAGCGCAAGGTTACGGTATACAGCGAGACAAAACATGTCCGAGCCGATGTCGTCGTGGGCGCATTTGGTCTTGAAGAAGGCACAAATAGAATATTTGAGCGGGAAACTCCTTACAAGTCGCCAAAATATTTATTAACCATCCTGACCAAATTTCATCCCAGGGGAAAGCATCACGATCTGGAGAATACCGATGGGTATATCCATGCCTTTTTGCCGTCTCTCAAAGAAATAGAATTTGGCGCAGTTACCCCAAAGGCGGACCACTACACCATTAACATTGCCGGGGCAAAAATCTCTTCCCGGTCAATGGACGAATTTTTGCAATTACCCGATGTGCTGAAAATTCTCCCCGGTAATTTCAAAGAATCGCTGAGTACTCTCGATTACCATCGCGGTTGTTTCCCGGTAAAACCTGCCAAATCCCTTTTTGGAGACAGATACGTCACCATAGGTGATGCGGCCGGTCTTATCCGCCCGTTTAAAGGTAAAGGTGTCAATGCGGCATGCCTGATGGGTATCAAAGCAGCCGAAACCATGATGAATACCGGCATATCCAAAGAGGCGTTTGAAACTTACGTGGACGGTTTTCACGAGGTCATAAAAGACCTCCCTTATGCAAATACCGTAAGAAGGTTTGTTATATGGGGCGCTTATTATGGTTTTCTGACGCCCATCATCCGCATTGCAGACGACCATCCTGCATTGAGGCGGGCTCTGTTCGACAGTGTCTCCGGCAAAAAGGCGTATCGGGAAATATTACTGGATACGATCAGCATATCACTCCTGCTAAAAACAAGCGCAATACTCATTCGCTGGTTAGTGAGACGTATTGTTTAGAGGTAGAATTGCGCGTAACCGGCGAGCCAAAGCGGTGAGAAACAGCGCTTTGGTGAGTCCGCGTTGACGCGCTTGTTAGGAAACATTTTTTCCCGACCTATATAACAAACGCGCTTTGCGTACGCCTTTCTCAAAATTTCCCAAATTGCCGCCAAGTTCGTCCGGGATGAATTTTATTCCTTCATATTCTGCTGCATCGTTGTCAGTAAGTCTCCATTTCCATTTGCTCAACGAACCAGTTTTCTGGCCACCGTACGGTTTCTTAAAGTTGTCTCCGTCTGTAACCACCAATAAATCAACCGCACCACGGTGGTAAAACTCATTCATTTTTAAGCTGTTGAATGTTTCCTAACATTTATTTTTATCTTTATTCTGTAAATGTTGGTATAGTATCGCATGATATGGCGGATGTCAAACAAAACACGGCAGAATGTATTGTAAACCCAAAGTAATAAGGGACACGGCGCACCGTGTCCCTACAACCTTCGTGACTTTGTGGTTGGTTTGAACCCATTTTTTGAGATGGGTTTTATTCAAGGTTGGAATGCCGCTTGTGCATGTCTTTTTCAGAACTGTTCAGTTTATTGACCAGCGAAAGAATGACTCCATCCAAATATACCAGACACGCCTGCTCAAAAAGCGTACTGCGAAACTGAATGGAACCACTATGTTTATAGTTGGTACTTACTTCCCGTACAGGTAATTCAATAATAACATCCGCCTGTCCCGCAAGCGGTGAATCTTTGTGAGAGGTTACGGCCACAATCGCAGCCTGCGATTTTTTAGCCAACCCCGCAACATAGCGGGTTATATGTGTGCTGCCGGAACTGCTGCACGCCACCAGCAAATCGCCTTTATCGATATTCGGAGTTGTAGCATCACCCACACAGTAAGCGTTTAAACCAATATGGGTAAGCCGCATGGCAAAGGTACGGGATACCAGACCCGACCGTCCCTGACCTGTAACAAATATATTTTTTGCATTAAGAATAGATGAAAGAAACTCCTCGTAAGCCCTCTCGTCAATCTTTTCAAGCACAGAGTGAATTTCATCCAATATAATTTGTGTGGTGTTCTTGATACCGATGGAGTTGCCGTCAATCTTCATTTACTTCCTTTTTCTTCCTTATTTATAAAGCGTCTGCCGGAATATCGTATTGCAGCAGTTAATTTATCGTGAACGACGAAAGAAAATACTCAAGATTATAACTGAAAATTTTACCACGCTATATCCTATATTTCAAGTAATCATATCCTTCAATAGACCATATCTTCTCACATTTATTTTGTTGCTCTATGTATTGACCTATGATAAAATTCCTCAATCTTATCTATCACAGGTATATAAAACATTTGTCCTTCTACTCATTGAAAAAGGAGCTTTTACATGGGAGACCTTTTAGGTAAACTTATTGGACTTTACGAAATCGCGCTGCTTGTTAGAATAGTAATCTCCTGGGTGCCGCACAACCCTTATAATCAGGCCATACGATTCCTCTACAAAATCACAGACCCTGTATTAAATCCTGTACGAAAACTCATCCCACCTTTCAAAGGTATAGACTTTTCCCCGGTAATTGTATTCGTTGGCTTAGGCATTGTAAAACGGCTCGTAGGGGGAATCTTTTAGCTATATACTGCAAGCGCCGAACAAACGCAAAATTTAAGACTCATTTAATGATCAATAGCCCCACTAAAAAACTTGTGGTAATGGATGTAGACGGCGTCCTCTTTAAAGGACATTTCATTTTGCACATGGCACGACACGCCGGGACATTAATTTACATCCGAACAGCCCTGTTATGCTTTCTGTTTAACATAAACAAAATATCCATCCAGGAATTAATAGCAAGGGTTTATGCACGTTTTAAAGGTATTACGCTTGAACGGGCAAAAAAAGTTTATCAGAATATTACCGTAATAAAACATGCAAGGGAAACGATTGATACATTACGCAAACATGGCTACCGGGTGGTACTCATCAGCAGTGGAGTGCCTGATCTCTTTGTAAAAGACCTTACGGTCAGATTATCAGCAAATAACGGTTACGGTGTTAAAATTGATATAAATAACAGCCAATTAACGGGTGAGGTGTTTGGCCGTCTCTCCAAATCCATAGGGAAGAAAGAAATCATCGAAGAAATATTACACGAAAACAGCCTTACATGGAAAGACACAATCGTCCTTGTGGACGACCGGAACAATCTCAATATCATGCATAAAGCCAGTATAAATATCGGTGTTAATGCCCATTATCCTGTCCGGCAGCAGGCGCAGTACCTGATTGATAGCGGGAATCTGGCAGAAGTACTGGACATTTTGGATATAGAAGCTGCCGATACTTACAAGACCCTCTTCGCCGGCATGCGCAAGCAATACACGCACTCCTGGTATCAGGAAATCCGCAGAAAACTCTTACATATACTCATCGCATGCGTACCCATATTTTCAAGTTTTGTTTATCATACAACACTAACGGTACTCTTCGCCTTGCCGGTTGTTTATCTGATCTCCGAATGTCTAAGAATCAATGGATATTCATTCCCTATGTTAGGAAGTATAACTAAATCCAGTATTCGCAGGATGGAAGAGCGAGGTATTGCATTTGGACCAATAACCCTGGTTCTGGGGGCAATCCTTGCCTTGCTGTTTTTCCCTGCAATAATCGCAAGTACCGTCATCCTGATTGTGGCCTTTGCCGATGCGGCTGCTACCATAGTGGGACGAGGCATGGGTAACCATCGTATATTTTATAACAAAAAAAAGAGCTGGGAAGGCACTATAGCGGCCTGGATTGTGGCATTCCTTTGTGGATGTATCTATTTACCCATTTCCTATGCTTTGCTCGCCGCATCGTTTTCCAGTATAATTGAATCACTGCCGCTGAAGTCGCTGGATAATTTACTCGTACCCATTAGCACCGGCATCCTGTTAATGTGCCTTGGGTATTAATAAACATTTACTCTGTTGAATTAACCTCAGGCTTTAGCCTGAGGTGAGAGAACGAAGCCAATAGTGGCTTTAGCCCTGAACCAGGGAAAATCATGGCTAAAGCCGGTTTTTATACGCCTGCATATCTCCGCCATGAATGGCGGAGTTAAAGCAAGGTCAAACATTAGGCTG
>JAHFOY010000158.1 GCA_023261485.1 Planctomycetota bacterium
ATCCCGCCCAGCAATGAATATTTGTTATTCGATGCCCAGCCAGCCATAACAATGCCGTAAATACCCAGAGAAGAGACGGCAAATATATACAGAAATCCCACATTGATATCGGTAATTACCAAGTCTATGTTGTGTCCAAGAATCTTCACCTTATCCCCGAAAGGAATAACGGCAAAGGTAATTAAGGCTGGAACCAGTGTCATTATGGGTGCGAGAACAAAAAGCAACTTGCTTGCTTTTTGTGGAATAATATCTTCCTTGAACAAAAGCTTGATGCCGTCCGCTATTGGCTGCAATAACCCGTGCGGGCCGACTCGCATCGGTCCCAGACGGACTTGCATGTGCGCCATGATCTTCCTTTCGAGCCAGATCATGGCGATAATTATGGTCTGAATCGCCCCAAATACAAGCAGTATCTTCACACAGGCGATAATAATATAAACAAATAATTCTTTATTCATTTAATTAGCGCTTGCCTCGACACGCTGCATTCTCTGGCCGCAGCACTCCAGGATACCCGTCGTTTCCACGATCACCTTTATCTTCTGTTTGCAAACATTACACACAAAGGTTGTTCCCCCATCCGGCTTATGGTGGGCGGTTGTCCAGGTGGCCATCATCCCCTTGACTCCGACAGGCTTCATTTCCTGACCGCAGCAAACCAGTACCCCAAAACCTTCTTCGGCAACAACGACCTTTTGCTTGCAGATCTCACAAAAATATGTTTGCCCTTTCTTCGCCATATAATTACACTGTCTCCTTATATATTTTGACAGAGGTATGTATCCCGTCACGCAAGAGATTGACAGGCATCCACTCGTAATCTTCGGAAACAAAAACCGTTCTTTCGGGTAATTTACCGGTAACCTTTGCCTTAAGTGTTAATTTGTCCTGAGCAGATTCAATTGCTACCTTATCCCCATTATTGATTTGCAATACTTGCGCATCCTTTTTATTTATTTCAACAAAACATTCCGGGGCAACTGATATCAATGACTTCGAATGTCTGGAAAAACTCCCCTGATGATTCAGACTGGCGCCGGTCAGCAATACAAACGGAAAATCCTTATTTTTCTTAATCTCCGATGATTTTGGCTTAACAATGCTAAATGTATATTTCGCTGATCTATTTCTGTTATATACGGAGGACGCCCACTGAAATTCTTTCCTTTTTAAGCGATCATAATTAACCCCTGCATAAACAGGAGATATACTTTCTATCTCCGTTAAAATTTCTTTTGGGGATGCGTATGAACAGGGGCGTCCCATCTTTTGGGTAAGACTACAGATAATTTGCCAATCGGATTTCGCATCACCTACCGGCTTTATGGCCTTGTTCAGCCTTTGCACCGTCATGCCCATATTGGTAAATGTACCTTCCTTCTCTGCAAAAGAGGCGGCAGGAAGTACAACATCCGCCAGTTGTGCAGTTTCTGTCAGGAAGGTATCCTGGACAACAATAAAATCTATCTTCTTACAGGCCTCTTTGATTTTCTTGCCATTTGGGTAGTTTACGATGAGGTTTTCACCCATGATATAAAGCGCCTTTAATTTGCCGTTGTGCGCAAGATCAATAACGTTTTCAGGTACTTTCTTTAAGATAGCATCAGAAAATTTGACACCCCATGACTTTTCGATCTTTTCCTTATTGGACGTATCATTAATATTGACGTATCCCGGAAAGAATCCTGGCACGACACCCATATCATTTACGCCTTGAGAGTTATTGTGAGACCTTGAAAAGAAAAGTGAAACCTTGCCGGAACTTGCATCTCCACTATAAGCAGGATTGATCAGCGCACAGAGGTTCATCAATACCCTTATCGCATCCTCCCCCAATGGGCTTTCTTCTATATCTTTGCCGCATACGATACAACAATTCCCCGGTTTTGTTAGTAATAACGCCGCATTCCTGATAGCCTCCTGATTAACGCCGGTTATTTTAGAAGCTTCCTCTTTGTTGAATCTGTCAAGTAAGGAGCGTAATTTATCAAGGCCACTTGTCGATGTTTCTACCTTTTTTAAATCAACGAGTTTCTCGTCGATAATTACTTTAATCAAAGCGTTAATCAATATGATTTGACTTCCCAATGCGTACTGCAAGCGAATGTCATTCTTGGCGATACTATTGAATTGTACCCCTCTTTCATTGGCGATGATGAGATTGGCGTTGTTCAACCTTATAGCCTTTCTTGCCATGCTTCCGGCCACAGGATGGGCTTCCGTCATATCAGCCCCTATAAAAAACAAGGTATTTGCATGCTCTATTTCCTTCAGTGATGCCGATGTCATTCCATTAGTGACGGATTCATAAATCAAACCGTTCAAGGCAGGCGACTTTATATTGGCCATGTTATCAATATTATTTGTTCCTAACACAGACCTGCAGAATTTCTGGAAGAGATAATTGTCTTCGTTGGTACATTTTTCAGAACCAATGCCGCCGATAGCCGCCCCCCCGTGTTCGTTTATAATCTGCTGGAATCTTTTTGCTACATATTCAATAGCTTCATCCCATGAGGCTGGATATAATTCGCCGTTTTTCCTGATTAACGGAGTTTTTATGCGTTCCGGTGAATGTATGAACTCGTGGCCAAATCTGCCTTTTATACAGAGGTTGCCTTCGTTTATTCCGAGATAATCATCTGATGTTATGCGTCTTACGCTTTCCATCTTTGTATTTAAAATGACGGTACACCCAACCGAGCAGTAAGGGCATATCGTTGGGACTTTACTGAATTCCCACGATCTCCCATGGAACCCCAGAGTTCTATCCTGCCATGCGCCTGTTGGACACACCGCAACACAACCGCCGCAAAAACTACATGCCAGAGGTCTATTAAAAGCGGTACCGACCACCGTCTTGATGCCCCGGTTTTGGAAATCAATAGCGCCAAGCCCTTCGATCTCTTTGCATGCGCTGACGCATCGGCCGCAGAGAATACACCTGTTTCGGTTTAATTCCAGGAGTGGATTATCCCGAATCATTGGCTCATCCATCCTCACCGTCTTAAAACGACCCGGAAACAGGTTCAATTCATGGGTAACATCCTGCAATCCGCATTCACCGGCTTTATCACACGTGGGACAATCAAGCGGATGATGCGCAAGCAGATACTCCATTACTGATTTCCTGTACCGGATTACTTTTGGCGTATTTACCTTTACAGTCATGCCTTCGGATACCGGATGAGCGCATGCGAATCTGTGTCCCGTCCTTCGTTCGGTTACCTCTACCATACATAGCCTGCAGCCGCCAAATTGTGAAAGTTTTGGATGATAACAAAGTCCGGGTATATAGATGCCGTTATCTAAGGCCGCCTGAAATATATTTGTGCCTTCCTTTGAAACAATTGGTTTGTCGTCAATAGTTAAATGGATTAAGTTCATTTGATTGCCATAAAATTACATTTTTCGTAACATAAATTACACTTAACACACTTCTCTTTATCAATAAAAGCAACTTCTTTTGTGCTGCCGCTGATTGCCTTCACAGGGCAGTTGCGAACACATGCCATACATTTCGTGCATTTTTCAGGCGTGACTTCATATTTGTGAAGGGCAACGCAGGTGGCAGTGGGACAGATTTTATCGCGAATATGCACAATATACTCATCTTTAAAGTACCGAAGCGTTGATTTTACAGGGTTAGGAGCGGATTGTCCAAGACCACAGAGGGACATTGTCTTGATCTCATCGGCCATCTGCTCTAACACTTCCAGATCTTTTTCCTCTCCTTGCCCTTGAGTAATGCGGGTAAGGATATCGAGCATAAGGGTTGTGCCAATTCTGCACGGCGGGCATTTCCCGCATGATTCGCTCGCGCAAAAATTCATAAAGAATCGGGCCATGTCTACCATACAGGTGGTTTCATCAACGACCACAAAACTACCGGAACCCATCATTGCGCCTAAGCTGAGCAACGATTCATAATCAATGGGAGAATCCAATAAGGACTCAGGCAGACACCCGCCAGACGGCCCACCGATTTGTACGGCCTTAAATTTCTTCTTTTTAGGAATGCCTCCGCCCATATCAAATACAATTTGCCTGATTGTGGCGCCCATAGGGACTTCAATAAGGCCTGGATTTTTTATTTTACCGGTTAAGGAAAAGATTTTCGTTCCTTTACTCTTTTCGGTGCCGATTTTTGAATACCAGTCAGCGCCCCGGTTAATAATAATCGGCACATTAGCAAAGGTTTCTACGTTATTTAACACGGTAGGTTTATCCCATAAGCCTGCCTCTACAGATTGCGGTGGTCTTGTGCGCGGCATGCCCCGCTTGCCTTCGATAGAATATTGCAGCGCAGTCGATTCGCCGCAGACAAAGGCTCCCGCACCTTCTTTTATAAAGATATCAAGACTATAATTACTCTGTAAGATACTTTTCCCCAGGAACCCCCGTTCCTTGGCTTGCTGAATGGCATAGCGTAATCGTTTAACGGCCAGTGGATATTCGGCGCGTATGTATATATAGCCGCTTGTAGCATCTATAGCATATCCCCCGATAATCATACCTTCCAGAACTGCATGGGGATCGCCTTCCATAAGACTTCTGTCCATAAATGCCCCCGGGTCGCCTTCGTCGGCATTACAAATGATAAATTTCTCATCCGCGGAATACTTAGCGCCCGATGCCCATTTTTCACCTGTTGGAAAACCGCCGCCGCCACGGCCTCTGAGACCCGATTTTTTAATTTCTTGTATTAGATCTTGCTGCGTCATCGTTTCTAAAACCTTTTTGAGCGCTGTATAACCGCCCCTTGCTATATACTCGTCAATGTTCTCAGGGTCGATTATTCCGGAGTTAGCAAGTACGACCCTTTGCTGGCTATCATGAAATTTGTGATAATCTTCCTTTGCCAACCATTTGCTTACCGGGGTATTCTTTATAAGATGCTCCTCAATTATTTGAGGCACCATATCGACAGTAACTTTTTCATAGGTCAAGGCCTCTTGTCCGGGAATAGTAACATCTACCAGAACATCCCTTGAACATAACCCTCTGCAACCGGTTTTAGCTGTCCTGCAAACACGTTTTCCTACGGCAGCATCCAAACCTATTTTTTTGATTTCGTCTTCGAATTTTTTGAATACTTTATCGCCCCCCGCAGCAATCCCGCCTGTTCCCAGACAAACAGCAACTACGGATTGAGCTTCGTTCTCAGTTTTTTCGATTTTATTTTTATCCTCTAAAGGCACAGATTTAGTATCCATTTCAACAATAAAACTATAAAGGTTTACGTTTATCTTTCAACTCTTACGGTTTTATACTCCCGATTTTTTATAGTTATCTAATACATTATTGAGTTTATCAGGAGATATTTCCCCGTGGACTTCCTCGTCAATCATTACCACAGGCGCTATTCCACAGGCTCCAAGGCAAGATACTTCTTCAAAGGTAAATAATTTATCTTCGGTAGTTTCGTTTACGTTGATTTTTAATTTTTCACGGACTTTGGAAGAAAGCGCTTTAGCATTTTTTACATGACAGGCAGTTCCACAACATACCTTGACAATATGGTGCCCGCGCGGTTTTAAATGAAATTGGGCATAGAATGTGGCTACCCCTATTATTTCATCTGCGCTCATATTCAAACTTTGCGCAATATGATCAATCACAGGCTCAGGCAGAAAACCATATTCGGCCTGTGCTTTTTGTAAAATAGGAATTACCGCTCCTCTGGTGTTTTTGTAGTCATCGATTATCTTTTCGACTTTTGAAATATCTACCGTTTCTAATGACTT
>JAHFOY010000002.1 GCA_023261485.1 Planctomycetota bacterium
AAATTGCACGCCACAACACAGGTTTCAGTCTGCCCATAACCTTCCCTGACAGATACGCCAAACTTCTCATTGAAGAACCTGATAATCCCGGGCGTGCAGGGCTCACCTGCGGTCAGCATGACCTTCAGCTCCTCCAGGTTGTATCTTTTGTCTGCGTCATCGAGCGTAGCCATAGCCCGCAGTTCCGTGGCGGTCATGCATGCCCTGTTTATTCTCCATTTATCAAGCAGCTCAAACCATTTCTCTGAGTTAAACCTGCCAGTGTAATGGAAGTTTGCCGCGCCGCCGTTTAAAATCGCCCCGAAAGGCGCCCAGTACCATTTAGCCCATCCGGGTTCAGTGGTCGCCCAGCATAGCTCGTCCGGCTGGGTATTCCACCAGTAATACCTGTTCAGCCTGTCGAAGCAGTACATTAATGAATGAGTGTGCACGACTCCTTTTGGCGCGCCCGTAGTCCCCGAGGTGTAGGTGAGGGCTATAGGATCACTTTGTTTAATTTTTTCAAGCTCTAATTTTCTTGAGGCTGAATTGATATCCTGGCGCAGGTTTCTCCATCCTTTCCTCTCGCCAAAAAAGAAAAGGTTGTCAATTGAGATATTGTCTTTTATTGCGTCAACCTCATCGGCAATTGTTGAATCGCCTGTAATTAAAGCCTTGACTTTGGCATCTCTGCTCCTGTATTCTATATCCCCTCTCCTGAGCATTATCGTTCCGGGAATGACAACGCCGCCGACTGCCCAGATACCGATGCTTGCAGCATAAATGTCTATGCTCCTCGGAAGTATTACCAAAACCCTGTCGCCTTTTTTGATGCCCGAATCTCTCAGGATATTACCCAGTCTCATGGCGTTATCCCACACTTCCCAGTACGCAGCTTTCTCAACCTGCCCATCCGGGTGTTCGGTGATTATCATCAACTTTGTCCTGTCTTTTGCCCATCTTCCGATAGTATCGACAAAATTGTAATCCGGAGGGACATCCCATTTGAATTTTTTTCTTTCCACTTCGTAATCGAATGCAGACGTTTCTTTTCCCATTTAATTACCTCCTCATCCGAGTCCTGCCTGTATGCAATGTAGCAACCCCGTTTTCCAATAATCTCAACGCTGTCAGGGTAATTAAAGATTTATGGTGGAGTAATGATATTCTGGATTAATCCAAAATGGGTATGGGCGCGTTTCTCAAAAAGTATATAAGATAAAGACAATGAACATATGCCCTGGAGGGACTCACAACAAAATAACCAATGCCTATAACACTGAATATTATTTATCGTACCCTTATATGTCCAGCGAAACAAGAGACTGAAGAATAGTTGCTGTAATATTTGTTTGTGAAGAATTTGTTGGTGAAGACGGTGAAGTAGAAGTTATGCCTATAAGCTGGTCAAAAAAGGTTTTTCCTGAATAACCTACTAAGAATCCAATAAGAATTCCACCATAAATGTCTTGTACTGTAATTAAGGTCTGAGTACCTGTTTTTCTTACCAAAGCAATAACTGCAAACACACTCAAGATTACAGTTCCAAAGAGTTCAATCCAAGTTCTGTAATCGTATGGTGGTTTTGAAAGGATTCTCACAGCGCCCCCCAAAATTCCTCCAACCGCAGCTCCAATCATAATTGATTTTATGGATGCAAGAACATCAATTTCTACTATTTTTGACTCTTTTATATCCTGATTCTTCTCATTGCTATAATCTACCCAAAGCATAAATTTATATTTATCAGGTCTAAACCACAAAGAGTCAGCCGTCGTTCCAAAAAAGCAATATGTATATGTCTCTCCTGGCGATAGCAGTTCTTTCACTTCTTTCTCTTTTTTATTCTTTTTTTCCTCTGTAATCTCTTGTTCAGGCTCTCTTAAATCAGAAATAAATTTGCTCAGTTTTCCTATATATGACGGTTTTGGATGAGGTTTGCTTTTATAAAAATCAAATTCAACACTTTTCAATATGCCAAAATCCCATATACGTAAATTTTCATTAGAGATATTCTTTATAGAAATATACACCGTAAACATCTCTTCTGCGTATATTGCAGAAGTCCTGCCTAATTCCAGACTGAACTCTACCTGTTTCTGTATCGGCTCGGTTATTTGTTTGGGAGGCGTTTTATCTGTCATTTGATAACCAACCGAAAATCAATAAGACTCTATTGCTAATATATCTTTGTTAAGTCCCAATTCCAGTACACCCCCGCCCTGGAGGCGGAGGTGCCCGGAACCACAAAACTGCTCATGTGGGATGCGGCTCACCGGAGATGGTGACCTTTGCCAATCCATTCCGCTTATTTGATTATCTCCAGCGCTCTTTTTGCCTCGATTACGCGCTGTTTTGCGTATTCGTTCTTTACCCCAGCCGCTATCTCTGCTTTTGCCTTCAATTCATTGGCAATGTCCTTTTTGTTGAGATCTCCGGCTTTTACGAGCACATCAACCACTTTCGCAATCTCCGGTTGCGGTATCTTGAGGCGGTCTGCATTTCGTATGAAGGGAATTATCACGTTGTGGATGCATCCCCATCTGCCTTTGACGTGCGGTACGATTAGATTTACGCACGCATGTTCACCGCAGCGAACATTTACGATTGCCCTTTCAGTCCATTCATTGTGCCCGCAAACCCATGCACGGACGACGTAACATCCCGGCGGGACGTCCACTTCTATGTGATTTATGTCTGCCTTTCCCCTTATGGATATGCTTTTAAAACCACCGATATGCGCGGCTCCTCCGATTTTCACTTCGTAGTTTGGTGCTGGATACATCTGCCCCAGTCTTTCTTTATTGTTGCGCTCCATGTTGGGATCGATATCGAATATATCTTTACCAGCACAGGTTTTAATCTCAAGCTCCACCCACCACGGGTTCCACAATTCACAATTCGGCTCCCTGATCCATATATTTAGCTTTCCTGTTGTCATGTTTACCTCCTATTCTTTTGCAGGCAAGGTTATTCTATGAATATACCTTGAGTGTAAGCCCCCTCCAATAATAGCACTTTACACCGATTCTATAGTCTTACATTCATATTATTTATTAATACCCATGTATAATATTAAATAAATCGTATAATGTTATACCACTAAACTAAAATTATACGATGTTGTATATTCAAAATAATGTAACCAATGCCCAGGACGGGATCCGAACCCGTGACCTCCAGATTTCTCAGGAAGCTCGACGCCTCATCAAAATTACCCTATGAGTCTGGCGCCCTAACCAACTAGGCCACCTGGGCACAACCATCCCTACATGCAAAGATGGTATTAAAACATATCGTCTTTCGATTGTGGATTCGTTAAAGTATAAAAAACAGCAGATGAACGCCCCGAGTCGCGCCTCGGGAGGGCGCGTCCACGTATGCCCGCAGGCATACGTGTTGTATGGGAGTCGAGAACCGTTAGGTTTCGGTATGATGAACGCAGATTTGTCATCAGAGGATTATAAAAATCATGATATAATCTATTCAGGGATTTCAACCACTGCGCCGACTTTTTTCAGCTCCTCAAAGAAGCCCGGATACGAAATGCTCACGGATTCAATCGTATCAATCGTTGTATCGCCAGCCACCATCCCTGCCACAGCAAGAGCCATCACAATCCTGTGGTCATCCCAGCCGTGCACCTCTGCGCCTCTTATCGCCCCGCCTTTGATTATCAGCCTGTCCTTTTCCTCCGTGATGTCCACTCCCATTTTCTTTAGTTCAACGGTCATCGCGTGAAGCCTGTCGGTTTCCTTATACCTCACATGCTCAGCGTTCCCGATGACCATGGTTCCCTTTGAGGCAGCGCCAAGTACTGCCAGCGTTGGCACAAGGTCGGGGGTCTTTCCGACATCCACTTCGATTCCGGTAAGCTCGCTCTTGCTAACCCTGACCTCTCCTTTTTTCTCGTTCCATGAGATTTGCGCTCCCATTTTCCCGAGAATGTCAATCAAAGCCGAATCACCCTGCTCTGAAGGATACAGGTTATTAATGGTGATATCACCACACAGCGCGCCTGCAGCCATCATATACGATGCGGATGAAAAATCACCAGGGACATTGTAGGAATTCATGTCATATTCCTGATCGGGTGGAATTGTAAAAGTGTTCGGGTTATCTTCAATTATTTTTGCGCCTGCGCCTTTTAGCATATCGATTGTGATGTTCACATATGGGCGGGATTTCAATTCGCCTTTTATCATCACTTTTGTCTTGTGAGACGCAAACGGGCAGGCGATGAGTAGCGCGGAAATGAATTGCGAACTTACAGAGCCGTCGATATAAACAGGTCCTCCCCTCATTTTACCCCTCACCACAATCGGAGCCTTCCCGTTATTGCGTGTGGAGAACGTCTCAGCCCCCAGGTCGTTCAGCGCATTCAGGAGCGGCGTATTGGGTCTTGTCCTGATGCTTGCGTCGCCTGTGAGGACAGTGGCGCCGTTTACAAGTGAAGCCACTGCTGTCATTATGCGAAGCGTGGTGCCTGAGTTTGCAATGTCGATTACGTTGTCGGGGATTTTCAGTTTCCCGTCAAAGCCTTTGATAACCAGCGAATCTTTTTTCGATACGATTTCAGCCCCAAAAGCTTCAGATGCCCTTATCGTTGCTTTTGTGTCTTCAGATATCAGCGGGTTATTGATTGTTGCTTTTTTTGAGAGCGCAGCTATTGCAATTGCCCTGTGGGTGTAGCTTTTTGAGGGGGGGGCGTTGACTGTTCCTTTGATGTCAGATTTCTGGATTGTCAGTTTCATGTTTGTGAATAGGCTAAATAAAGATGAAACTATTTATAATTGCTCTGTATAAGCATAATATGTTTTAAAATCAGGAGCTATGAACCCGATAATAGTTATGGTATAAAAGTTTTTAACCAATATGAGCCATAAGATGCACGGCAAAAATCACTGGTCATGGAACTCGGATGGAAATCCGAAATGTATCGGCGCCAATGACCATTTGGCACGGCTGAATCTGAGCGAAATAATATCCGTACTCTACAATTTAAAATGTTAGAAGAAAATAATATATATTACAAATTAAATATAGACCATATAAGATTATCTTATCACAATTGTTGGGCATATGAAAACAAATATAAAGAAATATAATTTAAAAGTAATAGATTTTTTTTGTGGCTCCGGGGGTATGACTTATGGTATGTCTCAAGCGGGCATCGATGTGTTGGCGGGGATAGATATTGATCCGAATTGCAGAGAGACTTATGAAATTAACAATCCGAACTCCAAATTTATTAAGAAAGATATTCATAAACTATCCGAAAAGGGGCTGGCCGGATTAACAGGAATAAAAAAGAACGATGATTCATTGGTGTTCATTTGTTGTAGTCCTTGCCAATATTGGACTAATATCAATACTGACAAGAAAAACAGTCTTAAAAGCAAAGGTCTCTTGAAAGAGTTCCAGCGCTTTGTTTCGTGGTTTAAGCCTGGTTATCTGGTTATCGAAAACGTTCCCGGCCTTTTAAAAAACAAGAACGAAAAGATTCTTAGTGAATTTCTCGTGTTTTTAGAAAGTGAATCTTATGCATACGACCATAGAATCGTTAACGCTAATCATTACGGAGTCCCTCAACACCGTAAAAGATATCTGTTGATTGCCACCAGAGTCTCGGATAATATTCGAATTCCCGAAGGAGAATACGATGAAGATCTTACCTTAAGGAATTATATCGGAGTACACAATGGTTTTCCTGCAATTGAAGACGGGCACAAAGACAAAACGGAATTTATGCACGCTACTGCGTTCCT
>JAHFOY010000159.1 GCA_023261485.1 Planctomycetota bacterium
TTGGGTGAGGTTTTGATGCCCTGCCCGCTTGTTTTATTCGTTTATTGAACGACTGGTCAAATCCAGGAGATTCAGAATTTCCTGGGGCTTTTTGATCAGCGCCTGAGCGCCATTTTCCAGCAACTCCTTTTCCGTCCGAAAACCCCAGAGCGCCCCTACCGGATACATGCCAGCCGATACGGCCGTCTTCATGTCAATTGATGTATCACCAAGGTAAATGAATTGCGAAGGGAGAATATTCAGACACCTTGCAATTTCCAGTGCACCTTTTGGGTCTGGTTTCAGAGGCATTAAGTCGCTTTGGCCAAGAACCATATCAAAGCGCCATTTCGGAAGAAATTCGGTTACACACCGTTTTGTAAATTCGTCAGGCTTGTTGGAGAGAACCGCCATTTTCATGCCATTTGCCGACAATGCATCGAGCATCTCTGCCACGCCGTCGTAAGGCCTTGTTTTGACGTTCCAGCCTTTACCATATTCTTCGCGGAATGTCTGAACGCAGACACCGATCGTGTCATCGTCACGCTTATTTTCTGGCAGTGCACGTTTCATGAGTACAGTAGCCCCGTCTCCCACGAAATAGCGGTAGGTATCCATTGGGTGAGTTGGAAAGTCATATTTTTTGAGTACACGATTCGCCGCATTGCCCAGATCTTCCAACGTATCAAGCAGCGTTCCATCAAGGTCGAAGAGAATTGCCTCAAAGCGCATAAAGAAATCCATTTAATTAAAAAAAGTGCCGGGTTGCGAGAGGCGTGTGACGTTTCTCCCGCCACTCGTCACATGTCACTAATCACTAAGAAATTATTAAAATCGCCTTCATAAATATTTGGAAAAAAGTTTTTATTCAGTAATACGGCAAAGCCTTTTGAGCCTATTCAAGCATAATTTCCACTTGCGATTATTTGATACAGAATTACAATGTATCATTATCATAAAATTTTAGAAAATGATATGCAAATGTATTTAAACACGGTTAGGTTCTGTGAGCGTGGGCGCATTTCTGGACAAAGAAGTTTTTATGAAGAAAAAGACCACTGAAATACCGGGCGTTGTACTAACGGTCGGCTATTCCACCCGAAATCTTGAGGCCTTCATTCACCTCTTACAGGCCCACAGCGTGAAGCATGTCGTGGATGTACGCACCATACCTCGCTCACGTCACAACCCGCAATTTAATCAAGAAACTTTACCCGACAGCCTGGAGGTTGCTGGTATAAACTACACGCATATGGCAGGGCTTGGCGGCCTTCGTCGCCCGCGTCCCGATTCGCCGAACACAGGCTGGCGTAACGCATCGTTCAGGGGCTTTGCCGACTATATGCAAACGCCGGAATTTGAAACAAACTTACAAACACTCATTGAACTGGCAAGGCAGGAGCAAGTCGCACTGATGTGCGCCGAAGCCCTCCCCTGGCGCTGCCACCGATCCCTGATAGCCGATGCATTATTAGTCCGGAAAATTCAGGTCGAACATATCTTAGGTGAGAAATCCCGGCAAATCCATTCACTTACACCCTGGGCTAAAGTTAATGGCACACGCATCACTTATCCACCAGAATCAGTTCAGCCAAATCCTGAAGCTGAAAAAGAATAAGTTGTCATTTGATTTTGTCATTGGTTAATGTTATAAAACTGCTATAAAAGAAAGAAATTGTCAAAACAAATGCTACTTTGGAGAGCAATGTGTATGATTGCATCCTGAAACAAATGCAGGAGAAAATCCGCACCCGCCAGTATATAATGACTTTGCACGCCGAAGAAGAAATGGACGATGACCAGTTGACAACTTTCGATGTTGAATGCTGCATTCTTACAGGCGAAATTGTTGAACGGCAGAAAGATCGCGATACTGGCGAGCGGAAATATCTTATCAAAGGACGGACTCTTACGGGCATTGAAGTTGTTGTGGTGACTAAGTTGAGTCCCACTGGCAAATTGGTTATCATCACTATATATCTTAATATAATATGACAAGGAGAATATCTATGGTGTGCGATATTTGTGGCAAAGAAGGTGTGCGCATTCGCCGTGTCTCACGGAGTTACGGCAAAGGAAACAAATTGTTGATTATTGAGAACGTCCCTGTGGTTAGCTGCTCTCATTGTGGCGAGAGTTACCTGACTGCGGAGACACTACACGAACTCGAACATATCAAACTACATCGCAAGAATTTCACCGTAAAACGGGAAGTGGCAGTCGCAGACTTTACGTAAAGTAGGCAAGCTAAACGCCCCGTTTAAATGTGAAGGACAACCTTTATCTTGTCATACAATTTGAAAAACTCCGTGGCCTGATAGTAAAGAATTCCCTATTTTGACAGGATTTGCATGATGCAACCGGATGCTCACAATGATGCAATATTGATACATTCAGGTTGAGCATACTTTAGGTGAAAATTCCCGTCAAATCTATACACTCACACCCCGGGCTGTGGTGGACGGCACACGAATTACATATCCACCAGAATCAGTTCAGACAGACCATAAAACTGAAAAGTAATAAGTTGTCATTTGATTTTATCATTGATTAGTGTTATTCCCGATTTCTACAGTTTAACACAAATTCAAAAACAAGAATCCTTATTTTACAAGAGTTAGAAGCGAAAGAGGTAAAAAGCATCAAAGTAGTGCCTAGGGCTAATACCCTTTATTTTCAAGGCTTTCAGCCGATAATGCGGAAATCAGGAAAGTACATCTCACACTCGCTTAATTTTGCAAAATCTCAGTAGATACACAGAAACCAGATATTTCGTAAATAACCAAACTTATTCCCTCTCCGCCCTGGTTATGGCTTCATCAATTCCTGGCCATCCCAGTTCTAATAAACGATCTTGTATTGCAATCACCCGTTCTATCAATCCCTGATTATCCCCAGTATCAGCCCATCTCAACAACTGGATTGTGGCAGTAACCAAACCTTCTGCTTTCCACATGTGCGGAGGGACTTTATCTGAAATATTTTTCAGGTATTTTTCTACCATTTCCATACACCATTCTGAAAAAATACCAGATATTTTTGATAAATAATCAAAGAAATGATAGATAAGATATCTTTCATCACTTAATGGAATCTTATCAAGAAACAAGTCTAAAAAATCCCTTATTGATTCATCATCTGATATGGGAATTTGTTCAAATACTTGTGCGATGGTATTGAGCAACTTAAGGGGAAATGCCTTGTTTTTTATCAGGGCAATAAGACATTTAAGACACTTAATTCTTGAATCAGGTGCTTTAAGGTTGGAAGTAAAGACTTTTACAACACCACGCCAGACATCTTCCTGATTGAATTCATTTAATTGCACAATAAGTGTTTCGAATGTAATGAGATCATCTAAAAAGCAAAGTGCTGAAACCAATCCCCATGTTTCTGCACCATGCTTTCCTCCCTCAGTTTTTATTTGCTCTAAAATATGAGATACGCGATCAAAATGCTCTTTATATTGATAGTATAAGAATCTGTATGCATGTGGCCAAAGGGCAGGGTGTGCTTTTTCAAATGCTTTTCTAAACAAATACCAGCCCTTTTCTGGTTTTTTGTGTTCCAAAAAAGGGAGTAATTCCAGGACGTGAATTCTCACCGCTTCCACCGGGTCGGCAGCAAATTGTTCGAGAAGTTTGTAAAGTTCTCCTGGAATTTCCCTTTCTTTTTCAAGGAGTCTTCCTACGAGGGTCGTAACCCCATCTGCAATATGTCCTCTAACAGAATTTATTGATATACTGAGAAGATCCTCTTCATCCAATTCTGTTTTATTTTGAATAAATATCTTTTGTTCAATTTTTTCAGGATCAGGATGTCTGGACATTTTTATAAAATAATCGATTAGCTTTTTCTGTAGATCCTTTCTTTCGATTACATACGAGATTGTATAAATCGCATCGCTTGATTTATATCCGTTTTCTAGCAGTTTGGGGTACTTGTCAAACCAGTCCAACAGAACTTCTGCAAGTGTTTCACCATCCAAGAATGGTTCTACAAATTCTATTTTAGCAGGCTTTTGAAGCCTTCCAAAACGACAACAGATATGATTAGATATTCCTTGTAAAAGGGCGTATACATATTCCTTGCTAATTCCTGATTCCCAGAATGTATTCATATATGGCAGGTATTTTTGCGGATTTTTTTGAGCACATAGTGAAAACACATGAGCAATCTCATCAATTCCACCCTTTAAATGTTCGGAAGGACTAAACCAATCACACCCTGACATCTTATCATTGTAAAAGTTAAATAATTTTAAGAGTCCTTTTTCAGACAAACTCTCCATTTGCAAAACGGATATAGGAGATTCTACAGTACCTCCCCATCCTCTAATTTCTGGAGGTTGAGGCCATAGCCCAAAGCTATCCTGCCATTTTTCGACAAATGCCTGTGTCTCAGGTAAACGAAAGATTTTTGGAATTACAGAAAGCTGTTTGTATTTCCATTTTAACAACCAGCGAGGTTGCTCTTCGTTTTCATCTTTATTATCAGGGTCATTCCTTCCCATAATTATTTTCTGAATATTTTCTCGCTGTTCTGGCAAGAGGTAAGGAACAATCCCTTGTATAAGCTCGCCTACTTCATCTGAAAGATTAGATGCAAAAAATATTTCCGGCCTTAAAATAAAATCATACGCCATTTTTGTATGTTCTTCTGGATTAGTTAAGTATGAATAGATCATGAAGTATGCTATAGCCCCATCTTTCGTTGCCCTTAAGGCAGGTTCTATTTTAAAAAACCAATTGGTGCTTCCTTTTGCATGAAATCTGAGAACCTGGTGGATTGCATCTAAAAATTCATTTATAGGGTCACAGGAATAAGTGTCGTAGTCATGATGCTTTTGCTCCCAAGCTGTATCTCTAAGAAAAACTGTGTTTAAGCCATTATTTTCGGCATGATATTCGTATCTTGAATTCCAATCAGTTATAGCGTTAATGGCTGTTTCAAGTAGCCACGTGGATTTTTTAAATCGCTCAATAAGGAAATCTTTTTTATGGAAATGGTGCTCTGAACAATGTAAACCTTTCTCGTATGAACTGAAAAAGTTATGAGAGATAACCCCTACGGGAACATCTTGAGTTATGTATTGCCAGAGAAGGCCATCTCCTTTATTCGTAGCATCAACATATTTTGAAATTGCCTTTCCTATCCACCGATCTCCTG
This sequence comes from Planctomycetota bacterium, assembly GCA_023261485.1. Taxonomy (GTDB): domain Bacteria; phylum Planctomycetota; class Brocadiia; order Brocadiales; family Brocadiaceae; genus Wunengus. The sequence continues at coordinate 5,149 of JAHFOY010000159.1, forward strand.
TCTTTTCTTTTTCAATCTTCAAAAGCCTTTCCAAAACCTCTTCAATACCCACGATTGCCCAGTGTGAAAACGTATCTATTATTCGACTAATTGACCATATCTCCGGATTGGGAGAATTTAAGGCATATTTCCAGCATTCAACGACCTTACCAGGACGAACGTGCATCCATTTTTCCAAAGAATACAAAATTGCTGCTTTTGTTGAATCGTTTTCACTCTTTGTGAGTATGGCTTTGGTCAAATCCGGATGCACCGCATCGAACCATTCTGGTGAAGTAACCCTTTGTAAAAATCGAATGAAGAGATTGGGATAACTGACGTGAATATTCTTAACAAGATTAAGTTCAACATCAGTAATTGGTGATAGCTCTGCAAGTGATTCAACAATCAACCTTTTTACGTGATAAGCTACTTTGTCGCTTCTTAAAATCTGTATAACTTCTCTTGAAAAATCCTTGTTATCCATCGAGTGGAGGTAAAATAAAAACGTTCTGATAGACGGGCGGATAAAAGGCAATTGCGGGTGTTCCAGAATAAACTCCAGCAGGATTTTG
>JAHFOY010000160.1 GCA_023261485.1 Planctomycetota bacterium
CCGTCTGCAGCGGATCAGTGGGAAGTGTCGTCCCTGCGAGGGCACAAGCGCCCAAGGGTGATTTGTTGAGACGGACACAGCAATCATGGAGTCTCGTCTTGTCCCGCTCAAGCATCTCGACGTATGCAAGCAGATAGTGTGATAACAGGACAGGCTGGGCATGTTGAAGGTGGGTAAAACCGGGCATAATCAGACTGAAATGCTCTTTACCCTTCTTTACCAATTCTCCCTGCAACTTTGCCAGAAGGTTTATCATTACCTGAATCTGATCGCGAGTCCAGAGCCGCAGGTCAAGGGCGACCTGATCGTTTCGGCTTCGGGCGGTATGGAGTTTCTTGCCAGCCTCGCCAATCCGCTCAATGAGCGTCGATTCGATATTCATGTGCACGTCTTCGAGGGACTCTTTGAACTCAAACTTTCCGGCTAGAATTTCCGAGAGTATCCCATTGAGACCCTTAACAATCGCATCCTTTTCCTTTTCCGTAATAAGCTTACACTGGGCAAGCATAGTTGCATGAGCAATGCTCCCTTCGATGTCGTATTTATAAAGTCGCCAGTCGAAGGAAACCGATTCGGTAAAGGACTCTACTGATGCCGCCGTCTGCTTTGTAAACCGCCCCCCCCATGGCTTTTTTTGTTTCATAACTACCACTCTCTTGGTTTGAATCCCCTGGTGTTTTTAATCTCCATTAAGGCATCTCCCACTGCAAGCACCATGAATCCTGCCTTCTCGGCGTACTTTACCACACCTTCATCTACATATAGACTTGCCAGTATGCCAACGACTTTATTTTTTTCATATTCAGGAAAGAATTCCCTGAACTCCTGGATATCTTTGATGAAATCATTCACATCTTCGCTATGCAGTGTGCTCTTGGTCTCATTAACAAAGACATATTCCCCTGCCACAGCTATGACATCGTACTCCTTTGTGCTTCCATCTGTGAGCCTTTTTTTCCTTCTTACCATTAAGTCTGCTGTCTCAAGCTCATATTTTTCTCTTATTATCCTTGGTATGCTTGGCACTACAAGGTCTTCTGTTATCGTACCAAGTTTTCTGGCCAGCTCGCCCCACTTGATATTCATTTCCCTTCTCTGCTGTCTGTTCTCTTCCTTGAAGGCACTCATTTCATCTTTAAATTCCCTGAGTTCGGCTTCTGTTCGCATCTGGGAATTGTAGAGCTTATTAAACTCTATACCCACATTGGTAACAAAGTCCTCCATCGCTCGTTCAAGCCTGCTGACTCTTTTTTCAGTTACCGGCATTGAGCACCTCCTTCTCGTTTAACAGATAAAACTTTACCACGGATATTCACGGAATTACACAGAATATTATATCAATTATCCACGTTCTACACTCAGCAAAAATATTTTCGTGTTTTGGTGACTTTGTGGCAGACAAATCCTGTCAAAAAACAAGTGAAGTACTATAGCTAAACACAACAGGCTAGTCAACATAATTCAACAAATCAACAATCAATGTGATACAGTAAATAAGGCTATCGACTTTGCGCCAATTTCACGTTTAAGCCATTTCAGGAAACCATTGATTTCCTCGATCTTCTTTTTATTCATCTCAATCATAGGAACGGCAGGATAGGTAATGAGGTCCTGGATATCAAACCCTTCAAATAGGCGGTCTGATTGCTAAATGGGAACGGAACGATGACAATATCACCTTTATTATAGGTTGTCATATATTGCATCCTCTTCATTGTCCCAAATCTTTTGAAACGATGGAGCAGATAAATCCTGAGAGGCTTTTACAAGAATATTTTTTTCCCTTTTACTTTCTAAAAATTGGATAAAGTCAAAAACTTCTGAAAGAAGATTTTCGGGAAGCCTATCAATCTCTTTTTTTATTATTTCTTTTACTGTCATTTTTCGTTCCCTCTTTAATAATATTGTTATTTTGTCAAATTCTATTTTTTATTACATATTTAATACAATTATATCTGATTCCTGAGGATTATAATAAATTTCACTCAGACACCTTACCTTTAACAATTCTTATTTCCTCTTCTGTCAATCCATACAGCCAGTAAATAATTTCGTCTATCAACTCGTCTGTGGCTTTAATTCTGGCTTTTAATGGTTCTAGGATTGACATGCTTTTGGTAAATTGCTTTTCAACCAGTTCTTGAGTCTTTCAGTCTAATGGGTCTATGGATATTTTGTTTCTATTCTTCTTGAGACGTTCGAGGAGTTGATTAAAATAAGGTGAGTCGAGTGAAGCCTGCCCTGAATTTATCGAAGGGCGAAGCACACACAACAAAAAAAGGCATTGATGGGTTCTCTCCGCTTAACCCATCCTTATATTCTTCTTTCCTTCAAGTAGCTTTTATTTTTTTGGTGGTGGCGGTGGCGTTGGTTTTGGCTTGTTAACCTGAATAACTGGTGGTCTATTATACCCACCCTTAATATTTGTTGCTTTGTCCGGCGTTTTAACAATGCCAGTTAATCTTTCTTCTTTATTGCTCATTTATGTTTCCTCCTTTATCTTCTCTTGCGCTAGAATTATCTATTAAAGTAAATTCAATCGATTCGATATTGTCTTTTTTAACTAAGAATAATCCATGAATTTTTAGGTCAATATATTTACCTTCATCATTTATCCAGGCAGCATCATACAAATATAAGCAACCTTCTTCAGGATTGTTTGAATAATACATAGGCCACCCAAATACTCGTCTACCATCCGCAAGGTTTACAATCACATATCGTTTTTGTTCGGTGAATACATCTAACCAAACTGTTTCACGAGCAGTTTTATTTGTTATTTTCAGTTTACGCAAAAGCTTCATATGGATGTCTGTTGTAGATAAGAACCCCAATAAAAGTGGTATAAGAATGGAAAGAATTGCAACTGGGATAACAACACTTGAATTATATGAAACTGAATAAGTAGTCCTGCTATTAATTTGGTCTGAATGTATTAAAACGGGATTTTCTCCATTTACCACTGATATGACCACATAAATAAAGAAACTAAAAACAAGTGCTTCTATTATTTTTGAAAGGTTATCTTTTTCTTTGCGGACAATATATGGTATTGATAATTAAAGAGGATACAAAGCCAGGAATCAGGTAAACGAATATAGTAAGTGTTTCTGTTGATATGTTCATTTTCCCACTCGCTTTTATAAAATGGACTTAAAAACATTATCTCATTTTTTATATCTAATGTCAATCTTGCCATAACTATCGTAGAAGCGTTTATGTTACTTCCTTAATGATCAAATAAATTTAATTATCCTTTTGCAAACGCCTCTCGTAAAACTGACTGCATCAGCATTTCGGATTGTTCTTTGTGTTCTGATACTTGTTTTTCCAATTCGTTGATCATGGCCATGAGTTTATCCACCCGCGCAACGATGGCTCGTTGCTCTACAAGAGACGTGAGATGAATTAAAAAAGAAGAAAGCTGTTCTTGATTAATAGATGCTTGACCAGTCACTTTTTTATAATTTTTTAAAATTTTATTACTCATTTATTTTCTGAATATTTATATTTTGATTAAGATTTCAGCGCAATATCCAACACTTTATAATTGTAAATTGGACTTGTCAAGAAACAAAACGGCCAAACGTACGAGCAAGCCGCAGGCGATATTACCAATCAAAGACTCTTTTCAGTTGACAACTCCTTTTTACGACACTATCATTTTACCATGACTTCATTTAGCGATATAAAACAATACAAGAAAATACTCCTTCTCTTCTTGTTCATATTATTTTTAAGCAGCCTGATTGCTCCTATTATAAAGCTTTCCTGTGATGCGCTGATACCTTTGAGTCCTTTCATGAAAGATTTGCTTAATTACAAACACGGAAGCTATGATTTCGGGAAGGTCATGCGGCGCATTGTCCTGGCGGTAACCATTCTCATTATTTACCTCTTTAGAAAACCACTGATGGTCAATTCCCTTGCCACGATTGGCATAAAACATACACAGGGATGGTGGGAACACTTACAGATGGGTTTTCTCTTAAGCACGGGTATCTTTATTTTATATACCGCTTTCCTGTTTGTCACCGGCGCCAAAACCTTACAAATAGATGCAAGATCCATCGGAGACCTTATATTTCAGCTTTTAAAATTCCTGCTGATAGCCGGCATCGTCGGTTGGATTGAAGAAATATTCTTCAGGGGATTTATCTTTCAAAGCTTTTTGCGGGACATGCAAACGGTATACGCCGTGTGTGCAAGCAGCCTGTTCTATTCTTTATTACACTTCTTCAAGGCAAAATTACTGGTATCTCCAGGCTTTAATCCGTTTGTCGGTTTTGAGGTAATTTATCAATCTTTTTCTAATATAATAATAAATTTCACCGACATTATGCCCACGATGATTGGCATTTTCCTTGTCGGCATGGTGCTGTCATATGCCTGCCTGAGGACGAATTCCCTCTATCTTGCTATCGGGCTTCATGCCGGCTGGATTTTTCTCATTAAAACCAATATCTTATTCTTTGACCATGTAGGGACAAACCCGAAGTGGTTGTATGGCGACAGCAAGGTGGTTACTGGTGTACTTGGGTGGGGACTCCTGATCGGTACTTTATTCCTTGTACGTTTCGTAACAAAAAGAACATCCCGCGAAACTGCGTCTCACGGCAAAATACCGATTAAAAAAAAGTCTAAGCCGCAAATTGCACAGATACAAAATACAAATAACATGTGAAACCATGGAAAAAACCTTAAAAGAACTCGCTGAATACGTAGGTGGTACGGTTGTTGGCGACCCTGCCATAAAGATACGTGGGGTTATGAGCATTGACGATGCCCAGGAGGGGTATATTACTTTTATATCAAATGAAAAATATACCAGTAAAATCCACCAGACGAAGGCCTCAGCCATTATCGTTTCACCCAAACTGAAAGACACAAAAAGAAACCTTTTGGTAAGCAACAACCCTTATCTGGCATTTGCAAAGATAGTAGAATTCCTGTTGTACAAAAAACCAACATACACGAAAACCATTGACGATTCTGCCAGGATCGACAAGACATCAATCATCGGAAAAGATGTTTCTATCCATGAATATGCCACTATTGGCAAAAGTACGTCCATTGGCAATCGAGTAGTCATATATCCATGCGTCCATATCGGAGACCATTGTACCATCGGCGACGATACCGTTATTTATCCGAATGCCGTTATTTATAATGACACCGTAATTGGTAAACGAGTCACTATCCACAGCAATACCGTCATAGGCAGCAACGGCTTCGGATACGCACCTGATGGCCAGAGTTATTACAAAATCCCGCAGGTCGGCATTACCGTAATTGAAGACGATGTGGATATTGGCGCCAATACGACGATTAACCGCGCAGCGCTGGGTGAAACAGTCATTAAAAAGGGAACAAAGATCGACAGTCAGGTTGTTATTTCTCACAACGTCGAGATTGGTGAAAATTCCTTAATTGTATCCCAGGTAGGTATTGCGGGCTCATCAAAAGTTGGTAAACACGTTACCCTTGCCGGTGGAGTAGGCATTGTCGGACATATTAAAATCGGCGACAACGTTACCGTTGGTGGATATTCCGGAGTAGCGCATGACCTTGCAGATAATGGAACCTATCTGGGCACACCTGCGCTCCCTATTCAGCGTATGCGCCGTTGCTATGTAATTATAGAAAGACTGCCCGAAATGAGAGAACATATTAAAACCCTTGAA
>JAHFOY010000161.1 GCA_023261485.1 Planctomycetota bacterium
CCGCTATAACCCGCTGTAGAACCTACCGTAACATTGCCTGTCTTTGTGGCCGTGGTCGAACCATAAACCTTACCCTGAGCAGTGAAGATTCCAGTGCTCTGGCCTGATTCAACCAACATAATATTCCGCGTAATCACATCAGTACTACTGATCTGATACGTCGAACCAGTAGATTGATCGATGGTTTCAATTTGAACACGAGAAGATCCTGTACCAGTTAAACCCAAAGCAAAACCGTCTTGAAATCCAATAACATCTTTCATTTTAGGATTCAAATTTTGATCAGGATCATTTATGCTTATGATAAGATTTGCACTAGCACTGTCTGCAGAACCTGAAACAGAGTCTCCCCACGTAGAACCCTTTGTGAACGTTATAGAAGAGTTATTATCGCCATTAAAACCGATGGTTGCCGTGTCAAGGGTGCTACCATTATAAAGCAACATCAATGTGTTACCAGACGATACATTCAAAACACCATTCGATGGTGTTTCGGCATTTCCACCAGACTGACTTGCAAAAGATTGCAAGTTTACTCCATAAATCGCTGTACCCAATGCCGGGTAGAGATGGCTACCACTGTAGTCTGCTACGTACCCAGTAGTGGTGCCAACGCCGGTTTGTGATGGTTGTGTGTTCCCGGTGGTGGTAAAAACTGTAGTTGTTGCCCCGGTCTCTTTTAAAACAAAATCAATCACATTTGACCCGGCTTTTATTGATACCGTAATGGTATCTGTAGTTGCCGTTGTTACAGAAGAATCCGTTACAGTAATAAAGGCCCTATCATAATCATTTGTGTCGCTCAGGGGTGGTAAATATGCGTCCCTGTCAAAACTACCCGTTGCGGCCTGTGCACTTGTGGTCACACCCATCGCAAGGGTTACTGCCAGCAAAAATACGCTGGCAATATTGAACCAACTTGTTTTTTTACTGCTTGTTTTCGGTCTTTTCATATCCGTCATTTCTCCTTTTTCCTATTTCTTTGTAAAGGCATCTCATCGAGATGTCTCTACTAACAAGACCTGAATTAAAGATAAATTTACTTTTACAAAGTTCTCTATTCTTTAAAAATCCAAAATGCTTCTAAAAGATACCTTTGATCTCCCAATCAACGTCAACCCCTTTTCACCTCTCCATCACCTCCTTCTTTGAGAAAACGAACAGGCAAGAGATGGGAAAAACCAAGTGTTGATTTTCTGCAAAGACGCCGCTTGCCGCCGATGATGCGCCTACGCAGGAGAATCAAGTGTTGTTTTCCCGATATTTTCCTCCTTTCTCTGATATAATTGCAGGATAATTTAATCTAAAATGTTTACTGATATACGGTAAATGCTATTTTTGGTCTGTGGAAATATAACATGCTATTATTTTCTCGTCAACAAAAAAATTTAAAATTTTACACTTTTTGTAATTATCAGCAGGGGTTAAAATTCTGAAAAATTTACGCCTCATATGACGGTGATGGACATTTTTAAAGATTTAAGTCATAAATTTAGTGTTTTTTTGAAAATTCACAGGGTCTTTCTGCAGATTTGTTTTTGTTTGACTTCTTGTAGCCGCCTTGTTATCATCTCGCTACCATAATACTTGACTAATATTAAATTAGGTTGGGTTTTAAAAGACAAAACCCAACGACTTTTTTACCCACCCCTAAATCCCCTCCTTGGAGAGGACTAGGGTGTGGGTTTCCTCCCAAGAGGGGACTTCTTAAATTCCCCTCTTGAGAGGGGTAGGGTCGCTTAATTAAAAAAGATTGAAATTCCTGAACATTAAATTAGATTCCTCGCTCCGCTCAGAATGATAAACGGTGTCATTCTGAGGGAGTGAAACAACCGAAGAATCTTAAGCTTTGAAACTCCTTAACGTTTAATCAGGATTTCTTCTTTTGGAATTTTTCTAAAATTACACCACTCATGCCTATAGGCTTAGAACAATCCAGCGCATCATTAAAGGCTTCCCAACACAAGATGGTGTCTTCTGAAACTACGGCAGACTCCATATTGTGGAAAATTTTCAGCGAAATAAAGAAGTCTGTTTCCATCCAGCAGTTCGATATGTGGTTCTCCTGCCTAAAAATTTTCTCTATTAATGAAAGCAGTATCACATTTATTACACCTAATGATTTCATAAAGGAATGGCTTTACGGTAATTACAAGGACATTTTCTCCGGCGCAGTTTACAGGGTGTTAAATTCCTCGCGAGAAGTGATCTTCCTCACAGAGGGCGAAACTCATAGGCAATCGTTAGCCTCATCTCCTGATTCCTGTGGCGTTACCACCTTCCCTGGTGAATTACCCACATGCGATTGGGGCATGACTTCTCTGAATGGGTACTATCGCTTTGATAATTTCATTGTGGGGCCGTGCAATAGATTGGCGCATGCTGCAGCGGTTGCCGTTTCCGAGTCCCCCGGTCTCGCATATAACCCTCTTTTTATACACGGTGCTTCAGGGCTTGGAAAGACACACCTCTTACATGCCATAAATAATGTGCTCCTTTCACGCCACGCTACAAAGACGCTTTACCTGTCCTGTGAGCAATTTGTAAACCATTTTATCTCTACAATACGATCAAATAACTGGGATGAGTTCAGGAATCTTTACAGGAATCTGGACGTGCTTCTGCTGGACGATATACAATTCTTGGAAAACCTGCAGGGCTGCCGGGAGGAATTTTTCCACACGTTTAACGCGCTTTATAATGCCAGGAAACAGATTGTTATCGCGAGCGACTGTCCTCCCGAATCTTTAAGCTCCCTAGAAGACAGGCTTGTTTCCCGTTTCAAATGGGGCTTGTTGTGCAGTGTCGATAGCCCCTCTATCGAAACGCGCGTAGCTATTATCGAGAAAAAGGCGTCACTAATGAACATAAACCTGACGCACGACTTCGCCTATCACCTTGCGGAACACGTCCCAGGCAGCATACGCGAGCTTGAGGGCGCAATTGTACGGTTGGGCAAGGAACTAAAAGTTACGAGAAATGCCATTACGTCCGATCTTATAAAAAATGTCATTCGGGAAGTAACAGGAAATAAAAAACCGGTTAGTATCGAAGCGGTTCTTTATGCCGTTTCAGACAGATTTAACGTAAGTATATCTCAGCTCCAGTCAAAGAGCAGGACACGAAGCCTCAGTTTGCCTCGGCAAATAGCAATGTACCTTTCCAGAAAGCTAACAAATATGTCGCTTACAGAAATAGGGGGATTCATTGGGGGAAGAGACCACTCCACCGTAATCCATGCAGATGAAAAAATAACAAAATTGCTAAAAAAAGATAAAAACCTCCTTTTTGTTTTACAAAAAATAGAAAGTGAACTACAAAGATAACATGTTCATAGTATGTAAATTATTTTTGCTTCAGATATCAGATCCTTTAAATCGTAAAAAGTTTCTGTACTCTTTCCACAATTTATCTACATACTTCTTACATGATAACAAATAGCTTTATGTCTTTACATAAAAGAGAGTTGTATTGGTATTAATTGATTATGAACAATGTATAATAATTCTATGATATTACATTTAATTCATATAATATAAATATAGGAATAGTGTATGAACTTAAGTTTTGATGGAAATGAATTGTATAAAGGTTTTAATTTGGTTGCGAGTATCGTTCCGTCTTCTACTATTAAACACGTGTTGCAGGGAATAAAATTTGAGGTAGTAGACGTTGCAGAGACAGGTTTAAAACCTGTCTCTACAATAACGGCGACGGATTTGGAGGTCCTGGTTAAATATACGCTCCCGGTGAAGGAAAGTAGCGGCGTGGGGAGTATTGTTCTGCCGGCGGTTCGTGTTAACAATATATTTAGAGAATGGGCGGGCAATGAAGAAGTACTGGTATCTTTTGAAGGCAGTAGTTGTATTTTAAAGTCAGGAAAGGGTTATTTCAAGATTGTTGGGGAAGATGCTGGTCAGTTTCCCACGATAACTATTACGGATGTGAAGAGTTTTATTGAAATAGACGGTGGAATCATTGGCGATATGATAGGAAAGGTTGTTCATGCGGCGTCGACGGTAAGGGCAAGAAGCACGCTGTGTGGTATATTTGTAAAAGTAGAGAAAGATGAAATCATTATGGCAGCGGCCGATGGGAATAGATTGTCCATGGTAAAGCGGAAGGTGGAAAACCCTGATGGGGTGACAATGAGTGGGATAGCCACGGTGAAGTGTTTAACGTTCTTACAACGTTTTTCATCAGAGAGCAAGGGGACTCTGAGGGTTGGAATTGGAGAGTCTCAGATACTCTTTTTGGGTGAAAGGGGTGAGGTTGTGTCGCAGTTGATAGACGGGCAATACCCAAAGTACGAGGATGTTATACCAAAGGATAACGATAAGAAAATAGAAGTAAAGAGGGATGAGCTGCTGACGGTAGTGAGGATGGCTTCATTTATGACAAGCGAGGGGTATCACGTTGTGAGATTTGTTTTTAAGGATGGGAAGTTAATGCTTCTGTCAAAGGCTGCAGAAGTAGGAGAAGCCGAACTGGAGATTGACGCCAGTTACAAAGGACCGGATTTTGAAATATGCTTTAACCCGGAGTATGTTTTAGACGCCCTGAAGGTATCCGATAGTGATACCATTGTCATAGAACTTAAAGATAATTGCAATGCCGCATTATTTAGAACTGGTCACGAACAATTAAGTGTGATAATGCCTATCGAGTTAAAGTAATGAAAGAAGAGCTTCCGGAAAGGTTTTTTCATAGTAAAAATACAGTTGTAAGACTTGGACAACTGTTGAAAGAGGCATTTCCAAAGAGAAGTCTTATTGACAGGAATTGTCAAAAGGTAATGAGTATATGGAGCGAGGTAGTCAGTGGTGAGGTATACAGGAGTACTAAAATTGCAGGCATCAAAAATGGAATTATGTCTGTAACCGTGGAATCCTCGGCAATGATTCATTATTTGACTAATTTTGAGAAGTACGCTATAATTCAAAAAATTAATAATATAATAGGCATGAAATACATCGAGGATATCCGATTTAAGGTCGGAATTACAGAATAATGGTAGAAGAAAGTAATTTGGCGCTGGAACAAGATACATACGATGCAACGTCCATTAAAGTGCTGGGTGGCATAGAAGCTGTCAGGAAAAGACCCGCCATGTATATTGGCGATACCACAGCCAGAGGCTTACACCACCTGGTGGAAGAGGTCGTTTGTAATAGCGTAGATGAAGCTGTCGGGGGTTTCTGTGAGAATATAAGTGTAAAAATAAATTTAGACGGCAGCATAACGGTTATAGACGATGGCAGGGGTATTCCTGTAGACACGCACACAGAGACAAAAAAATCTGCGCTGGAAGTGGTCATGACGGTGTTGCATGCGGGAGGAAAATTCGAGCACAAGAGCTATAAGATTTCCGGCGGCCTGCACGGGGTTGGGGTATCAGTTGTAAACGCACTCAGCGAGTGGATGGAAGTGGAGGTAAGAAGGGACGGGCATGTATATTTCCAGAGATACGAAAAGGGAGAGGTCAAGTCGCCGGTTGAGGTGCGGGGAGTAACCAAAAAGAGGGGAACAAAAGTCATATTCAAACCAGATCCCGAAATATTTGAGGACACAACGTTTTGTTTCGAAACAATAGCGAAAAGATTACGGGAATATGCCTTCCTGAACAAGGGCTTAAAAATAACGCTGGCAGATGAAAGAACCGACAAGA
>JAHFOY010000033.1:0-12885 GCA_023261485.1 Planctomycetota bacterium
TAGAAATAGAGGACTTCTCTTTGTTTTTCTTGCCATAACTTCTCCTTTCGAAGTTTTGGCAAGAATTATAACAACTACGGCTTATATTGTCTATGTTTTAATGAAACGTTATACTAGAAGGCGATCCAATCCTTTGTGGCCTACTCGTTCTTGGACATGCTGCGCAAGTCGCAGTTTGACAGGGTTTTGTGTGCGCGGTTGAAAATGCACCAAGAATGTATATGCGTTTTGCCGCACAATCTCGGATTGCTTAGTGTCAAGAGCTATACTGACAAGAAATTTACAGATTTCTTCTTGCCTCGGCTGCGGTGCATGTTCGTAATCGGTTAAAAGGCTGTCAGCGGGAAATACTACACCCGGTTTTTCAATCAACTCCTTTACGTCTGTCACTCGCAGTAGATGAATCGGATCCCGTTGTAAGATGGTTTCTATGCATGTTTTGAAGATATAGACACAATCTTCAACACCAGCCTCGTATTCGTCATCTTCGTGTTCCAAATCCCGACGAATTTCGTAACAACGTGAGACTCTACGCCATTCTGCCCGTGAAAGTAGACCCATGTGGTAAGCTAAGTCGATCAGTTTGGCAGTCGGATATTCCTCTATATGAACCGGCTTATCGATTTGGGGTAATCCATTTTGCTTTGCCGCCTCTTTTGCGATGTCTATACCTGCGATGACAACTTTTTCTCGTAAATCATGAATTGCTGCATTAAATAAACGTTGACATGCGCTGCTTGGGTCTACAGCAATTAATCGCTTTACCCGGACAATAAGGTCCTTGGCTTGCCAGGCAGGCCGAATCTTGTCTAAAAGCCCAGGAACTTCCGACTCTTGGACAAGAGATACTGTAGGTAATGGGATGACGTTATGGCCACTCATAGGTCATTTCTTTTGGAGCTAACAAGTAATTTATCAGTTTCTGGATAATATTACTTGTTAGATACTATCCGTAACTATTATCCTTAATTTATAATTACCCCCTCAATTGCACCTGATGCTACTTTTTACCGATTACCATTTCAACTAAAAATTGTCTTTTCCTCTTTGCTCCGCAAAAAACACTACGCAAAGAGCAAAAGTGCTCACCCAATTTCTCCAGCTAAGTCTCTCGTTATTCCCCTTGGCAGGGTTATCCACTGCGCCTATCATTCTCTAAAAGACAGAAAATCATCGCCATGGTGGATGTATTATTATTTATAGCAATTTTTGTTTTTAGGGAAGATTTGTTGCCGGACTTCTTAGCACAAGCGTTAATGGCATTCTGGGGACACATTAGGGACGGTATTTTTGGAATGTTAAAATCGCCGAGTTCTTGAATTATAACAACTTAAAAAAATGGAGGCGGCGGGAATTGAACCCGCGTCCCTAGACATTTCAGCATAGGCTTCTACGTATATAGTCAGTTTTTTTAAGTCTCGTCATCCGGAATCCCAACTGACAGGGTTTCCATAGACCAGCCCAGTTGATAGTTCATTCAGTTCCCACCAAGCAGAAGAATTGAACTAACCTGCTAATCGTCGTTTCATTAACCTCGCAGGTAAGATTAATGAAACGTGGCTGTTAATTAAGCAGCCATTGCCATTGGATATTCGGCATTTAAATCATTTTGCCAGGTTTTTAATGAGGCCGCCTGACAACCTCAATACGCCACCTAAACCTCAAACTGTCCGGTCGAATCCTTTCGCCCCCTTTTATAAATAACAAATATGTTTAAATAGATTACGGGCAAATTATAACATTCAGCACACAAAAATGCAATTCAACAAAATATAACACCTTGTATCGTGGTTGAATTTTCCAACAGTTTTTGTATAAATTATTATGGATTATAGTTAAATACTGTTTGGTTTTACTAAAGAAATTTATATTTCTTTCATAGCAGGGTGAGTTGAAAACCGTTTAACAACACCCCCGGCGGAGATAATAAATTTTATAAAAAATCTGCTGGAAATTTTTTTATATGTAATACCTTAATTTTATTAGTGTTACAACAATTAAATCTGTTACTTAAAGGAAACCATTTTCACAATCTTTTTATTGACACTTTTACGGAATGATCTTTTTGTTTAATGTGTGCATTTTTCTAAATAACTTGATCGATTTAGGTACAAAAATCGCTTACATCAAACTTACATTGGTATTATCATGCTTATAAAATTATTTTAGGAGAAAGATATATGGTAAATGATGTAACTCCGGCAGCATCAAAACTTCTTGACCAAATTAAACGATTATCCACACAAACAAACAAAAAAGAAATTAACAGTCTTGATTTTGAAAATGAAGTAAAAAATGTTCGCATGAATGATGTTAAGAATATGCCGAAAGGTGTTAATTCGCAGAATGTAGAAAAAATACAGAAAAAAAGTGAGATTTTTGCACAAACAGTCAAAAACGTTACGCAGGGAGATACGGCGAAAGATATTCCAACAATGGAAGTTCCCGATCCTATAAATCTGGAAAAAAGAAGGCGCAGAGAACCTTTAGGTTCTTTTTTAGATATCTACGTATAAAAACAGCAAGCTGACTTTCGAAGAAAAGGAGGAAAGCGAAAAGTCAGCTTGCTTAAAAAGGAGAACAATTTAATATACAAAACATACTTAACCTAAAAATAGTTCCAATTAATAATAAATTTTTTTTGTGTTTATTTACAATTTATTTATAATTAACCAATGAAAAAATATTTTGTACCCGTGTCTCTTACTATTTTATTACCAATATTGTTTTTCGGGTGTAGTACTACCTCGAATAAAAGATTGAATGATATCGACTGTAGAGTACTTGAAATTTCCAGAACAACTCAAACGTTGGAAAAACGGATAGATGATTTATCCAGGTCTATTTCTATAATTGTAAACGATGGGAATGGTTTACATAATGAAATGGATGACATAAAGAGCCACAATAACGATATCCAACAAAAGATCAAAGAGATAGAAACTATAAATAAAAATTTAGATGAACATATTTGCAGTCTTGAGGCCAATTACAAAGCTACCGAAGAAGATATTAATAAACGGATAGGTGATATCCAGAAGGCTGAAATTGAATTATCTAATCGGCTGGAAACGATGAAGTTGGGAACAAAGGATGAGGTAAAGGAAAAGGCTGTCTCTCCAACAACCCCTTAAGACTACTTTTAAACACCACTATCTAAAAATATAATTTAACTGTGCTGTTAATTAATGAAGACTTCAAAAAAAATACCCTTGATTATAGGCGTATGCTTTGCTTATATTCTAATTGCATACATCACCTTTAACGCAATTGCAAAAGTCTACAGGACAAACAGTCCCCAATTAGCGAAAAGGGTAGTTATCTTAACATTTTTCGTAGATGTATTTATATTTGCGGGTAGTGGGTACCTGGTTTATAAATTGAAAACCCCCACGAATAAAAAATGAAATGCATGAAATTATTATTTTTGTCGTTTTTAGTAACTTCTTTGTCATTCCTTTACAACTACCCTACGTTTGCAGGACGGGATGCCGGGGTCGACAAATTAAAGCAAGAACTCATTGAACTCGAGAAGATAACCAAACCGCTTATAGAAACATTCAGAAAGGTTTCACAACTCGTCAGTCCCTCTGTTGTCAGTTTGAGTACAGAAAAAAAGGAACCTTCAAAAAATAGTACAGATACCGAACCGCCGCCACCCTATCAAGATTTTCAACCCAAACGTGATCATCCTACTGAGAATGTACCAAAAAAGGGATTAGGCTCAGGTATTATTATAGATGACCGTGGTTATATCCTGACCAACAACCACGTTATCAGTGGTTTTTCTGAAGATGAAATCACCGTGGTTACTTACAATGGTGAACAATACAAACACTCCAAAATCGTTGGCATTGATCCAAATACAGACCTTGCGGTCGTTAAAATAGAAGGTGAGAATTTCTTACCTGCCGAATTCGGTAATTCTGAAGAGGTGCAAGTGGGTGATTGGGTCATTGCCATTGGCAGTCCTTTTGGATACCAGCAAACCGTTTCTACCGGCATAATCAGCGCCAAAGGAAGGACACACGTCATCCCGTTCGTACTTCCTTTTGTCTATGAAGATTTTTTCCAGACGGACGCAGCCATCAACCCCGGAAATAGCGGAGGTCCGCTTGTCAATTTGAGGGGTGAGGTTATTGGTGTAAACACTGCTATTGCAACTCGTTCAGGGGGTTTCCAGGGTGTAGGATTTGCAATTTCTGCTGCTATCGCAAAAGAAACTGCCGAAAACATTATGGCTGCAGGAACAGTTATAAGAGGATACCTGGGTGTGGGAACACACGATATCAATGACGATTTAGCAGTTTCGCTTGGTCTCAAAGATAAAAAAGAAATTATCAATCGTTTTGGTTTGCCTACTGAAATGGGTGCATTTGTTTTGGAGGTGTGGAGTGATACCCCCGCATCGAAGGCAGGCATCAGTCCCGGTGACATAATTTCAGAGATAGACGGGAAAAGAATTGATACTACAACGGACCTCCAGCACGCTATTCGGCGTGCAAAGGTCGATACAAAGATCATCATAAAGGTCATACGAGACAGAGTGGAAAGTGCGTTGGAAGTCTTTGTGGAAAGACAGCCAGAAGATCTTGCCGGTAAAACCTATGTGGCTATCCGAAAACTGGATGAACCAACAAAATTCTCTTTAGGATTGTTGGTCAACGATTTAAATCAAGATATTGCAAAATCACTTGGACTTGAAGGCGAAAAAGGAGTTTTGGTTGTCGATGTGGAAGTAAATAGCCCCGCCGAGCGTGCCGGTATAAAGCCAGGTGATCTGATAACAAAAATAGGCACAAAGGAGGTACATTCTGTTATAGAATTTATGACACTCATGGATGAATTCTTAGAAACTAATAGTCCGGTCAGTGTCTTTGTAAAGAATAAAGGATTTCTGACGTTAAAGTAGTCCCTGGCGAGATGTTCTCTAGAGAAATATTTGCAGTCAGGTCTATATCCTGTAGCTGGTAGACAAAATCATGCACATCATTCCATAATTCATTCTTCATTGGCAGTGTCTGTTGTTGTAGTGGGTAATTCCTTTGCAATATAATCGCATTCAGGATATTTACTGCACCCGAAAAAGATACCTCCCTTTTTCGAGCGACGTTGTATCAGGTCTCCACCACAACCTTCGTTTGGGCACTTTACACCTGTAGGCAAAGACTTGATATTTCTGCATTTTGGATAGGCTGAACAGCCCATAAACCGGCCTTTCTTGCTGAATCGAATAACCATAGGGCTGCCACATTTTTCACACTTTTCATTGGTAGGTTCAACCTTGGTTGTTTCACCGGTAAGGGATTTTGTGTTTTTGCAGTTTGGATACGCAGAACACGCCAGAAATTTTCCATGACGGCTGGCTCTGATCACCATAGCACTGCCACATTTTTCACACTTCTGGTCGGTGGTCTCAGGGGAGGCAGGTTCGCCCTTTTCATCCAGCGGGAGCGTACTTTTACATTTGGGAAATGCCGAACAACCCAGGAACTTTCCGTGTTTTCCCCATCGTATGACCATAGGTTGTCCACAGACGGTACATATCTTATTACTTTCTTCAGGAGTTCCTTTTACGCTCTTCATCTCTCCCACTGCCCTTTCCAAATCATTTTTAAACGGTTCATAAAATTCCTTAAGCACGTCAAGCCACACAATTTTCTCATCTTCAATTTTATCAAGTTCATCTTCCATGTGTGAAGTAAATTTCACATCCATTATCTTTGGGAAATGTTCGACGAGTTTTTCTGTAACCAATGTCCCCAATTCCGTTGCATAAAAGGCGCGTTTCTCCTGTTTGACATAACCCCGATCTTGTATTGTGGAAATGATTGCAGCATAGGTACTGGGTCTTCCTATACCCATTTTTTCCAAAGTTTTAACGAGAGACGCCTCGGAAAAACGTGGCGGCGGCTGTGTAAAGTGCTGTGTAGGTGATAATTCTATTAATTCGAGTTTCTGATCTTTTTCTAATGTCGGAAGAATTTGATCGTCTTTCTCCATTTCATGCCCTGAGACGCGGGTGTGGCCGTCAAAGAGTAATTCCCTCCCTCTGGCCTTAAAAGCATACCGTCCTGCAATAATCTCAACATCTGTTACTGCGTAGAGCGCCGGTTTCATCTGACTGGCAACAAACCGATTCCAAATCAGTTCATACAGTTTGTACTGATCCTTTGTTAAAAAGTCCTTTACTGATTCTGGTGTATACTCTACAGAGGTAGGACGGACAGCTTCATGCGCGCCCTGAGTTCCCTTCTTGTCGGAAGCATGCACATTGGGTTTTTCCGGAATATAATCTTTGCCGTATTTATCCGTAATAAGGTTCCGGCAGGATGACAGCGCCTGTTCGGAAATATGAAAGGAATCCGTTCTCATATAGGTAATAAGCCCTACCGAACCTTCCTTGCCAATATCAATACCTTCGTAAAGCTGCTGGGCAATGAGCATCGTTTTCTTGGCGCTGAACTGTAACCTCGTGGATGCCTGCTGCTGTAAAAGACTCGTCGTGAAAGGAGGTGGGGCATTATTGCGTTTTGTCTGCTTTTTTACGTTAGCAACAACATACTCCGCCTTTTGAAGTTCGCTAAGAATGTCTTTTGCCTGCTGTTCATTTTTTACTTCGGCATTTTCGCTGTCAACCTTTTGCAGAACGGCTTTAAAAGGCTTGACGTCGTCTGGTTTCTCTTTATCCCCCGTAGAAATTTTCAGTTCAGCCGTAATCTTCCAGTACTCTTGCGGTTTAAATTCCTTGATTTCCTTCTCGCGTTCCACAATAAGCCGTACTGCAACGGATTGGACACGGCCGGCGCTAAGCCCCTTTGTGATCTTTTTCCACAGGAGGGGACTTAACTGATAACCCACAAGGCGGTCAAGTATCCTGCGTGCCTGCTGGGCATTGACCTTCGCCATGTTGATAGGACCGGGGTGCTGAAAGGCCTGCAAAATTGCATCTTTTGTAATCTCGTTAAAAGTGACACGCAGCGCCTTTTCATTAGATATTTCAAGGGCTTGGGACAGGTGCCAGGCAATTGCCTCTCCCTCGCGGTCAAGATCGGAAGCAAGGTAAATGGCATCTACCTTCTTGGAATCAACCATTAATTCAGACACCAGTTTTTTTCGACTGGGGATTATTTTATATTCCGGGGCAAAGTTGTTTTCGACGTCAACGGATAATTTTCTTTCGGGCAGGTCTCGTACGTGTCCCATTGATGAGCGAACAAAGTAAGACGGACCGAGATATTTGCCGATAGTCTTTGCCTTGGCAGGAGACTCGACGATTACCATATATTTCTTAGTTTTCGCCATATTTTTACAACCTCGAAATGTGAGATTTAAGCAGAGGTTGTGATAAGTGTCAAGACATTTTTTGGTACATAATGTAAAAATCCATTTGATAATTATAAAATTTATGGCTAGAATAATGTCTTTATTACAAATTTCTCAATGTCACTATTGGATAGTATTTGATTAAGAGGGGGATATGGTTTCTAGTTCTTGGTTCCGAAGGCATCAAAAGACAGTTTATATCGTTATGATCTTTGCAATGTTTGTGTGGGGAATCAGTTATTCCGCTATGGAGATGATTCCCAAAAAACCCATAGGAAAGGTATTTGGCAGGAAGGTTACGCAAAACGAATTTGCGGATATGTTAGGGCGATGGCAAAGATTGTTCTTTTCTCAGGCTAAAGACTCTATCGTTTCCCTGGTTTGGAAGCAACTCATGTTTGTAGAAGAAGCTAAGAGGATGGGGATAGAAGTAACGGCGCAGGAGGTAGAGAGCGCACTTCAGGGACTGGCTTTCCAGATATTTGGCGGACAGATGAATATGCCAAGGTCGGGGCTTATGCAATTTCTTTGCAACAATTTCAGGCTTAACACGGAGCAGATAGACCGTACCATAAGGGAGGCATTGCTTGTCGAGAAACTTGAATCCATGTTGCGGTCGTCCACAAAGATGACAACCGAGGAAGTCTGGCAAAGATACTCCCTGGAAAACGAACAGGTAAAGTTCAGGGTACTTACTTTGAAGGCAAAAGATTTCCTTGATTCGGTTAACGTGACTGAGGATGAAATCCGCGCCTATTATGAAAAGTACAAGAACGATAAACACGATGTGACCACCGGAAAACCAGGATACAAGATGCCTGAAAGCGTCAAGCTGGAATGTCTGACCGCTAAATTTGACGATATGGAAAAGCTAGTTTCGGTTAAAGAAGAAGAGATGAAAAAATATTATGATGAAAATAAGGAAACACAATTCAAGATTACTACTGTAGAGCCGAAACCTGAAGAGACAAAGGTTGCGACCAAAGATGCATCGGCAACCGATAAGAAGAATTCAAATAAAGAAGGAAAAGAGGCCACGAACGATGGCAAAGCTCAAGAAAAGAAGCCGTCACCGGCGCATAAACCTTTTGCCGATGTAAAAGAAGATATTCGAAAGACACTTGCCAGACAAAAGGCAATGGAAAAGGCTGCTGAAATCATAAATAAGCTGGACGAGGAAATCTATGAGACTATGGACAAGGCAGAACGTCCGAGTTTTAAAGATCTGGCAACCAAATACAATGTAACCTATGAGATTCCGAAGGGTAAGAAGTCAAACAATGAATTCCTTACGGAAAATGATCTCACGGAGGTGTTGCCCGGTTCGGATCAAATTGTTCGAGCCGCTTTTGACAGGGATAAATACGAGCCGTCCGTTCCTTTAGATTACGTGGAGGGCAAGGTTGTTCTCCAGGTTATTGACAAAAGGCCGTCCGCACCGGCGCCGTTCGAGGAAATCAGAAATGATGTAATAAACGATTTTAAACTGGAAAAGGGATTCCTTAAAGCGAAGGAAATAGCCGAAAAATACGCAGGGACAACCAAGGATACTTCCTTCAATGATATTGTAAAATCGATTAAAACGGAAAGCCCGCAAAAAGAAGTTTCTGTTTGTGAAACCGATTATATTTCTCGCCCGATTAAGCTTTTCAATAAGGAGTCGAGGTACATTGAGGCGCTCAAAGAAGACCGTCCCAATGTGGCAAAAAAGGCATTCGAACTGAAACCAGGCCAGCTCGGTGTAGCTGCGGAGACGTCCGGGGAGAAGGCCTGCTATATCATAGCGTTACTGGATAAAAAATCTGCAGATAAATCAGCCTTTGAAAGGGACAAAGAAAACGTAACCAAACGATACCTGTACGAAAAACAGGAGACCTTCATGGCTGATTGGCAGAACGATGCTAGCAGAAATATGGAGATATACACAAAGTTTCAATAAGAAGATAACAGTTTACCCCAGAAAAATACGGAATAGCGCTGAAATGATAGATAATGAACAGGTAGGTGAAAACATTGGAAACGATTTGTGGCATAAAGGAATTGACAAGAAAAATTCACTATCCTGTCGCAACCATTGGCATGTTCGACGGCGTTCACCGTGGACATCAAAAGATCATCGAGTGCATACGGTATAACGCCTCGCAGAAAAACGGTGAATCGGTAATAATTACCTTCGACCGCCACCCAAAAAACGTTATCGAGAACAGACCTCCTTCCTTTATCACCTCTCTGGAACATCGTTTGAAATTGTTTGAGCACTT
Organism: Planctomycetota bacterium; assembly: GCA_023261485.1. Taxonomy (GTDB): domain Bacteria; phylum Planctomycetota; class Brocadiia; order Brocadiales; family Brocadiaceae; genus Wunengus. The sequence goes on from JAHFOY010000033.1 coordinate 9,588, forward strand.
CGGAGTTGACCATACCATAGTGCTTGGTTTTGACCGGAAACTAGCGCAAATGAGCGCCGAAGACTTTATCCATGAGATACTGGTTTCGTGGCTGGATGTAAAGTGTATTGTCCTTGGATTCAATTGCCGCTTCGGAAGGGGTCGTGAGGGAGATATAACGCTTGTCCGCAAACTGGCCGATAAATATGGTTTTGAGGTATACGGATGTCCACCGGTAATATATCGTGGTCAGGTAATCAGCAGCACGGCCATTCGTCAGTCCATCCTGAAAGGGGAACTGGAAAAGGCAGAGGGGATGCTCGGCAGGCCTGTTTCTATCCTTGGCACGGTAGTGAAGAAGTCTGGCAGGGGTAGAACCCTGGGGTATCCTACAGCCAATTTAAACTTGCATCATGAGGTCAGACCGCCGAGGGGTGTTTATGGAACACGTGTCCGCTGGGCTGGACAAGAACATCTGGCATTGACCAATATCGGTTTAAGACCCACGTTTGCAAGGGAACAGCTTTCCAGTGAAGACGAAACACTGGAGATCGAAGTGCATATCCACGATTTTCAAGAATCAATTTATGGGAAAGACCTGGAGGTACAATTTCTCTTCAAGATACGAGACGAAATACCATTTCATTCAGTAGACGAACTCAAGGCACAGATCGAAAAAGATAAAGAAATACTGCTGAAAAGGGCATTAACTGCCCAGCATATTGAAGAGTAAACATCGACAACACTTTAGATTTACGATTTAAGAATTACGATTTTAGATTTTTTGGTTAGCTAAATCCCAAATCTGCAATCGTAATTTGTAAATTTGTTATATCTTTTCATACACCAACACCTTTCCCCCATTTACCAATTCATCTACCCTTTTCACAAGCCGTTTTTTATAAAGGTTCAATAACCGTGTGCCGCTGGTATTGGCCTCAAGTTTCATGATTTCCGAGAGGTCTTTTGCAGAAATTTTCCCCTTTTTAAGGATTGTGCGGTACCCATCCCTATTGGATAAAACAAAATGCACAATCGTGTTGAGCTATACCTCCGTAGTTAATCTATCAAAGCTTGAGCACGGCCAGTCCCAATGCGGGATCAATATCCCTCACTGCATTGATCCCGGAAAGTTCGATAATCACCGCTTCGAGGACGAGAAAAGTCGCTGAATTTTCCCTGAGACATCCGACCTTTACCATATCCTTCTTACCGAATGCCCCATGGAAATGCACCTTCGGCTCATTGCCCTGGTAAAATATGGTACCGAAACCTACCACCTCGTGGCTCTCTCCCAGATTTTTCCAAACCGGGGTAGGAGGAATTTCGTCTTTTTCAGGCCCTACTACTATCTTCCCTTCACGCATGCCGCCTACCAGATAAAATGCCGCAGCGCTTATACCCTCTTTTTTTACTATGGCGTTCAGATTCCCAAGGACGTCCTCTCTGTCTTCGAATTTCGCCACAACCACCCTTCCAACCTTCCCTACCTGATATTTCATCCAAAAAACCCTCCATTTGAAGCCTTACTTATAATTTTTATAATATACGCCAGCAACGATTTATCAATTTGCGCTCTTATTCGTTGCAGCAGAACTAAGGTTTATACTATAATATTTCCATAAAATATATCAAAGAAGATTCTTCCCTTCGATCAGACGCCGTCCTGAGAAAAGCAAAGGGATGACAGAATAAGTCGTTTATCTGTGGCATCTGAGAAATCTGCGGTTTCAAGCGTTTTTTATTGGCCTGAGGCTTAGCCGCTCTAATTATTTATTATTAAACCGGTGAAAAACATTTTTATTAACCCTGCACTGAAAAAATTTCTGTCCCACGTAAAGCCCTATCGCTGGCTGATCATAGTGGCTACCATTTGCGGGCTGTTGAAATACAACATACCTTTAATCTTCCCGTTAGTCCTGAAAAACGTGATTGATCACCTGCTGTCGCCATCTACCTATGACACTGCGAAATTCCAGTACATCATGATATCTATGGTTGCGCTCTATTTGTTCTGGGCGGTGGTCACCTATCTGAGAGCTTATTTTGCCGACCGGACCGGACAAAGGATTATTTTCGACCTGCGTCATGAGTTATACGTCCATCTCCAGCGTATGTCGCTGAGTTTCTTCGAAAAGCGCCAGGTAGGGTCGGTTGCCTCACGTCTGCTGGGAGATATTGCATCTGCCCAGAACTTTGTGGGAGCCGCTTTTACCAATACCATTATGGATGCAAGCGCTCTCTTTTTGATTTCCTTCCTCCTCTTCCGCATGAACTGGCGGTTGGCGCTGGTTTCCATATCGATACTTCCTTTCTATATAATTTTAAATAAGTATTTCAAATCACGTATCAAAAAAACCAGCCAGCTTGCCCAGCGGAAGATGGAAGAGATCTCCGGTAATGTCCACGAAAAACTTGGGGGCATTTCCACCATTCAATCATACACACGGGAGAAGGCGGAAGAGAGACTCTTTTTTCAGGATAACCGGGAGTACTTATCCTATCAACTGAAAAACGTAAAACACAACGCATCAGCCCAATCTATGGTTGGATTTTTAACCTCTATCGCCCCGGTTCTCGTGGTATGGTACGGAGCTACGCAGGTCATTCATGGTCGCCTGACGGTTGGCGAGTTGACGGCATTTTATGCCTATCTGGGCATGTTTTACACCCCGCTCAACCGGCTTACCGAACTCAATATCCTTCTGGCCAACTCCCAGTCTGCGATAGAGAGGATCTTTGAGGTATTCAACACCTCGCCCGAGGTTGTGGATCGTCCTGACGCAAAGGAATTAGACGCAATCAAGGGTGAAATTGAATTCCAGCATGTCCATTTCGCTTACGAAACTCCAAAAACAATCCTGAAGGATATCAATCTGTCAATACCAGACGGCTGCACGGTGGCGCTGGTCGGACCGAGTGGCGCAGGCAAATCCACTTTCGTAAAACTCATTCCAAGATTTTATGACGTTTTATCTGGAAAAATAACCATTGACGGCCGGGATATTCGGGATTTCAAGCTCAATTGTCTGAGGAGGCACATTGCCACCGTACCGCAGGAACCCATCTTGTTTTCCGGAACGATTTATGAAAATATCGTGTTTGGTAATCCAGCCGCTTCTGAAAAAGACGTTCAGGCTGCTGCTATTTCTGCCAATGCCCACGACTTCATCTGTAAACTGCCAAACGGGTATCAGTCGGAAATCGGGGAAGGCGGTTTAAAACTCTCAGGAGGGCAAAGACAGCGCATTGCGATAGCACGCGCCTTTTTAAAAAATGCACCTATCCTTATTCTGGATGAAGCGACTTCTTCCCTGGA
>JAHFOY010000033.1:12895-23529 GCA_023261485.1 Planctomycetota bacterium
AATCATCGCCCACCGGCTTTCCACGATTCAATCGGCAGACAAGATTGCTGTCTTTGACAACGGAGAGATTGTGGAGGTCGGCAGCCATCAGGAACTGCTGCAAAAGTCGTATGGACTCTACCGGCGGTTTTATGAGGAGCAATTCAATAAGAATTTATAATATTTTAGAGGAGGAAATTTTAATGGACATTTTTATGAAGGCGGCTATTAACGAGGCGAAACAGGGATTATGTGAGGGAGGAATTCCAATCGGTTCTGTTATCGTAAAAGATGGGAAGATTATTGGGAGGGGACATAACAGGCGCGTACAGGAAAACGACCCCATCATGCATGCGGAAATTAATTGCCTGCGTAATGCCGGAAGAATCGGCAGATACCGTGATACTATCCTTTATTCCACACTAATGCCTTGTTATCTTTGCGCAGGCGCGATCGTCCAGTTTGGAATCAGGAAGGTCTTTGTTGGAGAAAGCGAAACATTTGCAGGTGCGAAGGAATTTATGGAATCACACAGGGTTGAGGTTATTAATTTAAACCTTGACGAATGCAAGCAACTCATGAAAGAATTCATCCAAAAGAACCCGGAACTATGGAATGAGGATATTGGAGAACTATAAACACCTACAATCAATTTTTTGCAGTCATAATCTGCTCTAAAAACAAGTTGACTATTTTTACATAGATGATAGATTATACTAACTTTAAGATATTTTAAATATCGACAAGGGAGAAAGCCGCACCTTGAGTAAACCTCTTCAATTTCACACCTATTTCAAAACATTCAATTCTTTAAAAAGCCAAATTTATCACCCCTGCCGTAGTTTCTGGTTTATTGGTTTATTCATTCTCTTTCAATCCTTCTTATGCTGTTCAACTCCTGCGCTATACGCGCAACTCGCCAACTCTCCATGGCCTATGTTCATGCATGATGTTCAACACACAGGACAAAGTGCGCTGAAAGGCCCTCAAAATAATACACTCTATTGGCAGTACAAAACAGGGAATGAAATCGTGGCATCTCCTGTTCTGGGTACCGACACTACGATTTATGTTGGTGACATTAGTGGAAAATTTTACGCCATTAACCCTGACGGCACTACAAAATGGACATACTCAACGGGTGGAGAAATATCTGCCACCGCCGCTATTGATACCAATGGTGTAATTTATGTTGGTTCAGATGACAAGTACCTCTATGCCATTCAAAATAATGGTACACTTAAGTGGCGATATAGAACTTCAGGCAGTATTAGCTCATCTCCCGTAATAAATCCCCAGGACGGCGCCATCTATTTTGGCTCTGAGGACAAAAAATTATATGCACTGGACCCCACAGGCAAGCTGACATGGAAGGCTGGATTGGACGAACCAGTCTGGTCTTCACCGGCACTGGATGCAAATAATATCCTTTACGTTGGTACTCTGGGAGGCACACTCTATGCCATCAACGCCGCTGACGGGAACGAAAAATGGACTTATGAAATAGAAGACATTATTGTAGGGTCGCCTGCGATTGATGAAAAAAATGGACTTATCCTTATCGGGTTTGGAAACGGTGAAGTTTGCGCCCTGAGCAAAGACACCGGATCACTTAAATGGAAATACACGACTAACGATGGCATTTCATCCATCCCTGCAATCGATACGGCAACGGATGCGAATGCAGTTTACGTAGGCTCTGAAGACGGCAGCCTCTATTCATTAAACAGAACCACAGGATTGTTGAATTGGAAATATGCAACCGGCAATGCCATTACTTCCTCCCCAGCAATAGATAAAAATGGGAATATTTATTTTGGGTCTACAAATAACAATATTTATTCAATCACGAAGAAAGGCACTTTACTATGGACATATACCGTGCAGGATGAGATACATTCTTCGCCGGCCATTAGTAGTAATGGGCTCCTCTATATTGGTTCTTCAGATGGTTATCTTTATGCCATTGGCGCCGAATCTACCGCCACATTAACTGCGGGCTTTACAGCCTCTCCAACAACCGGTGAAATGCCATTGACTGTCCAATTTATAGACCAGTCCGTCGGTAACATTTTTTCCTGGCTGTGGGACTTCGGAGACGGAGCTACCGATACCGCACAAAATCCAACACATACCTATAACAGTAGTGGAAATTATGCCGTTAGTCTTACAGTAACAGGATTAGGCGGTTCTGATACCGAAACAAAGGAAGATTATATTTCCGTAACCCGAAAAGCATCGAGTATAGATTTAAACATATCCGATCCAGAAATAACCTTTGGCGAATCAATAACAATAGCCGGACGCATTTCCCCTGCACATCAGGCACAAGTAACTATGACCTTCACTAATGAGGAAGGCGAAACGGAGACAGAAACAGTCACCTCGGATTTCAACGGTATTTTTATCTTAAGTAATTATTTCCCACCTGACGGCGGCTCGTGGAGTGTTATAGCCGGTTGGGAAGGAGACAGTGATCACGGTAGTGCTGAAAGCAGTCCGTTAACGTTTACGGTAAACCCGGCAGAAGTCGCACTCACCATAGAGACTTCTTCCCTGGAAATTCAAACCGACCAAACAGTGAATATTTCAGGAATTGTGACGTTAACACCCGATAATGAAACAACACGAAACGAATTCCTGGAAGAAAACCTAAAGCTGATTAGTATAGACCCCGATGGAGAATATGAGGATGTAGTCGAAACACAACCTTTTTTGTCAAACGATCAACTTCAATATAAATTTGAGGCTGTTAAATTGCCCGACATAGGCGCCTGGAAATTATTGGTTGGTTTTGAAGAAGACAATAGTTTTACAGGCACAAATTCTGCAACTATCAAGATTGAAGTCCAGGAAGTTGCAAAAGAAGTAGCAGGGTATGCCATCCTTGTGGAAGGCCGTGTCAAAGATAAATCAGTCAAAGACGAGGACAAAGAAGATTCTGATGAAGCCATGGCAGCTTCCAGCGACAAAGATGAGTCCGGTTTGGATTCTCACAATCTAACGACAAATGATATTTACGAAAAACTCCTCAAAAGAGGTTTTACAGAGGAGGAAATCTATTACTTCAATTTTGATGACTCTCAAGACGGGGTAGATGAAACACCTTCCAAAGATGGTGTATTGGATACCATAAAGACATGGGCCGGTGAAAAGATGAACGAGTCTCCTGCCCCATTGTATTTAATCTTTGTAGGTTTTGGTGACAAGGAAAAATTCTTTATTCACCCCGATACCTTAAAGGCCAGCGACCTGGCAGAGGCACTGACCAGCTTAGAATCTCAACTAAATTCAAGCGCATCAGAAGAACCTATTGTAATAGTTTTGGGCGCAAACCGTTCGGGAAGTTTTATCAATGCCCTGTCAAAATCAGGCTCAAAACGCATCATTATCACCAGCGCTGACACCGAAGAAGTTGCTTATAAAGGCCCTTTACCGCCCGATAAAACCATCCGGCATGCGGATTATTTCGTATGGGAATTCTTTAAATACGCAACGAGGGGACTGAGTTTAAAAAAGTGTTACGAAAAAGCGGCGGATAAAATCGCTGTATTTACAGAAAACGAGAATGGAAACGGCCTAAAAGGCGCCAGCGCCGGCAACGGACAATATTTTGACGGCTCGGCACAACACCCACTGCTCGATGATAACGGAGATGGAGTTGGAACTTACGGGGTACTTTCGTCCCTCAGCGGTAAAGACGGTGAAATTTCTGCAGACCTTGTACTGGGTATCGGTACAACCACCACTCCACTTGAATTAACTGAGGTCACGGATGTAATTACACTGGAAGCAGAAGATGCTGATCCCACCCTGTTTGCAAAAGTAAATGATACCACCGGGGTTGATGAAGCCTGGACAGAAATTGTCTCACCCAACTTCAGCCTGAAAAACAGCAAGGATGCCACAGAGCAACAAGTCGTCAATCTCCCCAGATTTAGTTACAACGAGTTTGATTCAACAGAAAGTAAGTATATCTGGAACGATTTCAGCAGCAACAAAAATTTTAGCGATTTCGGAAAAACGGGAGAGTATGAAATATTTTATTTTGCACGGGATAATTCTGGCGGAATTACCCCCTTCATGGAAACTGATGTATTTAAAAATGCGGCCGATAACCAGCCGCCAACCTCTTTTGACCCCATTTCCCCTGCTAGCGGAACGGAGACCGCCGTCTCCCTGACTTTCGATTGGGAAGATAGCACTGACCCGGACACTAATTCAACGTTACACGGTAACGGCACAAATGCAAAAACCGCATCGGTAAATGAAGGTATAACTTATACCCTTATGATCTCACAGAGCAGTAGTTTTGATACCATACAGTATCAACAGAAAGGATTGACTGATAGCGCTGCCATTGTAGATAAAACAGCAGGACTTATTGATGGAACGACCTACTATTGGAAGGTGCTGGCCAACGATGCCAAAGGTGGAACAACCCTTACCGGGACTTCCAGCAGTTTTAAACCCAAGCTGGCAAATGGGTATCCGGGCTTTGTTAAGGGATTTATTTTTGACAAAGACACCAATGCAAAAATCAGCAATGCAACGATCTCCGTGCAAGGGACAAAAGGTTCCTACACTACGACAAAAAACGGCGCTTATTTCCTGCAACTATCATCCGGCACATACACCCTTTCCGTGGATGCAGCGGGATATGAAACAATATCCCAAACCGTAAGTGTAAACGCACTCAATACGACAGCGCAAAACATAGGACTCACAGTCGCTACTCAAACATCAGGTATTTCTGGTACGGTTAAAGACAAGAAGAGTAAACTACTGGAAGGCGTAACAATAACTATCAGGAAAAAGTCTCTTACAAAAACGGCAACAACCGATAGCGCCGGCAGCTATTCGTTCACCGATCTGGAATCCGGGAAATACACGCTGACAGCTAAAAAAAGCGGTTACAAGGGTTATAAAAAGAACATCAAACTTGAAGCGGGACAAAACAAAAAATTAAATATAAAGTTGAATAAGAAAAGATAATGATGAACGCGGGAAAAAGTGTCTGTTTCTGTGGATAATACCTGTATGCTTAGGAAAGTCCATGAAAGCCGGTAAATAACGCTAAACCCTCTTCGGGATTTCAGTCTCATCCTTATCTAAATCTGACGGAAGTATTTCATCAGAGGTCATTTTAGATAGTTTTTCGGGTTTGTGGAATTTAGCACAGAGGGATTGAAGCTCGGTATTGGTTATGCGCAGCCGGTTACCGATCATTTGGGCAAGTTTCGTGGTTACTTTGAGGCCGAGTTTGGGTTTCCTCTCGAGAATGTCAAAAAATTCCGGACGGAATAATCCCAGGATGTGACTTGTTTCCAATGCAACCGCTGAAGCGCTGCGCGGTGACTCATCGAGCAGCGCCAGTTCGCCAAAAAAATCGCCGTTTTTCAGTATCGCAAGTTCTTTGTCATTTCCATCGGACAGCGTCTTGTAAATCTTTACCGCACCCTCCTGGATAATGTACATTCCTACGCCAGGTTCACCTTCCCAGAAAATATTTTCGTTGGGTACGTAATGCCTTTGGTGAACGATGCGTTCGAACTCTTTCAGTTCATCTCTGGAAAGGCCGTCTAAAATCGGGACAATCTTAAGCATGGAAAGGACATTGTCTTCGCCCTTTTTAGCCTTTCTAAATATATTTCCCCATAGACCATCTATCATACCGCACACCTTTTTAAAAGGTATCGAGATATATAAGGATTTGGGAATTTTCTAATCTAGAATAACAAAATATCCGTTGACACCATAATAAAAAGAATTATATTAGTCAACAAAAATATATAAAACAAAAAATTAAATATCAAGTTGAATAACCAGAACAAGAAGAAAAAAATAACGTTTCCAAATGGTACCACTCCACCTTAGCAAAATGGTCTTTTTCAGGCGTTATATAGCCATAGTTCTTATTGGTCTTGTATGCGGTGGAATAATGATTATTCTCTTGAGCACAGGGCTGCTCAGGGGAATTGAACTTAAGAGTCTGGACTTTAGATTTTTATGCCGGGGCACCATACCAGCAAGTAATAAGATTGTTATCATCGGAACGGATGAAGAGTCGCTGGATAAAATTAAGGACCCGTTTATCTTTTGGAGCCCTTACTTTGCCGATATTATTAAGGCTGTGGCTGGAGGAGGCGCCAAGGCTACGGGGCTTGACTTTCTGCAAACCATTGCGCTGAAAAAAAAGGTTGAAGGAGAAGACCTCGACGGTATCATGGCAGAAGCCTTAATGGAGGCGGAGAACGTAATCATGATTAATTTACTACGGTGGGATGGCGTGGCAAATGGCCTCAGGGCATTAAATCCGCTACCCCGCTATCTTCACGCTTCGGATCCTGACAATATCGGGTTTTCAAATCTGACCATTGACAATGACGGCTGCGTTCGGCGGCAGACATTACTCCTGAATGATACGGAAAACAATATCTATGCGTACATTGGATTAAAAGTTGTCGCAAAATATTTAAACAGTAACATTGAGAAAAAAGGAGATTCCATTTTGGTGGGTGACTATGCAATCCCAGTCAATTCATATAACGAGATGCTCATTAATTTTGCAGGTCCCAGCGGCACATTCCCTATCGTTTCATTTTACAAGGTCTGGCAAATGTCTCACCAGGGGCATACCGAGTTTTTCAGAAGGAATTTTAGGGACAAAATTGTCTTAATAGGCCCCGGAAATATTTACAGCCAGGATTTCAAACCTACGACATTTTACCGTTCGCAGTATTACTCAGGTACACGGCAAACTCTTGGGATAGAAATTGTAGCGAATGTAATTAACACAATACTGGAGAGGCGCTTTATAGTCTCACTGGAACTCTGGCAGACCATTTTGATAATCCTGTTCCTGGGCGTTTTAACCAGTTTTACCTCATTTAAGCTTTCGCCTGTTGCTGGCGGAATTGTTGCATTTGCCATAGCAGCAGGTTATACTACTTTTTGTATTTTTCTGTTCAACAGCTATAACCTGTGTCTGGACATGATCTGTTCGCTCGATACGATACCACTTGCGTATACAGCGGTATTTGCCTATCGTTACACCATTGAAGATAAAGAAAAAAGAAGGATCAAGAGGATATTTAAGCACTACGTTAGCGAAGAGGTTTTTGGGGAATTATTAAAATATCCCGGCGAAATACCTCTGGGAGGAAACCGTGTACAGGTTAGCGTGCTTTTTGCCGATATACGTGGATTCACTGCCCTTTCAGAAAAACGGGACCCGCGGCAGGTTGTGTCAATATTAAACTCATATTTCGCTATGATGGCCGACGTCATATTAAAAAATAAAGGCACACTCGATAAATATATCGGGGATGGAATCCTCGCCTTTTTTGGCGCCCCCATAACGCGGCATGAGCACGCAGAGTTGGCAGTGAGTTCTGCAATAGAAATGATATCCGTGCTCGACGTGCTCAATAAAGAACTTTTGCTTGATGAGCCGTTGCGTATCGGTATTGGAATCCATTCGGGAGAAGCCGTCGTGGGAAACATCGGTTCAACACGCAAGATGGAATATACGATAATCGGAGACACGGTAAATACGGCATCCCGTGTAGAAGGTCTTACAAAGGAATTTAAAGCAAACATCCTGATAACTGAAGAGACTTTTTCCCGATTAAAAAATCAGGATAATATTACTCCGGAAAAAGAAATTACCTTGCGCGGCAAGACAAAGCCCATTAAGCTTTATCGGGTGGAAATCTGATCATTGAACGTAAACCTGAAACTCATAAACTCAGAAATAAAGAAATGAAATTTTAGTAACAATTTAGCAGGTGCGAAGCACCTACAAAGGAAAAACGGGCTGAAAAATTATTTTGAGAATTGTGACGTACGTCACAGACAGCGCCGGATAAATATAGTAACATTCGTTACAAAACGAGGATTGAAATATCATTCATGAGTTTCTGAGTTCCCGATTTAATCAACAAGAAAGGGGAAATTCGATGAAGTTAAACAGAAGAGATTACGTAAAATATAGTTTGTTTTTTACGCAGATAATCTTCATAATGCTCCTATGCCTATTCAATCTTACTAACTGCCTATATTCTCAGGATGCGGAATCGTCTGAAGTCGGCATGATAAAGGCCATTTCCGGAAAAGCGTGGATTCATCGTGGAGATAAAAAGGAAGCGGCAAAAAAGGCTATGGAATTGAAAAAAGGCGACATCCTCGAAATCGAGGATCAGGCAAGCGCCACGATCGTCTATTTCAAAGGCGGGAAAAAGGAAGAATATAAATCCAAAGCGCTTATAGAAATCGGTGCAGAAAAGAGTACAGTAAAAGAAGGAACTGTAACCGTCGTAAAAGAGCCGCAAGAAAAAAAGATTATTACCGACCAAAAGGAAGGGAGTGTAATATCGCATGACAAGGATATCGCACACGCCGGAGGGCAGTTTATCCGCGGCATATTGCCGCCCAAACAATATTTTGAAGATCAGCATATCCAGCGTTATGCCGTCGTAGTAGGCATATCCGATTACAAAGACCCCAAGATACCAGATCTGAAATATGCCGATGCTGATGCCCAGTCCTTTTATGACTTTATTACCAGCCCCATCGGCGGCAATTTTAATAAAGATAATGTCTTGCTCTTAAAAAATGAACAGGCAACCCTGAAAAATGTAAAATTGGCCATTACCAATTTTCTCAAAAAGGCAATTGATACTGATTTTGTTGTTATCTTTATGGCATGTCACGGCGAGCCAGAACCTGACCGTCCCAACAATATCTATCTGCTGATGCATGATTCTGAACTCGACAGCCTGTCTGCGACGGCATATCACATGGAAAATGTCAATACTGATATGAAGCGGTACATCTCTGCAAAGAGGCTGATCTTCTTTGCAGATGCCTGTCATAGCGCAGGGCTGATGGAAGGCGGTGTAGGTACAAGGGGGTTTTCCAATACCGTTAATATCGCCCTTTCCGAACTCAAATCAACCAGGGAAGGCTGGGGTATAGTAAGCGCAAGCCGGGCAGGCGAAGTCTCTATGGAATCCGGCCAGTGGGGAGGCGGACACGGCGCATTTACTTACTACTTGCTGGAAGGAATGAAAGGAAAGGCAGATGCGGAAGGAAACAAGAACGGCATTGTAACTCTTGCAGAGTCATTCGATTTCCTTGAGGAAAATGTAAAGCGTGCGACTCAGAACGCACAGCATCCTGATACCGCAGGAAATTTCGACAACAACCTCCCGCTGGGTTTTCCAGGTATAGAAATTTCCGCAAATGAAAAAGGGCAGACAACCCCTGCACCTCGTTTTGGAACAATCCGGGTCAGCACAAGCCAGGAAGGAGCAAGTATATTTGTTGGTGGGAAGGAGGTCGGCACAAGCCCATTAAGTGTCAAATTGGTGAGCGGTACCTATCCCATAACCATAAAAAAGAAAGGTTACGCCGATTTGACAGACACCATATTTGTCAATCCTGATGAAAAGACGGATATCTATTTTGAATTAACAGGAGGTGAAAAAAGGGAGGCTGCAAAGACAGAACCGTTTACTTTCAGCGGGACTCAACTGGAATACGCTGAATCTGCACGTGAAAGAGAAGATAAGCAAAAAACAAAGGAAAACATTGACGCGCTCATCAAAGAATTAGAAGCGGTAGTAAAGGAACAAACTAAAGAAGAAAAACCTAAGATTGACAAAAAGACAAAAGAAAAGAAACCTGAACTAATAGAAGTTCCGCACGTTGTGCCTATATCCCTTAAAGAATTTAGTTTGAAAATGGGACTCTTGTCAAACAGACGTGATATGGAAAGACTCCGTCAAAGGATTATTGACGCATTGCTAAGTCAAAAGGGTTTGAGTGTGGTAGAAAGGGATCTGGAATTTCAGGAGGAGATTTTACGGGAGCAAAGGCTCAGCGGATCTATTCTTGCAGATGAGTTGTTTAGAATCGGGCTGGGAAAGATACAGGGAGCGGCATTCCTCTGTTTTGGTGGGATTTCTCCTGGTGACACACCAGATCAATTTGTTTTAAGGATGGAAATCGTAGATACCGCCACAACCCTCGTTGATACACTTGAATATACCTTCAAGACTGATGAGAATCTGAAGACGGTGGCGAGTGATGTCGCTGCAAAAATCAGGGAAAAGATCGCTGCAAAACGGAAATTATAAAATTAAAAAGTGTTGAATTAGGCCTTCGGCGACTTTTTCTGCTGTCAGGATAATCATGAAGGATGGGCGTGCTACGCGTCACCCATCCTCTCTTTGAATTCATATACGTTGCATTAACCTCAGGCTTCAGCCTGAGGGTTAGAGAACAGAAACGAAACCGGCTTTAGCCTTGAATGGCAGATTTAAGGCAAGGTTACGTTTGAAATTCATACATTAAACCGTAATAATTTTTCAAACGAGGAAAATACATATTTTCAAATAGATACCATGATTATTAAAAAATTCAAATTCATTGCCTTATTGTTTTTATTGTTACCGATGTTTGTAAGTTGCGCCACTGTCTCCAATATCGGCACGGATACCTGGCGGGACTATTTTAAGCCAGGCTGCCCAAAAGAAGAAATTACCAGAGACTTCAATCTCTTCCGGGGCAAATGGTGGAACTACTATGTACGAGGCCAGTGGTATGCCGATGGTGGTTACTATAATGAAGCGATAGAGGATTTCAAAAAA
>JAHFOY010000034.1 GCA_023261485.1 Planctomycetota bacterium
GCTTAACTTGTTTTTATCTAAGTTAGAACTTGACCCTAACAATGAAAAAATCCAATCGGTTTATCAAGAACTGAGAAATTATGGCACTATTGCCGCTTAAATTTGTCTGAACTGTTGTTTCATCGTATTCGGGAATAACAACAGCTCGCCTTGCCCCCGTATAGGTCAGAATATGATGCGACCCTCTCTTATGTTTGTAATTACAACCTTACATCTGAAATATTTTTAAAAGGGTTTTATAATCAACGGGGGTTATTCTCGGCATCAGGACACCGATATTACTGATTTTTCAAACCCTATAATTTCAATCTGAGGGGATAGCTCATCGTCCTTCACTTCAAACCCGCACTCTTGCAAATATTCTTCAAGAGTTCCCATATTTTTCATCTCTTCAAATTGTATGCTAATAACTTCGAGGAGGTTTTTTCTTGCTTCCTCAGGTGTTCTCCCTTGTGATATAAAGTCCAGTTCCGGTGCACGCGCCAAATACCACGACCCTTTTTTCCAGGATTCGATAATTACCGGTAACTTCAAAATTTCTGTCCTCTGATTGATTTGATAAAATATTATAGCCAAATATGCCTGTCTTATAGCAAATTCGCCATTTCATAACAAGAAAATAGCATAGGAATAATATTTGACACCTTACATTTTCAGCCGTGTTTCAATGAGTTCTTTCAGTGTAGGCTTGCTTATCTCCTGTAAGAGATACCGGACACGGTCAGTCTGTTTGTTTATGGAAATGATCTTTCTCAAATCAACGGGAGTGCCAATAATTACAACATCACAGGAAATGCGATGAATCGTTTCCCTTAATTCTTCCATCTGAGATTGCCCATACCCCATCGCCGGCAACACATTGCCCATGTGAGGATGCTTCCCGAATGTTTCGGCAATTGACCCTATAGCATAGGGTCTTGGGTCAACGATCTCCATTGCCCCATACTTTTCAGCAGCAAGCATTCCTGCGCCAAAGGCCATCCCGCCGTGCGTCAGGGTTGGTCCATCCTCAACAACCAGCACACGCCGGCCTTTTATAAGTTCCGGCTTTTCAACCGTTATTGGTAATGCCGCATCAACAACAGCAGCTTTTGGATTTGATAGTTTTATATGTTCTTTAACAAGATTTATATCAACTGTCTTTGCCGTATCTTCTTTGCTAATGACAATAATGTCTGCCATGAGCAAATTCGTTTCTCCAGGGTAATAGGTAAGCTCGTGTCCTGGTCTATGTGGGTCAACAATAGTAATATGAATATCCGGCACATAAAAAGGCGTGTCGTTATTACCGCCGTCCCACACAATAATATCAGCTTCCTTTTCGGCCTCTGTTAAAACAGCCTCGTAATCCACACCAGCAAACACAACGGTTTGCTGTTCTATGTGAGGTTCATATTCTTCAATCTCTTCGATGGTACAATCATACTTCTTGAGGTCGTCGTGTGTAGCAAATCGCTGCATACGCTGTTTAGCAAGATCTCCGTAAGGCATGGGATGTCTTATTACCACAACTTTTTTCCCAAGTCCTTTGATAATCTCGCAAACCTTTCGCGAGGTGGGACTCTTGCCACAGCCTGTTCTCACGGCACAGACAGCGATAATGGGTTTTTTACTCCTGAGCATTGAGTCCCTGGCACCCAGAAGAGTGAATCGCGCACCGACCGCGTTCACAAGACTAGCCTTGTGCATCACATATTCATGTGAAACATCGCTATAGGAAAAAACCACCTCATCAATATTATGAAATTTTATAAGCGATGCCAATTTTTGTTCGGATTCGATGGGAATTCCAATGGGGTACAGTTTCCCGGCTAGTAAGGGAGGATATTGCCTTCCCGCAATATTAGGTATCTGCGTGGCAGTAAAGGCAATTACTTCATATTCAGGATTATCACGAAAGCAGACATTGAAATTGTGAAAGTCACGTCCTGCCGCCCCCATAATAAGAATCTTCTTTCTGTTTGCCATATAAGCGCTTTTACAAGAACCCTCGATTAGTCTGTATTCTTTGCCCTCTTTTCATCACAATAATATATCTTGAACTGCATACCATACCTTATCAGCAATCATTTGTTCAGACATCAATGCGCCATCTTTTGTACAATCAACGATTATCCAATCCTTTTTCCCCTGAGCAATTTCCAGAAAGGTTTGTTGTGCATGCCGCATATGATTTATATCCTCTTCATGGATATCCTTTTTTTCTCCTGCCAGGTAAGCACGTTGTTCTTTTTTCTCGACAAGTTTATAGGCAATCTCAGCCGGCACGTATAACAAGATATTCAAATTGGACCTCGGAACTGCAAAGACCTGATGTTCCAACCTGTCCAACCACTGGAAAAATTTTTCTTTCTCAGCAGAACTACAAATTTTCCCGCCCTGGTGGGCCATATTGTCGCACACATAGCGATTCGACACAACGATCTTATCTTCCCTGAGCCACGTGTTTATTTGTTCTTTGCACTCCCAGCGGTCACCGGCATAGAGAATCGCAGCCAGATAGGGACTCACTGAGTCTGCGCTGCCAAATTCACCCCGAAGATATTTTATCACCATATCGGCAAAGAAGGTCTTGCCATACTGAGGAAAATCAGTAGTAACTACAGGATATCCCTCTTTCAGCAGTCGCTCACACAGCAGCTTAGTCTGTACCGTCTTCCCGCTGCCATCAACACCGGTAATGACTATTAACTTTCCACGCATAGTTCAACATTATATCCATCTCGTTTTAAACTGCAAAATAGAATTTATAATGAATCGAAGAAAGTATTTGGGGATTATCTTTTGTATTGACCTGGAAAGTAAAATTTGCTATTATTTTTTATCCAACTTCATAACTGCGTTTATATCCTTGCCAGATACTTACCTTATTTCCATTACTAAGTATTAAAATGCAAAAAAGAATTAAATTAACTTTTTACAGAATATTAATAGTATCTGTAAGCCTAACCAGTGTTTTAGGATGTACAATACCATCGAGAAAGGTTGTTGTAGAAAAGGTAGAGCCAAAGACAGACCTTGAACTACGTCGCAAATTAGACGAATGGACAGAACAGTTACATTCTAACGATCCTACGATACGAAGCTCTGCGGCTGTTTCTCTGTTGGGATTAAATCTTCTTGATGCACAGGAACCGCTCGTAAAAATACTAAAGGATCGCAAAGAAAATGAAGACGTACAGGTCTCCATTATAAATGCATTCGGATTTACCAGGGATGATCGCGCAACTGACATTATGATTGAGCTGCTTGATAGTGAATCGATTCCTTTACAAACCGCGGCAGCGGAAGCGCTCGGCATGTTAAAAACAAGAACTTCGGTACGAAAAATGTCGGAAGCAATGCTTGATCCTCAACGATCTCTAAACGTGAAAATGTTGTTGGCAAAGGCACTGGGTAATACAAACAATCGCGATGCTGTCGAACCCTTGATTAAAATGTTAGCGATCAATGACCGCGGGCTAAGGGAGGTAGCGAAGAAATCCCTGGAAAAAATTACGAAACAGGCCGATGGTAATGACCCCGCATGGTGGAAGGAATGGTGGATTCGTAATAAGTCAAAAACGCGGGAACAATGGCTGGAAGACATCGTATTAAAACAGGAAGAAAATACGAAACAGTTTGAATCAAAATTTGAGCATCTGAAACTTGAAATAGCACAAAAGTCGATTAAACTGCTTGAACTCAGGCCGGACAAATCGGACCCAAAACCCTTGATTGAAGCCATCAAAAGTGAATATCCAGAAATAAGGATATTCGCAGCAAAAGAATTGGTGAAGATCAAAGACCCATCGGTAATTGGTGTGCTGATTGACGCTGCTTCCGACAAACAGGAAGAGGTGCGTATTGAAGTAATTCAGACTTTGGGTGAAATTGGAGATGAGCGGGCTGTCAAACCCCTTGTTTATACACTGGGAGACGAAAGCATGGTTGTACGGGAAAAAAGCGCCAACGCCCTGGGCAAACTCGGAAGACCAGAGGCTGAGGAGGCGCTAATTTCGGCATTAAACAGCAACACCAACTTGTCCATTGTATGCGCCATCATAGAATCCCTGGGGCAAATTGGTGATACAAGGGCAGTCGAACCTCTCATTGCCTTCTTAGGCCATAAAGAAGCAAAAATAAGAGAATGTACTGCCGCTTCACTTGGTAAGCTTCGCGACACCCGCGCCGTAGAGTCTTTAATTGCCGCCCTGAATGATGAACAGGAACGTGTGCGCTGGTATGCCGCAGATAGTCTGGGCAAAATCGGAGACCCCGCCAGTGTTGATTCGCTCATCAAACTACTCTCCGATACGAGTGCGCGGGTACGGGAATCTGCAGTGACAGCATTAGGACAGATTGGGAATCAACAGGCGATAGAATCATTGGTAAAAGCGCTTCAGGACGTCGACAAACGGGTAGCAGAACAAGCAGCGGAATCTCTCGTAAATATCAAAAATATGAACTTTGAATCAATGGACACAGTGGCAAACACCTTTTACACCAGCAAGAATTACAAAAGGACTGAAGCCGTCCTTGAAAGACAGATTACAGAATATTCGAAACAGCCTGAACTACAGGAAAAGATTTTACAAACCAAGATCAAATTAGCCAAAACATTGTTTGCCTTAAAAGACTGTCAAAAGTCACTGGCTCTTTACGAAGAACTGGTAAAGCGATTTTCCAATGACAATTCGATAAAAACAGAACTCATCCAGTGTTTAAAAGAAACGAAACAATACGACCGCGCCCTGGAATGGTACGTAAACTGGATAAAAGAATCACCTCAAAATAATCAATTGTGCTGGCAAGGCCGTCTGGATATCGTCAATGCCATGTTTGAACAGGGTAAGTTTGATACCGTAAAAACTCTCATTGATACCTTAACAGCAGAAGACCCCAATCTCGGCGGAAATGAGTTCAAGCCGCAATTCCAGAAATTAAGTGAATTATGCGTGGTTGAACTCTCCAATCCAAAACCGGTAAGCCAGCAGAAGGAAGCCGTACTCCCATGAAAATTCTTATTATTGGCGCAGGCGCCGTTGGGTTTAACCTGGCAAAACAGTTATCAAATGAAGGGCATGACATATCCGTAGTCGAAAGGGACCTTGACCTGGTAAAGCGGATTACCGAAAAACTGGATGTCTCTGTGGTATCAGGAAGCGCCAGTTCTCCAGCAATACTGGAAAATGCAGGGATTAAAAACGCCGATATGGTGCTGGCCGTTACCAATAGTGACGAGATCAATATGGTTGTATGCATGCTCTCTCACAGTTACGGAGTCAAAAGCAAAATTGCAAGGATAAGAAACCCCGAATTTACCGACGAACAATTCGTCCTCCACCAAAATGAATTTCATATAGACCACGTTGTAAACCCGGAAAAGATTACCATTAACTCCATCCTGAATATTATCGGAACTCCCGGATCCATCTATGTGGCCGATTTCACTGCTGGAGATATCCTCCTGCGGGGATTTAACGTACCTGCCGATGCCCCAATAGCAGGGAAAAAACTCTCGGAACTAAGGGAAATCGAATCTACCGATTCCTTTCTCATCGTTGCTATTCAGCGGAATGAAGAGATGCTTATTCCAACGGGTGAAACTAAACTGATGCCTAACGACAATATTTTTGTGCTGGTAGCCAAAGAGGCATTACCCTACTTCCTGCCGATGGTTAACCGGCGCGCGGATGAGGTTGAAAAAGTCATTATTTATGGTGTAAATCGCTGTAGCCTTGAATTGGCAAGAAAACTGGAAGAACAAAAGATAGGTGTTACTATGATTGAACCGGATAAGGAAAAAACACAGCAGGCTGCTACCATACTTGACAAAACCATCATCCTCCAGGGAAGCGCCCTTGATATCGACCTTCTGAAGGAGGCGTCCATTGATATTGCCGATTTCTTCGTAGCCTTGTCCGAAAACGAACAAGCTAACATCCTGTCTTCGTTATTAGCAAAACGACTCGGTGCAAAAAAAGCCATCGTCCTTACGGTTGACCCCACCTTTGTACCCATTATTAATTCTTTAGGTATGGATATTGTAATCAATCCGAGGCTAATCACCGTTGGTTCTATACTGCAGCATATCAGACGCGGCCACGCACTCTCTGTCGTAAAATTTCACAACAGCGAGGCCGAGGCTATGGAACTGGTAGCTGAAGAGGACTCAAAGATTGTGGGTAAGCCTTTAAAGGAAATATCCTTCCCACAAGGCTCCATTCTGGGCGCCATCGTGCGTGAAGGCGTTATGCAGATACCATCCGGCAGCACTTTCATAAACCCCGGCGAGAGTGTCATCGTCTTTGCCCTTCCCAATGCCATCGAAAAGGTTCAATCCCTTTTCTCCGGCAAAAAAGACTGAACGGAAATTTACCATTTTTAGAGAACGTCTCCTATGAATATTCCCATTGTATTGTATACGGTAGGCAACCTTGTGCTTATGCTGGCAGGGATACTCCTTGTCCCGCTAGGCGTGGCTTTTTATTATGAAGAAGATGCCACCGTGTGGGCCTTTGTTTTCTCCATTATTATCACAGGTGTTCTGGGTGGATTCAGTAAGTTGTTTTTCAGAAAAAAAGAGACTGAAATCGGCATCCGGGAAGGCATTGCCATTGTCACCTTTAGCTGGATTGTATGTATTTTTTTGGGCGCCATCCCCTATTGGTATTCAGGGGTATGTACAACTTACTGCGATGCCGTTTTCGAAACAACCAGCGGTTTTTCAACTACAGGGGCATCCATTTTCAAAGACGTGGAGATACTGCCGCACAGTATACTTTTCTGGAGGGCATTTACTGCGTGGTTAGGCGGCATGGGAATCATCGTTATCTTCGTCGCGTTATTACCGGCAATGGGTGTTAGCGGCTATCAGCTTTTCAGCGCAGAAGTCAGTGGGCCAACTGCTGACCGATTAAGACCGAGAATTGGCCAAACGGCAAAATTGCTGTGGATTATTTACCTTATCATTACCGCCTCCATGATCTTGATGCTCTTCTGCGGCGGCATGCCGATTTTTGATGCGATATGCCACACATTCAGTACCGCATCGACTGCCGGATTTTCCACAAAAAATGCCAGTATCGCATATTACAATAGCCTCTACATTGAAATTGTGGTTGCAACCTTTATGTTTTTTTGTGCATGTAACTTCTCACTGTACTACCTGTGTTTTCAGAAGGAATTTAAAAAAGTTCTCCAAAATTCAGAACTTCGATTTTTTGCAGGTCTGGTGTTGACGGCAATTGTATTTGTAGCGCTGACTTTATATTTCAGCAAACCCGAATCCTTTAATGGAGGAATCAAGGATAACCGCTATTATGATTTAGGGAATTCTTTTCGATATGCCTTTTTCCAGGTGATAACAGCCTGTTCTACAACGGGTCATGCCAGTGCCGATTTTGATTTATGGCCGAATGCCTGCAGGTTTTTAATAATCTTATTAATATTTATCGGTGCATGTGCAGGCTCAACAGGTGGTGCCATAAAATGTGTAAGAATAGTCTTATTGTTAAAATCAAGCATGCGCGAATTTGGCAGGATACTAAGGCCACGAATGATAAAACACGTAAAGATTAACGGTGAATCTGTTAGCGAAGAAATCATCACAGAAAGCTCTGTATTTTTTGTTATATATTTAGGCTCCTTTGGTGTCTGTACACTGGCATTAATTGCTTTAAATACCGACATTGTCACTGCCTTTTCTGCCGTAGCATCGTGTATGGCAAACTGCGGACCTGGCCTAGCCAAGGTTGGTCCTATGGCTAACTATAGTGATGTAGCATACGCCGGTAAGTGGATATTGAGCTTCTGTATGCTTTTAGGCAGGCTAGAAATATACAGTTTGATACTTCTATTCTTACCTATTATGTGGAAACGTTAGAATTCTATTGACTCATAAAAAACGAGATGCTATACTTTTAAATCTCTTATGGGCGATTAGCTCAATTGGCTAGAGCACTTGCCTTACAAGCAAGGGGTCATAGGTTCGAGTCCTATATCGCCCACCATCATCTGTAAATAAGAGCGAAAACAATTAATTAAATTCAGGGGCCGTAGCTCAATTGGTTAGAGTACCAGACTGTCGATCTGGATGTTGCGGGTTCGAGTCCCGTCGGCCTCGTTTCTTATATCGTAACAAAAAAGCCTTGTTCCAAATTAGTTTGGAACAAGGCTTTTTTTATTTGCATATATTAAATTTAAAACCGAGTACGTAAACGTTAGTCTTCTTTAAAGACAATATCGTCGTAATACAATTCGAGTTTATGCTTGTGTTTGAGTTCCTCCTGGGCCAGAACCTTGCATAGTTTCTTTATATCCGCACTGTCTGCCGATTTGGCCATGCCAACATAAAAGTTATAGGATTTTTGCTCTTTCTTCATGGCTACGATCAGCACATCCTGAAAGTCCTTGATTTCATGGACGTCTTTATCAACGAGATATTCAGTAATATGCAGGTCGTGAATTTTGGCAGGTTTGAATTGTTTGATTTTAGAGGCATCAAATTTTTGTAACATATCCTTGTGTTTCAATTCTTCATCAGCAAGTTCCTTTATCCACACCCTCGCTGCTGCATCTTTTACAAATTTTAATGCATCCGTATAAAATTTGTGGGCTTTCTCTTCCTGCTGTGCAGCCTGTTTAACAATTTCTTTTACATCCATCGTCGCCATTCTCCCCTCCTTTTACAATATTTAAAATTTATTTCCTTGTTTTACCCGATGCTTTTAACTCAGCCAATTTGTGCTCGGCTGCAATGGCTGCCGTAACTCCCTCGCCTATTGCAGTCGCAATTTGCCGGTATGAATTTTTCCGAATGTCGCCAACGGCATACAGCCCTTCGATCGCCGTTTCCATATGTATGTTTGTCTCAATATGGCAGCCCGCATCCACACATAACAGATTACCCAAAAAACCCGTATTGGGTGAACTACCAATAAAAATAAAAACCCCATCGCAGGGAATATCCTTCTTTTCTTTCGTCACGATGTCTTGGGTAACAACGCCATCCACCTTTTCCTTCCCGTGGACACTTTCAATTAGTGTGTTGAGTACCACTTTTATCTTTGGATTCGAAAAGGCATCGTCCAGATAAATCTTTGTGGCTCTAAACGCATCCCTTCTGTGGATTATTTGTACGGTTTGGGCATATTTGGTCAGGAAAATACCTTCGGTTATGGCGGAATCGCCTCCACCGACTACAACGACATTTTTATCCCTGTAGAAAGCGCCATCGCATGTCGCACAATAACTAACTCCCTTACCGTAAAATTCATTTTCGCCGGGTACACCTAATTTTTTAGGGTCTGCACCGGTTGCTAAAATAACTATATGACTCGCGTATTTATCAGTATCAGTCGTTACAACCTTTAAGCCATTTTCTACATTCAATTTTAAGACTTCTTCATATCGAATCTCTACACCAAACCGTTTGGCCTGCGACTCCATTCGTTGCGTCAATTCGACACCACCAATGACCTCCGGGAATCCAGGATAGTTCTCAATCAGTTCCGTGCCTACTAACTGACCGCCCAAATATTTTTTTTCAAGAATTACGGTCTTCAATAAAGCGCGGCAGGTATAAACAGCAGCGGCGAGGGCAGCAGGGCCTCCACCTATAATGATTACATCGTAATCTTTATTCACATCCCCTTCAACCCCTTCATGGCATTCAGGACCTGCCATCCGTAGAAATTCAAGGCAAACTGTTTTTTCTCAATGTGGCATTCGAGACATTGTTTCGTCCCCTCGGTAGCCCAAGCACGAGTAACGAAGGCAGTTTTAGACTTTTCACCTTTTGGGGTAAGCTTATCCTTTCCGGCATGACAGAAGCTGCACTCCGTCCCCATTATTTCAGACAGCTCAAACATTCTTTTTGCCTCTTGCTCGTTTTCTTTATAATGCTTCCTGTCGACATGGCAGTGGTCACACTCAACCCCAAGGGCTACAGAGGCCTTCATCATTGTCTTCGATTTCACCCCTTCCTCTGTAAATACCGTCAAATCTTCATTATGGCAAAAATTACATTCTACTCCAAAAAGCGCTGATATCCTTTTAACCTGGGCTTCTCTTTCTTCTTTGGTGCCTTTAAAATATGGATTTGAATATGTAACACTTGGCTTGTCTTTCGATTCCTGCTCTGCATTTGTTAAAGCATTGTTCCCAAAATAAAAGGACATTGCCATACAGGCAACAAATACATAAAATTTTAAGCACTGTTTTTGTAACAATTTTAACATAAAAATCTCATCAAACAAAATGTGTAAGAAATGCGTGCATCTTAATCGAGCTTATCGAATAAATCTTTATTTGCGCCACAGGACGGACACACCCAATCTTCTGGTAAATTTTCAAAGGCCGTCCCGGGGTTAACACCATTGTCCGGATCGCCTTTCACAGGATCGTATATATAACCACAGACCCGGCACTCCCATTTTGCCATATCTTCTCCTTTTTTATTAGTAAATCATCTGGATAAACCCTTGCCCTTATACTAATTTTTTATACACGTCTTTACTCGAACCACAGGATGGACACACCCAATCGTCGGGTAAATTCTCAAAAGGTGTTCCAGGGTTAACACCGTGATCCGGATCGCCGTCTTCCGGATCGTAAATATACCCGCACACCTGACATTGCCATTTTGCCATTCATTCACCTAAAGATATTGATAAATAGACCATTAATTCTATTGATTTGTTTCTCTTTTTTGGATCTTCCCATAAATTTTGAAGGTATTTTACACTACCTTATATACCATAATCAATCTTTAAAATAAAAGAAAGTGCAGCCGTTTTAAATACTCTGCACTTTCTTTTTCATCCCTTATTGAAAATTGAAATTTAACGATTTTCGATAGGTATTTGTTTATCACGGATATTGTTGTGGCACTCAAAACAGGTCTTTTCAACCATGTTTATGAAGGATTTAAAGGTTGCTTCCTGATTATTTGATGCAGCCGCTTTTTGAACCGCCAGCGCCGACGTTGCTATCCCTTTTAGATAGCCATTAAACTCCTCTTTCAGTCTCGTAATCTTCTCTGAATCATTTGGATCTATTTTAGCACGCTTAAACCACTTGTTTTCTTTTGGGTCAACGGGGAAAAATGTTGCGTTTATCTTATAACTCTGATCCACAACAGCACCGGACTCCTGAGCAACATACTTAAAGCTTCCTGCCAATATTCCATCGAGTATATTGTTTACCCGCTTTGCAATCTCATTCATTAATACCTGTGTAGGTTCATCAACATGTTCGTGAGTAACTACTTTTTCCTCTGCCAAAATAACGTTAGTAGGATTAACAACACTTATTAATCCTACCAAACTCAAACCCATTAAACCAACACTTAAAAACCTCAATCTTTTCATAACAATAACTCCTTTCTCTGAATAAAATAAACACAAGTTTTAAATTAGACCTTTGGCAACCTTCATTTCAGCTACAAATATTAAACTAACCTCCGCTTATCTTCATCCAATCCGGCCAATCAGGCCATTTTGGCCTGGTAGCCTCGTGGCAGGAGAAACAGGCATTTTTTAACATTGCATCAAAGCTTTTGTAAGTTTCCACAATGTTTTGTTTTTTAGAAGTTTCCGCAACATTCTTTGAGGCATCAACAACTGCTTTCAGGTATTTTTCAAAATCCTTTTTTACGGCCTTCACGTCATCTGGTTTGTTCAGGTCCTTACCCGTTTCTTTGAACCACTCACCAATCTTCCCACCCTCCGGAAAGAAATTCTTCAATATGGCATCGCAGTTTTCTGTTACCGCATTAGACTCCTTAACCACAGCGTCATGGTCGCCAATCATTATGGCGTCAAGTATCCTTGACGTATGAGAACTGATTATCTGCATAAGTGAACGGGTAGGTGTAAGCTCTGAACCATGATGTGACTCAATATCTTTACCCGAAGCAATATTTCCCTTCCATGTGTAAGACACAGCTACCGCGGTTACTACAAACCCACAAATCAAGACACGTCGCATTTGACTATTCTTTTTCATGAGCATACCCCCTTTCAAAATTAGACATTCGGCAACCTTCTTGCGCCACTAAGACACCAAGAACATTTTTTGCAGAGACAGGTTTCAAACCCGTCTCTACTTTGTGGCTAGTTTGAAATTCCCTAGTATTAGACCCAAGAAAGTGCAGACAGGAACATAATCTGCACTTTCTTTTTAACTCAATCTCCGCAACTCGAAATCATGTTCATTATCATCTGTTCTTGAGAGTTATTTTACGTCACGGAGCCTTCGGTGACATTCGAAACATGCCTTTGTCAATAATCCGCTATATGCCTGGAATGTTGCCTCCGTATCACCTGTATCTGCCGCTTTTTGGATCTCCTGCACACCCGCATCTATCCGTCTCATGTAGGAATTAAATTCTTCCTTTAACTTTTTAATTGCCTCTACATTGCTTGGATCCAGGTCTTTTGACCTTTTATACCATGCATCTATATCCGGATTCCGTGGGAAGAAATTCTCATTTATCTGGTTTGCTTTTTCTGAAACCGCAGCCGCTTCCTGCTTAACATATTTAAAATTACCTACCAATATTCCTTCGAGGATATTATACATCCTCTTTTCAATCTCGACCATCAACCTTTTTGTAGGCAATTTAAGATTTTCATGTTCGTGTGCAGCGCTTGCCCTTTCCTCACCTGCAAAGGCTTTAGTACAAACCATGTTTGTTGAACCCACCAATCCCGCTACTAACAGACTCAAACTTATACCTATCACCGTTTTCATATAAATACCCCTTTCCTACTACAATAAAACTTAAATAATTAAAACCTTATACTGTTCGACTTTCTGCATCAAATACCTCCTTTCCGGAATATCATCAAGAATAAACTATAAAAAGTTAACATCTATACAGAGACTTCCTTCGCACGGAGTTCGGTCATAGAAATAGGAGATAATACCTGATCCAACTGCTCCACAGAGAGTAGTCCCCATTGTTGGATAATTTCTTTTACGGATTTCCCCGTTTTCACCGATTCTTTCACCACCTCAGACGCCTTTGAATAGCCTATAACCGGATTCAAGACGGTAACAATCCCCAGGCTTCGCATCGCATAGTCCTGGCACTTTGCCGCATTTACGGATATACCACAGATACATTTCTCATTAAATACTTTAACTGCACTGGTAAGGATAAGGACAGAATCGAGCAGTTTATATTGGATTACCGGCATCATTACATTAAGTTCAAACTGCCCCGCCTGCGCAGCCAGCGTAATAGACGAATCGTTGCCTATGACTGAAAAGCTCACCATATTCAGCATCTCCGGGATCACAGGATTTACCTTCCCCGGCATAATAGAAGACCCCGGCTGCACTGCCGGCAAGTCAATCTCTGCCAGCCCTGTATTCGGTCCGGAACTCATCAATCTCAGATCATTGGCAATACGTATGAGTTCTACAGACAACGTACGGAGAACGCCTGAGAATTCCACAAACGGCGCATTACTTTGCATGGACTCAAACCGGTTTTTTGACTCCCTAATGTCCAGATTTGTCATCTTCCTGAGTTTTTCAATTACTTTACCAGCATATTCCGGATGCGTATTGATTCCCGTACCCACGGCGCTGCCGCCAATTCCCAAATCCTTTAAACTTTCACCCGCCCTTTCAATTCCTCTTGCTGCCTTAAACAGTGATGCTGCATACCCGGAGAACTCCTGGCCGACACGGATAGGCACGGCATCCTGAAGATGTGTACGACCGGATTTTACAATTGAGTCAAATGATTTTGCCTTCTGGTTAAAGGTCTCGGTCAATGCATATAAATTCTTAATGAGTTTTTTAGACGATTGTAGCGTTGCAATGCGCATGGCGGTGGGGTAGACGTCATTTGTAGACTGTCCGTAATTAACATGATCGTTTGGATGCACCACCGAATAGTCCCCTTTCATACCGCCAAGCATTTCAATTGCAATATTGGTGATAACCTCATTTACATTCATATGGTGGGACGTTCCGGCGCCTGCCTGATACACATCCACTAAGAATTGATCCTGAAACTCACCGTTCAATATACGATCACATGCCAGAATAATCATATTGCCCATCTTGCTATCGAGACAGCCAAGCTCTACATTAACCATCGCAGCCGCCCTTTTTATTTGCACAATAGACATGGTAAATACCGGCTGAGACGTCTGGCCACTGATGGGGAAATTCTCAATAGCCCTGGCAGTCTGCACCCCATAGTAAGCGTCTTTTGGGACTCGCATCTCACCCAGATAATCTTTTTCTATACGGAACGAATCTTTACTTTTATTGTTCATAATCAAGCTTTTAAAACCCCAACGGCTTTAAATCTTTCAAATACTTCATCCCCATGAGGGGCTTCCGATAATGCGTCAGTTAAATCCATACCGGCAAAATGCATCTTATAATGCGCACCATCTGCCCACAGATCACTACCGCTAATGTCATACACTTTTCCATTGTATGCGAAATAAGCAGGCTGGCCGTCTTTACCGTCGCACTTTGACAATTCAGCAGTCGTAAATATCTTTTCTTCTGCAGGTTTTTCTGCCGCCATTTTTTTCTGTACCTCTTTTCCCTCTTTCAAAAGGCCGTATTTTTTAATATTGCCGTCTGCAATGGCCTGTATTTTGGCTATTTCGTCTTTACCTCTTTCTGTGAAAAGATGCGCATAACGGCCCTGAAGTTTTAAGTATTCATCTACTGGCTTGGGCGCTTCGATTGTTTTCACTGATATGAGCTTTCCATCCTGATATTCAAGTATAGGGTACAAACCAGTTTCAACCACTAGTTTCGCAATATCATAAGTAAGCGCAGGGTCGTGCCTCCAACCCAGAGGACAAGGAACAAATATTTGAATATATTTAGGTCCCCGTATGGAAAGCGCCTTTTTTACCTTTTTTTGCAAATCCTTTGGAAAGGCCACAGACGCGGTAGCAACATACAGAACATTGTGGGCATTTGCTATTTCAGGGATATTCTTCTTTGGTCTGGGATTCCCGAATGATTTCTTCCCTGCGGGACTCGTGGTGGTGCGCGAATCGAACGGCGTTAATCCGCTCCGCTGCACACCGGTATTCATATAAGCTTCATTGTCATAGCAGACATACAGGATGTCATGGCCACGATCGAACATGCCTGATAATGAGGCCATCCCGATGTCTGCCGTAGCGCCGTCTCCCCCCTGCGATATAACTCTAACCTGATCCAATTTACCTTTAATTCTCAACGCAGCCTCCACTCCTGATGCAACTGCGGCTGCATTCTGGAACAAGGAATGAATCCACGGCACCCCCCATGCCGATTCCGGGTATCGTGAGGTAAACACCTCCAGACATCCGGTAGCGTTGGCAATGACCACGTTTGGCCCTGTTGCTTCTAAAACAAGACGAGCGCCCAGTGCCTGACCGCATCCTGCACATGCCGTATGACCAGATGAAAATAATTCCGTAGCCATCTTTTGATTCCTTTTAGATTTTTAAATCTATAAATTTCACATCTATCTGAGAGCCAGCGAGAGCGCAGTATACCTCAAAGATAGATTTCTTCGTAATATCCCTTCCACCCAACCCCAGAACAAAGCCGCTGATCTTGGGCTGATTACCATACCCGCAAAAAGCGGATTTGACATCCGAAAGCAAAGGCCCTTCTTCTCCCAAAGAAATGGCCTTTTCAAGCACGGCAATTTCCCTCGCATTTTTTAATGCTTCATACACAATTTTCTTGGGAAATGGACGATGTGCAATTACCTTTAATAAACCCACCTTTTGCCCGTCTTCTCTCAATCCATCAACCATTTCTTTGATCGTCCCAACCATCGAACCCATAGCGACAAAGACCTGTGTGGCATCTTCCAATCGATACTTTTCAATCAGGCAATTGACCTTTCTGCCAAATACCCGTTCAAATTCATCGGAAATTCCGGGAATAACATTCAACGCATCCATCATGGTTTGATGAATAGCATAGCGTGTCTCTGTGTACGATTCCGGCCCCATAAGGACGCCCATAGAAATGGGATCATCTGGATTTAGACAATGTATGGGATTAAATTCCGGAAGAAATTTATCGACCTGTGACTGCTCTGGCAAGTCCACTGCCTCGTATGCATGCGTCAGGATATATCCATCCATACACACCATGACGGGCAGCATTATATTGTGGTCTTCAGCAAGCCGGTAGGCCATTAAATGCAGGTCGCACGCCTCCTGATTATTTTCTGCATAAAACTGTAACCATCCCGCATCACGTACCGTTACGGAATCCTGATGGTCGTTCCAAATATTAATTGGACTGGAGACAGCACGGTTGGCGCAGGTCAAAACTACCGGCAATCTCAAACCTGCAATACTATAGAGTACCTCAATCATATAAAGGAGTCCTTGTGATGTGGTAGCCGTATAGGTTCTCACGCCGGTGGCGCTTGCCCCCTGGACTACAGAGGCCGCAGAATGCTCACTTTCCACATTAATAAATTCTGCATTGAGTTCGCCGTCCGCCACCATTTGCGCCAGCGATTCTACAATATGTGTCTGGGGAGTAATGGGGTAGGCAGAGATCACCTGCGCCTTGCACAACCGCACTATCTCTGCAACAGCATGGGAACCCTCAAGATATTGTCTCACGCCACCATTCCTCCTTTACCATTTC
The DNA here is from genome assembly GCA_023261485.1 of Planctomycetota bacterium. GTDB lineage: Bacteria > Planctomycetota > Brocadiia > Brocadiales > Brocadiaceae > Wunengus. The sequence continues at coordinate 16,636 of JAHFOY010000034.1, forward strand.
AATATCTGCAACAGGACACACAGCCGCACAATTGCCGCACCCTTTGCAATATTTAAAATCGGCAATATAAGTACACCTCTTATCTCCGGAGATGCAACCTTCCGGACACACCATCACGCATAAACGGCAGGCAATACACTCCTTTTGGATAAAATGGGGCTTCTTGCCAGACCGCCAGGTACCCGTTTTGTTTGCCTTGCTTGTACGAGGTTTTGAAGTAACAGGAATAATCACCTTAAAATCCTTTCGTTATGCATTCATATCCACGGCGGGCTGCTTCCGCATTCTTTTTGGCAACCTCACCGGAGAAACGCTCTAAAATCGCCTGTTGAAGGGGCTCCAATCCAAACTCGCCCGTTGCCGCTGCAAAAGCGCCCAATATCGTCGTGTTTCCAATAGGTCGTCCAAGAACTTCAGTTGCAATGTCATTTCCAGGGACAGTGAAAACCTTTATATTTTGAATCGGTTTTGGACATTGCACCTTTTCATGGTGGTTAATAATGGCTATGCCGCCAGGACGAAACCCTTCGAAGACGTCAAACCCGCGCATCAAAGACGGGTCTAACACTATTAAATAATCAGGCTCATATACCTGACTGCGCAGGCGTATCACCTGATCACTGAGGCGTACAAAGGCATTCATTGGTGCCCCCATACGTTCAGCGCCAAAATGAGGAAAAGCCAAGGCATACTTGCCTCCGATAAATGCGGCAGTTCCCAACAATGCTGCCGTAGTAATCGCACCCTGCCCCGCCCTTGCATGAATTCGTATTTCCTTCATAGTTTTTTATTCACCATATCCATCCACATGTCGTAAATACGTCCCTCCCTCTCTGCCTCCCACAGTTCTGTGTTTTCCAAATATTCGAGGGTATTCCTTAATATGCTGAAATGCGTCTTTTCTTCACCGGCGAGAAAACGATACGTCTCACTATCCCTTTTATCACGAGTTTCTCTGGCCGCCTGCTCATAAAATTGAATTCCCTTCTCCTCTATCCCCATAGCCAGCTTTACAGCATCTATATCGTTGGTGTTGACGTCTACCTTCTTCTTCAATTCGTCACCCATATTTTGAAAAATAGTAACCAGCCTTTCCCGCGGATTTATTGTCCTCTTTTCCCTTACTGGAATTGTTTCATTCTGAGCAGACAATAAAGCCCGAAGCCTTTTGGCATGTAATTTCTCATCCTCTATGAAGGACTTAAACATAGCCTTTCCCATCGGGTGAAGCGTCTTGGCTGCCAGATCGTTGTATAACTTTATGCCATCCAACTCCATCTGGATTGCCATTGATTTAATATCTTTTAAAGACTCGCTCATCTGTATTTTGCGCCCCCTCTTTTTTTATTAGGCTGCCTTCGGCAGCTTTTTCAATGTAGTGCGAACTTTAGTTCGCTTTCAGCCTATGCGAACTAAAGTTCGCACTACAACTGCAACTTTGAAATTTCCGGACATGAACTATTTCCACTTCCTATTGCGGAAGGTATTTTATTGCATAATCATTATCCACATCCACGAGGGCAAACTTTTGGCAACACAATGAACATCGCTCTTCGTTCCCCACGGACGGCATCTTCCCAAAATCGATCTCCCAACCGCACATGAGGCAATAAAAACTTACGTCATGATTGTCTGACTCAATATCCCTGATAATCCTTCCAAGCGCATCCTTGTGACCTTTGGCCGCCCTTGCCAGGTGTTGAAAGGTCTCCTTTACTTTTACATCTTTTGAGACCGCAGCTAATTGGTTGTACAAATGTTCCTGTTCTTCCTCAATTTCCAAATCTGCCTCTAAAAATTCCAGCACTGACTTAAATCCCTCTCTCATATCTTCTCTCTCCTGTTTTTAAATTTTTCTCCTATTTTCACCCTTTCTCCTTTTTGCAATCTTCCTACATTAGCATTTAATTAGGCATTCGGTGGCTTTTAATCTAGTAGTGGCAAGGCGCGTCTTGCCACTACATAGCCGGTTTGAAATTCCTGAACATCAAGTTAGGATAACCGGGCTAAATGGTCTTCCAATTCCGCCTTGTGCCGTATCTCATTATGCAAAATGCCCTCTAGCAAAGCATTGGCTTGAGGGTCGCTTAATACCTTAATCTGGTCACTGTATCGTTCGATACCAAGCTCTTTCTTTTGTATTGCTAATTTTATATTTTCAACATCTTTATTCATTTTTCTGATTCTCCTTTTCTCAAAACCGTGTAGGGGCAGGTTTAAAACCTGCCCCTACTGTAATACGATGAATGCATGAATATTATTTTTCAAAAAACTAAATTGTTACGAGTTTATTAAATCAATTATCGTACCAAAAATAATTGTCTTTAAAAGCAACACAGAAATATGTTCTAGTTATTGACAAAGCCATTAGTTACAAAAAATGTGTATGAACGTGAGATGGTTAAAGTAGCAGATGAATTTATCAAGAATTTTAGACAAAAATCTATTTATTTAGATTTTCAGTCTGAGAGTTTTTAATGGAAGTGAATATCTTAGGAATGATTAGCCTTCAGCTTTTTTTGAAAAATTCTGGATATTTTCTGTAATAACTTTCCAATTATTATCAAATCGTATCGCCTTATCGTCAATATAGGCAACACCGATAGGTTTATCCGGCATCCATATAGTATCGTAAGGTAATTTATGATATTTCATAAATCCTTCAATGAGCTTCGGCTGGTTACCCGGAATCATGCCTTTCCAGTACGATGCCGTCCTGCAGGTATGGATGACAATTCGGTACCCTGCCTTCTTTAACGTCTCCAGCGCCTCCTTCACACCGGACGTGGGTTCGCCGATATCCGGAAACTTATGCTCACAAATAGTGCCGTCAAAGTCAATAACGATGGGCGTTTTCTCCGTCATCTCGTTTCCCCCTTTAAATTTAACCAGATTCCACAGACTTTGAGTTTGTTGGTTCTCTGGGTTTCTTGAGTTCGCATAGTTAACGCAAGAAACTCAACAAACACGAGAAACTCGATAGTCTGCTCTCTAACCGTAGTGCACCAGTTCGTAATCCATACTCCCCAGCCCAATCTCCTGGGCATAAGAAATCTGAACAGTATAATCAATGCCCGGCCAGGCTTCTTTAAAAAAATCCTTTCCGATACGTTCTTTAATAATATCCGTCGTTGCCTTCTCTATAGCAACCGGGTCTCTGGAAGCGATGATGCCAATATCGGCAATATCCGGCTCAAAAGGCTTGTCCATACAATCACAGTGTCTTGTAATATGAGTCAGGAAATTAAAGTATGCGACCTTCCCTGCCTTTCCCTTTGTAATGGCCAGACAGTATTCCGCCACCTTTTTTTGAAGGTTGACCGTGCTCTCATCCCAGGCAATCTTTACGGCATCAAACCGGCAGACGGCAAGACATTCCCCGCAACCAATACATATCTTTGGGTCGATGATCGCATATTGATCTCCCATCTTAATAGCCCCCGCCGGGCACCACCTGCCGCATACACCGCAGGTATTACACCGCTTCTTTTGGATTTGAGGAATAACGCCGGAATGCTGCGCCAGTTTCCCCCCACGCGCGGAGAGTCCCATTCCAACGTTCTTCAGTGTAGCCCCCATGCCTGTCGCCAAATGGCCTGTAACGTGGGCAATTGAAATGATAGCATTCGCCGCCCTGGCTGCGCCTGCTACAAAGGCATATTTACATAATTTCTGGTTAATTTCCACCTGCACGTCATGCTCGCCGAAAAGCCCATCTCCAATAATGATGGGAGCGCCGACATTTTCGTATCCAAAACCGTGATCGTGGGCGTGCGAGAGGTGATCAACGGCGTTGGTACGGCAACCCTCATATAATGTGTTTGTCTCTATCAAAAAAGGTTTCCCGTTACACTCTTTTACTTTGTCCACAACGGCCTTCACGACTGGCGGCTTGAGGTGACCGGTATTACCCTTTTCGCCAAAACTCGTCTTCACCGCCACCATGTCCTTTTTGTCAATCGCATCCTTAAAACCGGCAAAATCAAATAACCGGCTAGTCTTATGCGCAAGCGAGACAACACCTTCACCATTTTCTACCTTTATAAAATAGACCTTACTTTTCATCTTTTTCTCCATAAAAATGATGAAATATTTCCGGAATGAAGTATGAAGCCAAAGAATTATATCATTGATTTGCAGTGATGTTAAGCACAAATCTCGTGAGTAAATTTACTTTTTGGTCAGCCCCCTTTTTATTTGTACTATAACTACAATATTGTTCACTTCCAGAACTTTTTTGTATTGTTCTTCTTTAATGCATGACTATTCTCTCCAAATCGTTAATGAAATAGTGCCTACCTGTTACCTGTAAAGATTTCAGTAGTTAAGGAGAATTATTTATTTTCTTAATGGTTTTCCAATCTCTGGTTTATGCTTTGCAAACCAAGTTAAAATTAAAATTGAGCCGTTTTCGGTAGCTCGTTATTTGTCAGAAAAATCGCGAGTAAGAGAAGATTGGAGGGCGATAGAGATGAAAAGGAACATTTTTGTTGTGCTGTTGTTCTTAGTGGAAGTTTCTATTTGCTTGGTATCTGGAATAGCTAACGCTGCTGATGTTGAAATAATTTTGGGTGCTTCAAGCGCATTTAATGTCGTAAGAGGAACGGACGTAAGCTCTGGAACAAAATTATTGTACGTGGGCTCTTCCACGGTGAGCATCGGAACAACGACACAAAATGCCATGCTTTATGTGGCAGGTTCATCTACTTCCAGCAGTGATACATCACTTAAGGTGAGAAACAGCAGCGGGACAGATACCCTTTCCGTGAGGAATGACGGCGCCATTCTTATCGGGACAAACACTTCAACTCTGAATTCCGCATTATACGTAGGTTCAACTACTTCGGGAAGTTTAGGGACAATTACCGCAGGGTTTTTATCTATTGGCACAATCAGCGCGAACACAAGCCTCCACGGTACAACAACGGTGCGATTCCTTAATGATATATTTTCAAATGGCACAATTACGGCAACAAAGTTTTCCGGAGATGGTTCTTCCCTAACGGGGATAAGTGTAAGTGGTGGGGTGACAGGGGGCAATATAACTACTTCCGGGACAATAAGCGCCGGTTCGACCACGGTATCGGTATTAACGACAACGGGGTCGGCAACGGTGACAGGGACGGTAACGGCGGCTGGAGGCTTATTTACCGTGAATGGGAATACGGGCTCAATGACGGCAGCGGTAGTAAATACGGCCACAGGAAACATAACCACGTTAACGACAACCAATGCAACCTTTGGATCACTAACGACGACGACCCTAACGGCGATTGGTTCGATGACAGCATCAAGCCTGGCGTTAACGGGCACATTGACCGCTGCGGCAACCGGCGGCAACGTAGGCATTGGCACTACGACTCCGGCAACGCTTCTCGCCGTGGGCACAACGACGAACATCCTGAATGTCACAAGCACAGGCAAGGTAGGCGTGGGGACAACGACGCCCAGCACGGCGCTGTATGTGATAGGCACGATGACGGCGTCAGGGGAAATAATTTCAAGAAATAATGGGTTGGTTGTTAAACTTGAGCCGCCGCCAATGGGCGAGATATATTTTACTGATAATAGTACTGGTAATAGTACCGGTACAACAATAACAACTATTGGTTCATATGTTAAGGCTGCCGGAGTTACAACATTTGATCCTAATTCCATGTTTTTTGGTACAAGTAACACAAATAACAAATTGATTTACACAGGTACATCGACAAAAACATTTCATGTGGCTATGACAGCTTCATATAGTACTAATATTGGTGATACTGTAGGACTTGCTATCGCAAAGAATGGAACAACCACCGGGATGGAGAAGAGTATAATAAAAGATTATTTTCCGTCTAGTGCTTCTGTACAATCCACTGCTATCCATGTCATGCCTGTATTAAATCAAAATGATTACATTGAAGTATTTGTCACTAACTTAACATCTGCAAACACAGTGACAGTGAAAACTCTAAATATGTTTGCCATGGGTATGTCCAGCGGGAATGATTAATGCATAATATTTTAAAAAAGGCATCTTCATGCTTCTAAGGATTATTGGAATCATATTATTAATTCAGTTCTCCATTCAAAATATACAGGTGGAGGCCGTTGAATTCAACATTCCTTCGTCTGCTACCGTTAATCTCAATACAGCAACCTTAAACGCTCCGGGTACTGTCACCGTTGCCGGTTCAGGAACCTTGCAATCATCTACAGGCACTATTACTGTTAGTGAGAATGGCAACTGGTCAAACTCAGGCACATTTACCCCGGGCAATAGTACCGTTGAGTTTGCGGGAACGTCTCATGCCATTAATGGGTCGGCCACCTTTTACAATTTAAAATGTACCGTTGCTGGAGGCCAACTTACCTTTGAGGCAAATAAGACACAAGCTGTTACCTCTACTCTGACATTGACGGGGGCGTCAGGGAATTTGCTTCGTTTAAGAAGCTCCACTGACGGGACTCAATGGAAAATAAATCCACAGGGAACGTGGTCTGTTAATTTTGTTGACGTAAAAGATTCCAATAATTTAAGTAGCGCCAGTATTTCCGTAGTCAATTGGACTGACAGTGGTAATAACACTGCCTGGTCAACCGGCGGAGGCGGTGGCGGTGGTGGAGGCGGTGGCGGAGGCGGTGGTGGTGGTGGTGGTGGTGGTGGCGGTGGCGGCGGTGGTGGTGGAACGTCGTACATTACGGTTAGCTCCACAAGTCCATCCAGTGGCACAACCGGTGTTGCGGTAAATACTACCATTTCGGCAACCTTT